>NZ_CP045333.1:3651522-3953826 GCF_009363335.1 Labrenzia sp. THAF191a
CTCGTCCGTCTTCGGCTCGGACGGATACTCAGGCAGCTTGTAACCCTGGGCCTGAAGTTCCTTGATGGCGGCGTTGAGCTGCGGCTGCGATGCCGAGATGTTCGGCAGCTTGATGACATTGGCGTCCGGCTGCTTGACCATTTCTCCGAGGACCGCAAGATCGTCGGACTGCTTCTGTGCGTCCGTCAGATACTCGGGGAAGTTCGCCAGGATACGGCCTGCGAGGGAGATATCCTTGGTACCGACGGTCAAACCGGCTGCCTTGGTGAAGGAGCGGATGATCGGCAGGAACGAGGCGCTGGCCAGTTCCGGTGCTTCGTCGACCTTGGTGTAGATAATGTCGGCCATGACAGTCACATTTCCTAGCGTTCGAACATTGGTCAAAGGAGTGGTGCGGGACCGCTCCCGATGAATTTCGACATGCGTATACAATTGTACGCAATCAATTGAAAGCCCTCCGGAAGGCGAAGGCTGTGAAGTCCGCAGGTGTTCTAGCAAAGCCGCCGGAAAAGGCAATCAGGAGTGGAGGGAGTGGCATCGGCCCGAGCCTGATTTGAACCGGGCAGACTGGCGTTCCGACGGAGGTTGGCCGGCAGTTACGGGCGATCTGCCGGAAACGTTCCGACCGGGGCCGGAATATCCATCAGGCTGAAGGAAGGGACGGTCTGCGTCAGGCTGACTTGCGAACGAGGAAGCCTTGCAGGTCGGCAATGTTCATTGGTTTGCTGAAGGCATATCCTTGAACGTAATTTACACCGAGCATGCGCAGCTTGTTGATCGAGTCTTCCGTTTCGACCCCTTCGGCAAGGGCTTCGATGCCGAGCCCGTGTGCCATGTCGACGATTGTCTTGATCAGCTTGAACTGCTCCGGATTGCTGGACAGCGGAGAAATCAGGGCCCGGTCGATCTTCAGAAGATCGGGTTTAAGCTTTGTCAGCGCGATAATCGATGCATGGCCGGTACCGAAATCGTCGATTTCTATTCGAATGCCGAGCTTGCGCAGGGCGTTGACGGTTTCGACTTCATCGTCCGACAGCGTATCGAAGAAGACCGACTCGACCAGCTCGAATGCGATTTCGGCACGGACCTTTGGCAGGTTCTGGATGTATTCGGCAAGTCCGGGTTCCGCCAGCCTCTGGTAGCTGACGTTGAAGCTCACCTTCGGAAAAACGACCCCCGTGCGTTCCTGGGCCAGGATAAGATCGAGCGCTTTCGACATGATGTGGCTGTCGAAGGCAGCCGCCTTGCCCGCTTCCTGAACCGCGTCCAGGAAAGCTGCGGGACCGAGAATGCCCTGCTTGGGATGGTTCCAGCGGGCGAGCACTTCAATCCCGACAATAGCACCTGTCCGTGTGTCATGCTGGGTCTGGAAATAAGGCTCGAACTCGTCGTTTTCCAACCCGTAGAGGACCGCTTCGGCGGTTTTCATCAGATGCTGCGCATCTTTCTTCAGGCCTGGATTGAACATCACAGCCCTGTTCTTTCCGGCCTTCTTGGCTTCGTAAAGCGCGATGTCCGCGTCGACCATCATGCTGTCGAGCTTGCCACCGCTTATGCTGGAATGGGTTACACCAACCGAGGCGCCCACGCGAAGCTTGGTTTTCGAGACGACATGGGGACGTTGCATCCAGCTTTTCAGTCCCTCAAGGAAATCGGTTTGCTGGTCTGCGCCGATCGCAGGAGACGCCACCACGAATTCATCGCCGCCAATACGAGCGATGATCGAGTTGACGGGAGCAATCGCATTCAGTCTTTCCCCCACCAGCACAAGCAGCTTGTCGCCGGCTGCATGGCCGACTGTGTCATTGATGTTCTTGAAACCGTCCAGGTCGATCTGGAACAGGGTCATGTCGGGCAGGGTGCCGTCGTCCTGGCGCAGCTTTCCGATGGCGTGGCGAAGTCCGCGGCGGTTCAGCAGGCCGGTCAGGTCGTCGTGGATAGAGCGATGGTGCGCTTCAAGCCTTGCGCTTTCCATGTGGTCGAGAAATCTCTTGAGTGAAGCGGCAATATAGATGCCGCCCAGGCAATTGATTGTTCCCAGGATGTAGTGGTTCATCAGATGCCACCAGGAATAACTGGAGGAAGGCCAGACAAGTTCCGGGTGGAGGAGCGTCAGCACCGAATGATGGACAAGGGCGGCAACAGTGGTCATCAGCACCGATCGCCAGCAGACGTAGGCAATGATGATCGACGTATTGATGAAATAAAGCATATGCACTTCAAGCATATACTCGCCATTGTGGATGTCGGAGGCGACGTAGAGCCCGAACATCCATGTGGAATTGATCGCGACGGTCACGATCAGCCGCGTGCGCAAGGCCGACGCGTCGGCCATGACAGTTGCCGTCGTGACGGCACCGATCAAGGCCAGAGGAAGGGCAACAAAAAGCACTGAGCCGCCGGTAAGATAAGATGCGATAACGGCTATTGCTGCAGCCAGCCAGAAGTACCAGACGAGAATCCAGCTCACAGCCTGGCGAAGTCGCTGCACGTTCAGTGCCGAAACATCGACCCAGAAATTATTCATAAACGAAGGTTTCATTCGACCGGTCGTGCCTCCGATAGTCTGGGGCCGTGCTGGTCGATACCGCACAACCGTGCAAATTCGGCATTGAGCAGAAAAAGTGCGTTGGAAGATTTCAGACTTTGCGACTGTTGCGCGGATTGCGGAATGGCAACCACCATCCAGTCGAAAGGTCCGGGTGCTGCGATGGGGGCTCCGGTAAGCGCTACCGAAGTGAAGCTTTGTCGTTCAGAAAACCAGGGCGGAAATACAGCCACTGCCTGCAGTCCCACCGCACCGGCGTTCTTTGTCACAAGCAGTCCCGCACTGAACAACACGGCAACGCAAAGCATTGAAACTGCTGGACAATAAGTCCGGAAGATGATTGCTGATTTCCGCACGAAATACACCCTAATTGAAGCGTGAAAAGCAGTATCCCATGCACTTATTGAGGGTGTGTAAAGTTGAGATTGTATCTTTCCTGCAATTTATCTCAAATATTAACAATAAGATGGTTGTGTCCCTGGGTAATATTTGCAGTGTTGTTTAATCTTAGGGGTAATCGCGTGATTTCAGGATGTCTGGACTTCCAGGCCTTCGGAAGGCGTTGGGCAATCCATTCGCGCATGCTTCAATCTCAGGCTTCGACGCTCTCCGGTTGCCAGAACGCGGAAGCGCCTTCGGGAAAGCCTGCCAGCACCCGGTCGAGCTCCCGCTCGTCGATTGAAGACCGGCGCAGGGCCGCCGCGATATCCTCAATTGCGCTGTTCGGTGCCAGGTTGTGATGCCGGCGGACCGACTTGACTTCGCGGATCAGTGTTTCCCGGTCAGGGAAGGCAGGTGGCAACAGGCCGGACGGATGCCAGTCCTCGACGAAAATCGCCCGGGTCACGGCCGGAAGAATATTGGCGAAAGCAAGGGCCTGTTCCGTCGTCAGATGATCGCGGAAGGTATGCAGGACGGCGCGTAGCGTGTGATAGGCCTGATGATGGGTCTGCAGCATGCAGGTATCACGAACATCCTGGATGAAGGCATCAAACTCCACCGATGCGCGGAAATAGGTTTGCGGCATGGGCATTCCTGTTCACTCCCGTTGTGCCTTTTGGTTTTACATCCTTTCCGCCGGAAAGCGGCAGGTTTTCGCACGCCCTTTTGCGAGAGGGGCCGATTGGCGTCCGAATGCACAATCCTGTGGCGCGTGGCCTTTCCTTTAAGTCTTTTCATCGGGCGTTCCTTCCGTTACATCCCCGCTTCATGAGCAAGAATGCACACATCAGAGACGAAGCCCGCGCCGTGACGGCCAAGCCGCCGGCGGTGATCCTTTGCGAGCCGCAGCTTGGCGAGAACATCGGCACGGCGGCAAGGGCGATGGCGAATTTCGGTCTGGTGGATCTGCGGATCGTCAATCCGCGCGACGGCTGGCCGAGTGAGAAGGCAAGAGCCGCGGCAAGCCGGGCGGATCACGTCATCGACAAGGTGCAGGTTTTCGACAGTGTCGAAGCGGCTATTGCCGATCTGCAATTCGTCTTCGCCACCACGGCCCGCTCGCGCGAAGTGCCCAAGCCTGTGCGGGGGCCTGATGAAGCTGCCAAAAAATCCGTCGAACTTGGAGAACAGGGCGCCGCGACCGGTTATCTGTTCGGCCGAGAGCGCTGGGGCCTCAACAACGAGGAAGTTGCTCTCGCCGACGAGATCGTCACGCTGCCTGTCGATCCGGATTTTGCCTCGCTGAACATTGCGCAGGCAGTGCTGGTGTGTGCCTATGAATGGCGCAAGACCGCGACGTCCGGCGCATTGCCCTTTATCCTGTCGGAAGAAGTGCATCCTCCGGCGAAGAAGGACGAAGTGCTGCGTTTCTTCGAGCACCTGGAAGGGGCACTCGACAAGGCTACCTTCTTCCGTCCGCCGGAGCGGCGGCCGCATATGGTGCGCACGCTGCGCAACATCTTCCAGAAGGCGGAGTTGACCGACCAGGAAGTGCGCGCGCTGCGTGGTGTCGTGGCCTCGCTGGAAAAACGGGAAACGCGACCGCGCAAGGACAGATCAGGTTCAGGCAGCGAAGAATAGAGGCAGATCTTGCAGGGTTCGGGGCCGGTACTCTTTTTCGATTCAGGTCTTGGCGGGCTCACGGTGCTGCGCGAAGCGCGATATCTGCTGCCTTATGAGCCGCTCCTTTATGTCGCCGACGATGCGGCCTTTCCCATCGGCCGCTGGCCGGAAGCGGAATTGAAAGAACGGATCGTATCCCTTTTCGACGATCTGATTGCCGAACACGGCCCCAAGGCGGTGGTGATCGCCTGCAATACAGCCTTCACCCTCGCAGGGGACGCCTTGCGCGAGAGACATCCTGACGTGCCTTTTGTCGGTACTGTTCCGGCAATCAAGCCGGCGGCGGAGCGCACCTCATCCGGGCTGATCTCGGTTCTGGCAACGCCGGGCACGGTGCGCAGAACCTACACACGTAGCCTGATCGAGAGTTTTGCCAGCCAGTGCCATGTCCGGCTTGTCGGATCGGACAAGCTGGCGGAACTGGCCGAAAAACACCTGCGTGGTGACACTGTCTCCGACGCAGATCTTCTGCCGGAAATCTCTGACTGTTTCCTGGAACAGGACGGCAAGCGAACCGACATCGTCGTGCTGGCATGCACCCATTATCCGTTTCTTGCCAACCGTTTCCGCAGGATTGCTCCCTGGCCGGTCGACTGGCTGGATCCCGCGGAAGCCATTGCCCGCCAGTTGGTCCGTGTTCTGGGGGAGGGGGCCGCAAGTGAGCCTTCGCGCCATCTGCCAGATCGGGCGATCTTCACCTCCGGTACGAAGGATGCGGGGGTGTCACGGCTGTTGGCCGGGTTCGGTCTGGTGCTGGACTGATTGGCAGCATAGTCACAAAGGCCTTTTTCCCCTGGCCATCGGTCGCCCGGATCTTTTCGACGAACCGAGCCACACAGCAACGTTAGGCATCATCCCGAACGCGCGCGCCTTTGAGAAGTGCGCTCAGTGCCGTGTCCCACCGGTCAGGTGAGAAAACGGAACGTGTTCCCTGGGAAGGGTAGACGTTTGGCTTGGCCTCACGCAGCCAGGCATTTGACGGCCAGGCCGTCGTCGGAGCGCTTGGCGGCGCGCTTCAGTTCCATGATCTCGTGGTTGAGCGTATCGGGATGCAGCGTCAGGCCCTTGGGCAGGCTGAGGATCGATATGGAACACTGCAGCAGCGGGAACTGCCGCGTCGTGCCGAAGCGGTCCTGGGCTTCGATGAAGCCGCGTTCCCGGTGCTCGGGTTCATAGAAGCTTTCCACATCCAGGCGGAATGCACGTTTCAGCGCCAGCATGCGCGCAGCAACATCGGTCTGGTCGACATTCTGGAAACCGGCGAAGAAATCGTCGCCGCCGATATGGCCGTAAAACGTGCCTGACCCCGAAATATGACGCTGCAGCAGTTCGCTGAACAGAATGATCGCCCGGTCGCCCTGGCGATAGCCATAGGTGTCGTTGAACGGCTTGAAGTTATCGAAGTCGAAATAACACATGTGCCGGTCGTACGTGCCTTTGCGCCCGCTTTCGGCGATGAACCTTGAAATGGCGCCATTGCCGGGCAGGCGGGTCAGCGGGTTCTGGTCCTGCGCTTCCTGAAGACGCTTTTCGTGAATGATCTTCAGGAGAGACGTGGCTGACAGGAAACCGGCATAGCGGAAGTTCTCGGTGATGATGATGCCATCCGAATTGATAGAGGAGGCAAAGGTCACCAGCAGCATGTCGGCATTGGAATCGATGTCGGCGATCGGGCAGGCGCGCACAAAAGAGCGCAGCGGGAAATCGAGGGCCGCCTTGGCATCGTCGTCGTCCGGTGCGCCCGCATAAAGATAGGCCTTCAGGTCGCGTTCGTGGATCAGGCCGCGCGGCTCGTTGTTGGCATCCACAACCGGAACCACACTGGCCTCCTGGTTATGGACCACCATGTCGAGCAGGTCGTTCATGGAAGCGTTCGACTGGATGGTCGGTACCTTGATCAGCTCGTTGCGGATCCGGTCCAGCTCCTCCCGGCGCTTGCGGCCGACACCCGGCGCGCGCACATGGTCATAAAAGAGCTTGGCGGAAGAGGCTTCCTGGAACGGCTTGGCGACGAAGTAGCCCTGGATCAGGTCGCAGCCGGCTTCCCGGCAGGCCTTGAACTCGCTCTCCGTTTCAACACCTTCGGCAATCACCCTTGCGCCCAGCACGTGCGCCAGGTTGGCCACCGTGGTGACAAACAGCTTGCGCCTTGCGTCGCAATCGATGCCGTTCAGGAAGAAACGGTCGATCTTGACGTAGTCGGGCGACATGTCGTGCAGCAGCCGCAGCTCGGAGGAGCCCCGGCCGAAATCGTCAAGCGCGATCAGGAAGCCCAACTGGCGCAGATCGTTGACGGCGTGGTGGGTAACGTCGGTGAAGGTCTGCTGGTGCCGCTCGGAAAATTCCAGGCAGATCTGGTTCACCTGCAAGCCGGCTTCCGCCACAAGGCCTGCCAGCCGCATGCGCGGATCGTTGTCCTGGCCGAGGTCGCGTCCATCCAGCTTGAAATAGAGTTTGGTGCCCTGGGCGATCTTCAAACTGCCGAAGCGGTTCATCGCCTTTTCCAGAAGATGGGCTTCCAACTGGGGCAGATACCCTTCGGCGTGGGCAAAATCGATCAGTTCGTCAGGCGATTGCGCACCGACAAGATCGCAGTTCCGGATCTGGGCCTCATAGCCGTAAACAACACCGGTGCCGATATCGACGACCGGCTGAAGGGCATAATCCAGTTTCGCCAGCGTGTCCTTCGGCGTACGACAGAGCAAGCCGGGCGCTTCCGGAACTGTCTGAAGAACTGGTTGACGATTCGCTGACATTCTAGATCCTATTGCCGAGGTCCGGCCGATAAGCTTCCGTTGTTTGATGGGGTCTCGGAACAGTCCGTTGCACTGATATTATTCGCTATGGTTGCAACGGCGATTGCATAGTGAAAAGCTGCAATTAAAAATCTCTAAATGTATGCATTGTTTTCCCCATTTTGTGGACGCTACGTCATAAATTATGGCAATGAATTCCATCTGAACCGTTAAATATGCCTGCTTGTCCGACAAAATAAGCAGAATTGGCCGGGTTCGGCGGGTCTTTTCCGAAGCGGACCGGGTGCACGGATTGACATTTCAAGGCTCTGCCTGTATCTCCGCGCGGTCCGGCAGACAATGTCTTCCGGATCTACGCACCCGTGGGCATCCGGCCGGCGCCGTCTAGCCGGGTCCCTGTCGATCTGACCTTTCCGTCGCAAGACGGGTTGTGACGATAAAGGAGGGCGCGTTTCCTTTTAAATAACAACGCGAATTCAAAGGAAACCGCGATGTCGAAGCGCCATAGCGTTAAGTACAAAATTGACCGCCGGATGGGCGAAAACATCTGGGGTCGTCCGAAGAGCCCGGCCAACAAGCGTGAATACGGCCCGGGTCAGCACGGCCAGCGCCGCAAGGGCAAGCTGTCCGACTTCGGTGTTCAGCTCCGCGCAAAGCAGAAGCTGAAAGGCTACTACGGCAACATTTCCGAAAAGCAGTTCCGCAAGGTTTATGCTGAAGCGTCCCGTATGAAGGGTGACACTTCCGAAAACCTGATCGGCCTGCTGGAGCGCCGTCTGGACGCCATCGTCTACCGTGCGAAGTTCGTCCCGACCGTTTTCGCAGCACGTCAGTTCATCAACCACGGCCACGTGAAGGTGAACGGCAAGCGCGTCAACATCTCGAGCTACCAGATCCGTCCGGGTGACGTGATCGAAGTTCGTGAGAAGTCCAAGCAGCTCGCCCTGGTTCTGGAAGCAACCCAGTCCGCAGAGCGTGATGTTCCGGATTATATCGACGTCGACCACAACAAGATGACCGCGACCTACTCCCGCGTTCCGGGCTTCTCTGACGTACCGTACCCGGTACAGATGGAACCGAACCTGGTGGTTGAGTTCTATTCGCGCTAATCAGCGCCGAATACGGTTTGACGGAAAGGCCCGCCTCTGGCGGGCCTTTTCTTTTTGCCGGCCCTTGTTTGAGACGGATGCCGGGCGTCAGATGTCGTTTCGCGGTATTCGAAGAACTTGACCCGGGAAAATAACGTTTGGACTGCTTAGGATGTGCTGGTTGGCATCGAAGATCGGTTGATAGTCGCCGTTGCCATACTGGTCTTGCGCGATCTTGGTCAGGGTATCACCCGACTTCACCGTGTAGGGCTGCCAGCCACCGTATCCCGCCAGGATCCTGGGGCCGAACAGGACAGGGATGACGACGGACGGGCCATTTTCGTTGCCGGTGTCGTCGGCCAGGGTCAGGAACAGGCGATTGAGCTGAAACTGGTTGGTGTCCGGGATATCGATATATCCCTGGAACTGCTTGAGGCCGAGTGAGCCGACCTGGGTGAAGGAGGCATATTCGTCGTGACCTTCGGAAACCCGAATGCTCAAGGTTCCTTCGAATGCGGTCGCATTGCCCGCGATCAGTATTCTTGATCCCACCAAATCGAACGGCTGTGGTTGCTGAATATCCAGAGTTACAGTCATATCAATACCTTCCGCGTAAAAAGTCTCAGGTATCTTCCGCTGCCCCCAGCCGACACTGACAAAGGTACAACGTTTTGGCGGAAAAACGATAGATGCAACTTTGCCGGGGGTCTGCGCTCACGGCTGGAGACCCCCGGTCTTGGTGGATTTGCCCGGCCGCTATTCGTCGGTCAGGGCTAACGCCGGTTATTGAACCCCGATTTCCTTGTAGTAACGGGCAGCGCCCGGGTGGAACGTGGCCGTGCCGAGTGTCTGTGCAGCATAGTCTGGCGACAAGGCCTTGGCCCAGGGGGCATCGGTTGTGATGCTGCCAAGGTTTTCCCAGAAGGCCTTGGTGATCCGGTAGACGAGTTCTTCGTCAAGGTCCGCACGCACACCGATCCCCACTGCCGTGTCGTTCGACATGACCGGACCGTCATTCACCTGATTCTCGTAGAGACCTGCCGGAATTTCAGCCCGCTGGCGGAACTTGCCGAGGAACTTGTCGACCTCTTCACCCTGATCGTCTTCCGGTCCGATGAAGCGGACTGTCTCGGTTTCGGTGAACTGGATGAACTGCTGGCACGGGTCGATGCAACCGTTGACATACATTTCCACCTTGCCGTCCAGGAAGGACTGGAAGCCGGTCGCCCAGTTTGCCTTGATGGCGTCGTAGTCCTCACCGGCGACTAGTCCGGTGGTGGCCTCGATCCAGCCCTTGGCTGCGTTGTAAGCACCGCCTCCTTGCGGTCCGAGGAAGACCGTTGCACCTTCGATGTCGTCCAGAACGGTGATGTCGCTGTCACCACGAACGGCGAAGTGATACTGGCCGTAGGGGAACCACATCAGCACCTGCACATTCTTGGCAAGTTCCGGGGCTTCCGGCTCGTTCTTGTACATGGCCGCACCGTTGCTCATCAGGATGTGGATGGTCGGCGAGATCATGTACATGTCGAGATTGCCGCGAGCGGTTTCCATCTGGTGAAGCGTTGCCGCGCCGCCGCCTGCGACTTCGATGGAAACATCATCGAGCTTGTTCGTCACGATGTTGGCGAAGGTCGCCATGGTGATTGCCTGACCGAGGCTTGGCTCGATGGTCTGCATCTTGAGCGTGGTGTCTTGAGCCGACGCAGAGCCGGCCAGTATCAGGCCCGCAAGGGCTGTAAAGGCAAATCGTTTCATTCCGTCCTCCCGTGGAAAATTGCTCTTTTCATTGTGATGGATTGGGCGCGGCGGCAGGGCTCCGGTGCCGCATTGCGTGAAAGGCGAGGTCCGCCAGGATCAGAACCGCGGCTGCACCGGCAATGGCCACATTCGGCACCAGAACCAGCAGGCCGAGGCAAATGCGCAAAATACGCTCCCAGTACGGCAGGCGCCCCCGGTCGAACCCGGCCAAAGCGGAAGCGATCGACCACATGGCGAGCGCGAAAGCGGCGATGATCCAGAAGAACGCTCCCCAGGAGACTGTCGCGAGATCGACCATCGCCTTGCTGTCCGGCGCGCCGGTGCCGAACCAGGCGAACAGCACCTGCAGCTTGTAGAGAACCGCCGGGTGATAGACGAAGACAAAGGGAATCAGGAAGCCGGCAATGCCGATCCGGGCGGCTTCGAAACCCGTGCGGATCGGGTCGGCCCCGGCAATCGGGGCGGCGGCAAAGGCGGCGAGCGCAACGGGCGGGGTAACCGTGGACATGACCGCAAAGAAGACCACGAACAGGTGCAGCGTCAGTTCGGGGATACCAACCGCATCAATGCCGGAAGAGAGCGCGATCACGATAATGAAATAGGTCGCGCCAGGCGGCAGACCCATGCCGAGCACGATGGCGCCGAGGGCAACGACGATGAGTACGAGCGGCAACGGCCCACTGGCCAGCTGTGTCAGCAACAGCGCAAGGCGGCCGGCAAAACCGGACACCTGGATCAGGCCGACGATCAGTCCGATAGCCGTAACGATGACGACGATTGTAGCTGCCATGCGACCCGCGTTGACGAACGCCTGCCAGAGGCGTGTGCGGGACCGGAATTCGCTGAACAGGACCAGCGCGGAGACGATGGCGGCAACAAAGCCGTAGAACCCCGCCTTGGGTACGGACGGCTGGCTGAACAGGAAATAGGTAAGGACACCCAGCGGCACGACAAAGACAAGGCACTGCACCCATTCCTTGCCTGTCAGCGGCGGCCGTTGCTCCTTCGGCAGGGCCCCGATGCCAAGACGCCGGGCCTCGAAATAGACGGTCAGGAAGGTAGCGAAATAGAACATGATCGCGGGCAGGATGGCCGACACGACGATGTAGCGGTATTCCAGCCCGATCTGCCCGGCGACGAAGAAGGCGACGACCCCCATCACCGGCGGCATGATCTGACCGCCGGTGGAGGCGGCAGCTTCCACGGCGCCGGCAAAGGCGGGCTTGAAGCCGGATTTCTTGATGACCGGAATGGTCATCACGCCGGTGGAGACGACGTTGGAGATGGCCGCGCCGGAGAGCGTGCCGAATAGGGCGGAGGAGGCGACCGCCGCGTGAGCGGCACCGCCGACGAGCCCTCCGGTGAGCCGGTTGGCGATCTTCATCAGCAGGTCGCCCGCGCCCGAAGCCATCATCACCGCACCGAAAACGATGAAGATCAGCACGCTGCCGGACACGACCTGCAGGGGCTGACCGAACTGGCCTCCGGTCTGGGCCCAGAAGTTCAACACCATGGCGCGCAGGCTCTGCCCGAATGTGGAGTCGGATCCGGCCAGAATGCCGGTCCAGTCCGGCAGGTAGCCGCGAATGAAGAAATAGACCACCCAGAACAGGCAGAAGGCGACGATGAAGCCGCCGAACATGCGCCAGGTCAGATAAAGCGTAATGGCGGAGGCGATCGGGAACATCACGAAGTCGATGGGGCTGGCGCTTGGCAGTGCCCCGCCGTCGGTCGCGAAGATCTTCAGCATCCAGGACACAAAGGCGGCGAGCGCAAGCAGCGTCAGCGCCCAGTTGAGCCAGCGCCAGGCGCGGCCCCGGTGCAGTGTCAGCAGACAGATGGCAAAGGAAAAGACGATTGGCAGGCCGATGATCAGCCCGGTCGGCAGCAGGAAGGATCGTTCGAACGAGCGGTAACCGGCACCCATCCAATGATCACGCAACAGGGCGCGCTGATCGCGGCGCGACAGTTCATCGAAGCCTTGTGTTGTGGTCTCGATGAACCAGCGGACAAAATCCGTGATCGGGCCGGAGGCCGCATATGTAACGATCACGAGCACGAAAAGCACGGCGAGACAGTCGGCAATCCACTTGTCGCTACGGGCAATAGCCGGGGCGTCGCCTGTTGCCGTGCTCACCTCAACGTCCTCCCTTTTCGGGCGAAACATGATCCTGCAGGGCAGGGCCGCGATAGGCCTCGGTCAGTTCCTCCGGCACTTCCGATCCATCCTTCAGGAACGGAAGAATACCGCGCCGGGCGGACTTGCCGCGCATGGCGGCGATATCGGCATCCGACCGCGTCACGCGCTGCGACATACGCCGGCCCCAGCGGGCCAGAAGGTCGTACATGCGGGCGATCTCGGCCTCATGGTCGTCCGTCTTGGCCAGGTCGTGGAATTCGTCGGGATCGTTCTGCAGGTCGAACAGCATCGGCCGGAAACCGCCTTCGGCATGGATCAGCTTGAAGCGGCCGTCGAACACCATGAAGAGACGGGCATCCCAGGTGCTGACGCCAAGGGAGGCGCACATGGGGGTGACGGAATAGTCGTATTCGCTGATGACCGCCTCTCGCCAGTCGGGCGTCTCCCCGCGCAGCCAGGGGCTCAGACTGCGGCCTTCCAGGATGTGACCGACTTCGGCCCCGCCGGCAGCTTCCAGAAATGTCGGGGCAAGGTCGATCGCCTCCACCAGTGCGTCGCAGGTGGTGCCTCTTGTGGCATCGGCTTCGGAGCGCGGATCATAGACGATCATCGGGATCTTGACCGAAGGCTCGTGGAACAGGTCCTTTTCGCCGAGCCAGTGGTCACCGAGATAATCGCCGTGGTCGGAGGTGAGCACGATCATCGTGTCCTCCATCCGGCCGGTCTCTTCCAGGTAGTCCAGGAGCCTGCCGAGCTGGTCGTCGCATTGCTTGATCAGGCCCATGTAGGCGGGAATGACCTTTCGGCGCACATCTTCCTGCTGAAAGGCAGCTGCGATCTTGTTGGCCATGAAAGCCGCGTAGACAGGGTGGGCGTTGTCGCGCTCGACATCGGCGCGGACCGCTGCGGGAACATGGTTCTGCCCGTACATGTCGTGGTAGGGCGCCGGCACGATGTATGGCCAATGGGGCTTGATGTAGCTGACATGCGCGCACCATGGGGCTTTCGCCTGTTCGATGAATTCGATCGTGCGGGTCGTCAGCCAGGGTGTTTCGCTGTCTTCCTCGCGAATATTGGCGGGCTTGTCCGCATTGTCGAACATCCAGCCGGACGCCTTCTCGCCGTTTTCGACGCCGGCGTTGGCGAAATCCGCCCAGGGGTTCTCTCCCGCATAACCACGGGACTTGAGGTATTCGTTGTAAGGCGACCGTTTTTCGTCATAAAAGCCGTCCGGCCCTTCGCCCCAGAGCCCGTCGTCCCGCACCCAGACATCAAATCCGCACTCGGCCTGCCGGGCGCCTATGATGCTGTCCGGGGACAGCCCGAGCCGGGTCATGCCTTCCGCATCCACCTTCATGTGCGTCTTGCCGATAAGCCAGCAGTCCATGCCGGACTTGCGCAGGTGATCGCCGAGCGTGTGTTCGCCGACCCGGAGCGGGAAGCCATTCCACTGTGCCCCATGGGAGGACGCATAGCGCCCGGTGTAGAAGCTCATCCGGCTGGCGCCACATATGGGAGATTGCACATAGGCATTGGTAAAGCGCACGCCCCTGGCGGCAACCCGGTCAAAATTCGGGGTGTGCAGATACGGGTGTCCCGCGCAGCTCAGATAGTCGAAGCGCAGCTGGTCGTACATGACGAACAGGATATTCACTCAGATGTCCTCCCAAGGTGCCGCTTCTGCGGCCTTCTTGGGGGGAAGACTAGCACTCCGGAGGTATATCCCTCAATTAACTCGAACTCATGGATATAACTTCAGGTTATACTCATTCAGGTCTGAGGAGCGCAATTGCGGCCTTCCTCGCGAACGATGTCTGCAAAGGCGAGGGCAGCAGGCGTCAGCAGCCTTTCCTTGGTCCAGGTAAGGGCAATATCCACCGTCAGCATGCTCAGGTCGACAGGCAGCGCCGTCACGGACCACCGTTCCCTGACCTCGTCCACAATGAGCGATGGAAACGAACAGACGATGTCGGACTGTTCCAGAACGGACAGGATACTGAGGATCGAATCGGAGCGGATGACAGGATCGGGCCCTTGCAGACCGTGCAGGCGGAAGAAGTCCTGAAAAAGAGGCCGGCGGCTGCTCGGACCGATAACGGCCCATCGTGCATTCAACAGATCCTGCGGTTTTGACAGGTCCTTCAGGTAGGACTGCTGGCCGGCAAGGAAGGTCACCGATGTCGTCAGCAGTGGTTCGACATGAAGCCCTGCCTTGGGCTGTCCGTCAGGAGCCGGGCCGATGACGAAATCCGCTTCGCCCGACCTCAGCGCGTGAAAGGCCTTCGGGGCGTGGCCTCCGGTGATGTTCAGCTCGATGCCCGGAAACCGGTTCTGAAACCGGCGCAGCACAGGAGGAATGATCTTCAGCGCGGCGAGCGGCGAGACCACGACCGAAATCATGCCGACATATTGCCCGCGTGACTGGGCGACATCTTCCGAGAGCTTTTTCAGGTCGCTTTGGATGCGGCGGCAGCGGTCGATGACAGTCTGGCCTTCCAGTGTCGGCACGATGCCGCTCGGCACCCGGTGAAACAGAACAACGCCGAGATCGCCCTCGATCTTCTTCAACGCCTTGGTGATTGCGGGCTGAGATTTCCCAAGGACCTTCGCGGCCGCGGCCAGGCTTCCAAGGGTCGCGACAGCGTCGATCAGTTCCACATATTGGGCTTTCACGCCATGGGCCTTCCGGTTGATTTCTGGCAGTGCCAGACTGTGCCAAAGTTCGGTTGATCAGGCTACAGAGCGCTGCATTTCGGCTTGGGACAAGGGGCGAAAACCGCCGTTATCGGGCTTGCAGCTGGCGCTGGTACTTGCTCTCATGGTTTTCGCAACAGGTGTGATCAATTCCATTTGGTTATCGGTCGATCCTGTCTTCCCATTATTCTTGGCAACGGACTTTCACTAGGTTCCCTTAGGTGGGAGTTGACGTCCGTCGCCGGTCGTCGGTCCCGTCAAGTGGAGGAGACATCAATGAACAAGATACACAAGGGCCTTTGTGCGGGCCTGCTCGCGTCCGTCTTTGCTTTCGGTGCGCTGCCCGCGCAGGCCGAGACCTACATCGTTGCCGTTGGCGCGGCTTCCAACAGCTTGCAGGGCCGCAGCGCGCAGAAGTTTGCCGAGGAGCTGCAGGCGCGCCTCGGCGATGCCGACAAGGTCGAATTTTATGCCGACGCACAGCTGGGCGACGAGAAGGAGCTGATGCAGAAGCTGCGTCTCGGCACCGTGCAGTTCACCCTGATTTCGTCCATCATGACCAACGTGGCGCCGGAATTCGCTCTGTTCGATATGCCGTTCCTCGTCAAGGACCGCGAGCATCTGAAGGCCATCGACGCCAATCTGGTCAAGACGGAGCTGGCTCCCAAGGCGGAAGCCGCCGGTCTTCATGTGATTTCGACCTGGGAAAACGGGTTCCGCCAGATCACGAACAACTCCCGCCCGATCAACACTCCGGCTGACCTGGACGGGCTGAAAATCCGTACACCGTCTTCCGAGTGGCGCGTCGCGATGTTCAAGGAGTGGGGCTCCAACCCGACGCCGATGGCATTTTCGGAAGTGTTCGTGGCCCTGCAGACCGGCACCATGGACGGGCAGGAAAATCCGCTCACCAACATTGTCGGCGCCAATTTTCAGGAAGTTCAGAAGTATCTCAGCCTGACAGGTCACGTCTATTCGCCGACCTACCTGACGACGGGTGCCGGAACCTGGGGCAAGCTGCCGGAAAACGTCAAGACGGCCGTATCGGAAGTTGCCGCTTCGGTGCAGGACTGGTCGCTCAATGAAGGCGAGACTGCGGACAGGGAGCTGGTCGACAAGGTGCGTGCCGCCGGGGTCGAGGTGAACGAGGCCGACAAGTCCGCTTTCATCGCAGCATCTGCGCCGATCTACGAAGCCTTTGCAGCAAAGGTTGAGGGTGGCGACAAGCTGGTGGGGCTGGCGCAGAGCCTTGCCGACTGATCAAACAAGCAACTGACAAAACAGCCGGCCGGACCAACCGGCCGGCAATTTCTCTGGGAGGAGCCATGATTGCTTTGTTCGAGCGCCTTTTGTTGCGCGCAATCGAGGCTGTCTGCATCGCACTTCTGCTCGCCTTGACGGGAGCGGTCATCTACTCGACGACAATGCGCTACCTGGGGGCTTCGCCGTCCTGGTACGACGAACTGGCCAGCGTGATGCTGGCGTGGTTGACCTACTTCGGCGCGACCTACGCTGTCTTCATGCGGCATCACATGTCCTTTTCCGGCCTGGTTACTGCCATGCCGAGAGGGCTGGCGGTGGCGCTGACGGCCTTTTCTGAGCTGCTCGTCATCGCCTTCTTCGCAATTGTTGCCTGGTACGGCTATGCGGTTCTGGCGGTTGCCAAGTGGGATTCACTCCTCAGCCTTCCGTGGATGACGCTCGACATCGTGCAATCGGTCATCCCCATCACCTCAGGTCTCATGATCATCGGAACGCTGCTGACGCTGCCACGCACGTTGCGCGACGCTGCCGCCGGCGTTGATCGGGAACACGCGGAAATCGAACACGCAATTGCCGAGGCTGAAGAAGAGGCCAAGGCCATGCACGCACGTGAGGGCACGCGATGATCCTTCTTCTGACAACGATCGTCCTCATCGGACTGATCCTGATCAACGTGCCGATTGCCGTGGCAATCGGGATTGTCGCTCTCGGCGGGTTCGTCCTGACTTCGGGTACGGACCGGCTCTACGACATGGCCATCGCGCTCTATTCGGGCTCGACCTCGTTTCCGCTGATCGCCATTCCGCTGTTCATCCTTGCCGGTAACCTGATGAACACGTCAGGCATTTCCGTCAGGCTGATCAACTTTGTCACTGCTCTCATCGGCTTTGTCCGTGGCGGGCTGGGCATGGTCAACATCGGTGTTTCGATGGTCTTTGCCGAAATTTCCGGGTCAGCCGTGGCCGATGTGGCCGCCACCGGTACAGTGCTGATCCCGGAAATGAAGAAACGCGGCTATTCCCGAACGCTTGCGGCGGCAATCACCTCGTCTTCGGCGTCCCTTGCCATCATCATTCCGCCGTCCATTCCCATGATCCTTTATGGTGCAATTGCCGAAACTTCGGTGCTGAAGCTGTTCGTGGCCGGTATCGTTCCGGGCGTTCTCGGCGGCGGACTGCTGATGATCGTCACCTATATTCTGGCGGTTCGCTACAACCTGCCGCGCGCTGAAGGCTTCGACCTTCGCCACGTTGCCAAAACCTTCCGGGAAGCTTTCTGGGCGCTCACCATGCCGGTGATCATCCTGGGCGGCATATTCTCCGGTATTGTCACGGCAACGGAAGGCGCCGGGCTGGCGGTACTGGCGGCCCTGGTGATCGGCCTGTTCATCTACCGGGATCTCGATGTCCGGCGCCTGCGCAAGACCATGCTGGAAGGTATCAGTCAGACGGGTGTGGTCATGCTGCTGGTGGCAACATCCGCCGCGCTCGGGCTGTTCCTGACGCAGGCCCAGGTGCCGCAGCAACTGGCCGCGCAGATCACCGAACTGACCACCAATCCCTTCATCGTGCTGGCCTTGCTCAACCTGCTCTTGCTGGTGCTTGGCATGTTCCTGCACGGGGCGGCGGCAATCATCCTGGTCGTGCCGGTGGTCATGCCGCTGGTGAATGCGGTTGGCATCGACCCGATCCATTTCGGCATCATGGTGACACTCAACCTTGCCATCGGTCAGCAGACACCGCCTGTTGCCTCGGTGCTGATCACATCCTGCTCGATTGCCAAGGCGGGCATCTGGGAAACGTCCCGTGCCAACCTGCCGTTCATCGGCGTGCTCGCCCTGATCCTGCTTCTGGTGACCTACGTTCCCCAGGTTTCCCTTGCTTTGACGGAGTTTATTCAATGACGACGCCCAAACCGCGTTTGGTTCTGACCCTTGGCGATCCGGCGGGTATCGGCTCTGAACTGGTCGCCCGGCTTCTTGCCGAGGAGGAAGCCCGCCAGGCGGCGGATATCCTGATCCTTGGAGACGAGGGAGAGCTGAAAACCGGCATGGAGATCGCCGGTGTCCGTTTCGACTATCAGGTCGTCTCATCGGCTGCGTTGCCCGAGCAAGGGTCCGGGGTTCCGGCATTCCTGCAGGTTGGCAAGGCTCCGGAAGGTGGCTGGAAACGTGCCGAGGTGAGCGCGGAAGGTGGCGCGCATTGCCTGGAAACGCTTGGCATGGGGGTCGACATGGTTCGGGCAGGCAAGGCGGATGCGCTGGTCTTTGCCCCGCTCAACAAGGCATCACTTCATTCGGCCGGCATGAGCCAGTCGGACGAGCTGCACTGGTTTGCCGACCGGCTGGGCCACAATGGCAGTGTCTCGGAACTCAACGTGATGGACGGTCTATGGACCAGCCGGGTAACGAGCCACATCGCCCTGCGCGATGTTGCCGACCTCATCACCGAAGACAAGATCATCGAGGCTGCGCGGCTGATCCATTCGGCCTTGAAGGATGCCGGTTTCGAGAGCCCGCGGATTGGTGTCTGCGGCCTTAATCCGCACAATGGCGACAACGGCAATTTCGGAACGGAAGAAATCGAGATCATCACGCCTGCAGTCGAACGTGCCAAGGCGCTGGGCCTGCCTGTGGAAGGGCCTTATCCCTCCGACACCATTTTCCTGAAAGCGGTCGCAAAGGAACTCGACGCCATCGTGACGCTCTATCACGATCAGGGGCAGATCGCGATCAAGCTGCTGGGCTTCTGGCAGGGGGTGACGGTGCAGGGCGGTCTGCCGATCCCGATCACCACACCGGCACATGGAACCGCCTTCGACATTCGCGGCAAGGGAACGGCCAATGTCGGCCCGATGCGCAACGCCTGGAACATTGCCTGCGCCATGGGAACGCGGCGCCGGACTTCCCGAATTTCCAATTGAGTGGATCAGTCATATGAAAATCAAATCCGTACGCACGCGCGTCTGGACCTGGAAAGGTCCGACGGTCCCGCCGCAGGGCAACTTCTGCACCAACGCTTCCGATGCCCTTTGGATGAAGGGCGATGCCATGTCGTCCTTCCGCTTTCACCAGTGGCTGACATGTGAAGTCGAGACGGAAGACGGCACCATCGGCATCGGCAACGCCGCCTTGGCTCCCTCGGTCGTCAAGAAGGCCATCGACGACTGGTACGCACCACTGGTGATCGGCGAAGATCCGTTCGACTATGCCTACATCTGGGAAAAGATGTACCGGCGCAGCCACGCCTGGGGGCGCAAGGGGATCGGCATGACGGCCATCTCGGCCATCGATATCGCGATCTGGGACCTGATGGGCAAGCTGGTCGGCAAGCCGGTTTTCAAGCTTCTGGGCGGTCGCACCAAGGAAAAGATCCCGGTTTATTATTCCAAGCTCTACGCCGGATCGATCGAGGCGATGCAGAAGGAAGCCGAGGAGGCAATGAAGGGCGGCTACAAGGCCTTCAAGTCCCGCTTTGGCTTTGGCCCCAAGGACGGCATGCCGGGCATGCGGGAAAACCTGAAGCGGGTCGAGGCGGTTCGCGAGGTCATCGGCTACGACAATGACCTCATGCTGGAATGCTACATGGGCTGGAACCTCGACTATGCCAAGCGCATGTTGCCGAAACTCGCTCCCTACGAGCCACGCTGGCTCGAGGAGCCCGTGATTGCCGATGACGTTGCCGGGTATGCCGAACTCAATGCTATGAACATCGTGCCGATTTCCGGCGGCGAACACGAGTTTTCGGTGATCGGCTGTGCCGAGCTCATCAACCGCAAGGCTGTCAGCATCCTGCAGTATGATACCAACCGGGTTGGCGGCATTACGGCGGCGCAGAAGATCAACGCCATTGCCGAAGCTGCCCAGATCCCGGTCATTCCCCATGCGGGCCAGATGCACAACTACCATCTGACCATGGCCAACACGAATTGCCCGATCAGCGAGTATTTTCCGGTGTTCGACGTCGAGGTCGGCAACGAGCTCTTCTATTACATCTTCGAAGGCGACCCGGAAGCCGTGGACGGCTATCTGCAGCTTGACGACGATCTGCCCGGCCTCGGCATCACGATCTCGGACAAGCATCTCCAGCATTTCGACATTGCCGAGTGACCTTCCGGCTTTCCTGCTCCGGCCCGCAAGCCGGGGCAGGAAGCTCATCCATTATCTTCAAAGACAAAAGCACGTAGCCCCATGACCCCTTATTCCGGTATCTGGCCTGTCGCCCCGACACCCTTTCACGAAGACGGTTCGCTTGATGAACCGGGCATGCGCCGCGTGCTGGATTGCCTTATCGACCAGGGCGCGGATGGCATCTGCATCCTGGCGAATTTCTCCGAGCAGTTCCTGTTGTCGGATGCAGAGCGCGAGTTGCTGACACGGCTTTGCATTGAGCATATCGACGGCCGCGTTCCTGTCATCGTCACGATCAGCCATTTCGCGACACGGATCGCGGTAGAGCAGGCGCAGCTTGCCAAGTCGCTTGGTGCAGCCATTGTCATGATGATGCCGCCCTATCACGGAGCTCTTTTGAAAGGGAACGCCCAGCAGACGTTTGATCAATTCGCCGCCGTCGGCGAGGTCGGCATTCCGATCATGATCCAGGATGCGCCCCTGTCCGGCGTCGACTTGCCGGTGCCGCTTCTGGTGAAGATGGCCCGCGAGATCGAGATGGTGAAGCTCTTCAAGATCGAATGCCCGCAGGCTGCCAACAAGTTGCGGTTTCTCATTGCTGAAGGCGGCCCTGCCATCGAAGGCCCATTTGATGGCGAAGAAGGCATCACGTTGCTGGCGGATCTGGACGCAGGCGCGCGCGGATCGATGACCTCGGGGATGATCGTTGACCAGATCAAGCCTGTCATCGAGCTCTATCACGCGGGCCAAACCGACGAGGCAGCAGATGCCTATGCGCGGGTTCTGCCCGTCATCAATCACGAAAACCGCTTGTGCGGCTGGCGCTCCTGCAAGGCGGCGATGGTCGAAGGCGGTGTCATCAAATCCGATTTCTGCCGGCATCCGATCGACCCGCTGCCGCAGCCGGTCCGCGAGAGGCTACTGACGCTTCTGCGCCGGCTCGATCCCCTGGTTTTGCGCTGGGGGCAGTGAGGAAAACTCCGGGCGGTCAGCCGTCCGTTAGTCCAAACACAGACATGAGGCCTGGTATTTGACTGTCTGGAAAGGAAAAAATCCGGTATCGATTGAGACCGCCAAGCGGGTACGCCAACGACTGAGCGGATCGATCGATATGTATGGAACCTTCGACATGGCGATCCTGTCTCGCCTGCGGTTCAAACAGCTTGCCCTTGTGGCAAGCCTGGAAGTCACGACCAATCTGCACGAATCCGCGCGCGAGCTGAACCTTTCCCAGCCCGGGGCGACAAAACTTTTGAAGGAAGTGGAGGACACGCTCGGGGTCACGCTGTTCGAACGTCTTTCCAGGGGCATGAAGCCAACGGCCTATGGCGTGGTGGTTGCCCGGCATGCCCGCCAGATCATTTCCGAGACCGGGCGGCTGAAGGCGCAATTGTCGGCGATGCAGCGCGGTGAATATGGCAAGGTGCGGCTCGGCGCGATCATGGAAGCCTTGCCGGGGCAGGTATCCGAGCTGCTGATGAACCTGATGGAGACCAATGTCGGTCCGCAGATCAGCCTGATGGTGTCGACTTCCGACAATCTCATTTCCGCGCTCAACGAAGGTGCGCTGGATATCGTGCTGGGACGGCCGGTGGAACATCTCGACATGACCGGCATTCGGTTCGAACCGCTCTGGCAGGAGAGGCTCGCTGTCGTGGCGGCGTCGTCGCATCCTCTGGTGCCAAGCAAGCAGCTCAGTCTCGTGGAACTTGGTGATTTCAGCTGGATCCTGCAGCCAAGGCCCAGCCCGATGCGCATGTCGATCGAGCTTGCTTTTGCACATGCGGATCTGCCCGCACCGCATTACGGCCTTGAAACCTCGTCGATGCTGATGACGACGCTGGCGGTCGGAAAAAGCGACATGCTGGCCGTTCTGCCGCAGTCGGTTGCCGACTACTATCAGGAAAACGGCCTGATCCGCATTCTGCCGGTCAGGCTGGAAGAGCACATGAGCCGATACGGGCTTTTGATCCCGAACAAGGATGAATTCGATCCGGAAGTCGAGGCACTGGTCTCGCTCATTCGCGCCTCTGTCTGACCGGGAAGGGGGGCCCCTCCCGGCCGGTATTTTCTGGTCAATACTCCTGGGTCAGACGATCCCGCCGCCAGCCCCGGAAACCTCCGGACGGATCTCCGCGACCTTTTGCCGGTATCCGGCAGTCCGATAAGCCGCAACAGGGTCGATGGCGCCGCCGTTTTCCAGTCTTGCCATGGCCAGGATCGGCTCGACATCGGTGCGGAAAGCGGTTTTCAGGGTGGTTGTTGCCATCAAGGCGTCATTCGTGTCCTGAAAACCTTCCAGGGCAGACCTGTCGACCAGCAGTGCCTCGGCATAGGCGCGCTGAACTTCCATGGCGGAGACCATCAGACTTTCGATGGGGTCGGTCACGTTGTGAGACTGGTCGAGCATATGTGCCGGGTCGAAGCCGGGCGCCTTCCGCGTTTCGGCGTCCACCAGTTCGTTGAACACCAGGAACAACCGGTACGGATCGACGGAGCCCGTATCCAGATCGTCATCGCCATACTTGCTGTCGTTGAAGTGGAAACCGCCGAGCTTTCCGAACTGGATCAGCCGGGCAACGATCATCTCGATATTGGCGTTGGGGGCATGGTGGCCGAGATCGACAAGGCAGTAGGCCTTCTCGCCCAGTTCCTGCGCGATCATGTAGTTGGTGCCCCAGTCCTGCACGACAGTTGAATAGAATGCCGGCTCATACATCTTGTGCTCGGTGAACAGCCGCCAGTCGTCCGGCAGTTCCGCATAAATCGCTTTTACCGCGTCCAGATACCGCTCGAACTGGCGTGTGAAGTTGGCCTGGCCGGGGAAATTTGATCCGTCGCCGATCCAGATGGTCAGGGCCCTGGAGCCGATGGCCTTGCCGATCTCGATGCATTCCAGATTGTGCTCAATGGCTTGCCTGCGCGTGCTGGCATCCGTGTGGCTGAGTGAGCCGAACTTGTAGGAAAGTGGCTGGCCGTCCTGATCCTGAAAAGTGTTGGAGTTCATGGCGTCAAAGCCAAGCCCGAGCGAACTTGCCTTGGCCTTCAGCTCCGCCGGGTCGGCCTTGTCCCAGGGAATGTGCAGGGAAACGTTTGGTGTTGCCCGGGTCAGCTGCTGGATGACACTGCAATCTTCCAGTTTGTCGAAGATATGGCGCGGTTCGCCCTTGCCGGGAAAACGCGCAAAGCGCGTGCCACCGGTGCCGACACCCCAGGACGGCACGGCAACGCCATAGGCGGCGACCTTCGCCTTGACGGCATCGATGGAAACGCCGCGCCGGTCGAGCCTTTCGCCCAGGGTTTCATAGTCACGCTTCAGGTCGGCTGTGCGGGTCTCGTTTTCCCCGGCGACCAGCGATGTGTCGATCATCATGAGAAGATCCTTTCCCGGATTTTCTTCGATCCGTTTGTTCCAAGATCACTTCCCTCAATCCACTTCCTCATCCTGAGGAGCGAGCCTGCTCGCGTCTCGAAGGATGGGCGGCAAGCTCTGATCGTGTGGCCCATCCTTCGAGACGG
Organism: Labrenzia sp. THAF191a; assembly: GCF_009363335.1. Classification (GTDB taxonomy): domain Bacteria; phylum Pseudomonadota; class Alphaproteobacteria; order Rhizobiales; family Stappiaceae; genus Roseibium; species Roseibium algicola. The sequence goes on from NZ_CP045333.1 coordinate 3,675,485, forward strand.
ACCTGACGGTCCTCCTCAGGATGAGGGAAGATGTGGTTCGATTACCTTGAGGACTGCTACCGCGTGAAAGCCTGAACGTTGCCGGCGTCGACGTTGATGATGTTCCCGGTCGACTTGGCGGAAAACTCGGAGGCGAAGAAGTAGGTTGCCTCGGCGATATCTTCCGGCAGCACGGACAGTTTCAGCAGCGAGCGCTGGCGGTAGTGTTCCTCCAGCTCCGACGTGTCCTTGCCGTAGGCTTTGGCGCGTTCCTTCAGCCAGTCACCGGACCAGATCTTGGACCCGCGCAGGACAGCGTCCGGATTGACCACATTGACGCGGATCCCCTCCGGAGCGCCTTCCAGGGCAAGGCAGCGGGCCAGGTGCAATTCGGAAGCCTTGGCCGTGCAATAGGCGCTGGCACCGGGAGACGCGGCGAGGCCGTTCTTCGATCCGATGAACACGATGGAACCACCGACCCCTTGCGTCTTCATGACCTTGAAGGCCTCACGGGACACCAGGAAGTAACCGGTCGACAGGATCGACATGTTCCGGTTCCACAGGTCGAGCGTGGTGTCCTCGATCGGGGCGGAAGACGCGATGCCGGCGTTGGAAACGAGAATGTCGACACCGCCGAATTCCAGTGCAGCTCTGGCAAAGCTGTCTGCCACGGCGTCTTCACTGGTGACATCCATCGTCACCGTGCGCACGACGTCCCTGGAATAGCGTGCGGAGAGATTGTCGGCGGCGGCCCCGAGTGCGTCCGCGTCGATGTCGGCCAGCACCACGCAGGCGCCTTCGCGCAGAAAGCGTTCAGCGGTGGCCGAGCCGATGCCGCCGGCGCCGCCGGTTACCAGCGCGATCTTGCCTGCAAGGCTCTTGGGTTTGGGCATGCGCTGGAGCTTGGCTTCCTCCAGAAGCCAGTATTCGATGTCGAAGGCTTCCTGTTCCGGCAGGCCGCGATAGGTGGAAACGCTGGAAGCGCCGCGCATGACGTTGATGGCGTTGGTGTAGAACTCGCCGGAAATCCGCGCGGTCGCCTTGTCCTTGGCGAAGGTGATCATGCCGACGCCCGGCACCAGGTAGACAACGGCGTTCGGGTCGCGAAGGGCAGGGCTGTCGTCGTGCTTGCAGCGCTCATAATAGGCCGCATAGTCGTCACGGTAAGCTTCCGCTGCCTGACCGAGCCCGGCAAGCGTTGCCTCGATGTCCGGGGTGGCGGGATCGAAATCGACCACGAGCGGGCGGATCTTGGTGCGCAGGAAATGATCCGGGCAGCTTGTGCCGAGGGCGGCAAGGGCTTCCATGTCATTGGCGCAGACGAATTCCAGCACAGCGTCGCTGTCGTCAAAATGACCGACCATATGCTGCTTGCCGGATACCATCCCCCGGATTGCGGGCATCAGGCGGGCGGCAACCCCACGCCGGTCCGATGGAGCCAGGGCGCGGTGTTTCGAGCCGCCGAAGGCATCTTTTCCTGCCGTCTTTTCCTCAAACCAGGCAATCGCCTTGTTGATGATCTCCAGGGTGGTTTCGTAGCAGGTCCTGGCGTCGTCAGCCCATGTAAAGAGTCCGTGGCTTTCCAGAACGACCCCGCGAGCCTCCGGATTTTCAAGGCAGAATTTTTCCAGCCACAGGCCCAGTTCATAGCCCGGGCGCTTCCAGGGCAGCCAGCCGATGTCGGCGCCGAAGATCTCCTGCGTGATTGCCTTGCTGTCGCTTGCCGCGGCAATGGCGATGATTGCGTCCGGATGCATATGGTCGACATGGCTTTTCGGCACATAGGCATGAAGCGGGGTGTCGATGGAGGCGGCGCGCGGGTTCAGGTTGAAGGTGCAATGGGGCAGGCAGGCGACCATCTCGTCTTCAAACTCGACGCCGCGATAGAGCCCTTTAAGTGCCCGCAGCTTGTCCATGTAGAGTGTCGCAAAACCATCCATCTTGATGGTGCCGACATCGCCGCCCGAGCCCTTGACCCACAGTACCTCGACCTGATCGCCGGTGAGGGGATCCTTCTCCATCGCCTTGGCGGAGGTGTTGCCGCCACCGTAGTTGGTGATGCGCTTGTCGGAGCCCAGGAGGTTTGAGCGATAGAGCAGCAGCTCCGCTTCGCTCATGCCGGAAGCCTTCTGGTCATCCCACAGGTTTGCAAGCCGGGAACCGGCAGCGGAATTCAACATCTTTTCCTCCCAGGTAAGCCTGACGGCTTGCGTCTCGTTGTTTAGAAACTCGCTTGAACGGATCAGGTTGTCAATCAAAAACGATCAATATCAATCATATTGCGCTGCAAAATGATCATTTTTGATTTTTTATGATTGACATTGACCGGTGTTGGTGGAAACGTTTGATCAATGGGAGGACCAGATGCACGAGAAAGAACGCCACAGGATCATATTGTCCGCAGTCCAGGATCGTCCGGTCGTGACGGTACAGGAGCTGGTGGCGTTGACGGATTCCTCAGAAGCGACCATCCGTCGTGACATTGCCCAGCTGCATGTGCAGAAGAAGCTGCGTCGTGTGCGGGGTGGGGCGGAGAGCATTCATCCACCGCAGTTCGTCGGTCTGGCGGGGCGTCCGTTCAGTGTCAACGAAACGATCAACATCGCTCAGAAACGCGCAATCGCGCAAAAGGCGGTGGAGCTGTGCGAGGATGGCGATGCCATCATCATCAACGGCGGCACAACCACCTTTCAGATGGTGCATCCGCTGGCAACCAAGCGCTGCCAGGTGTTCACTAACTCGTTTCCGATTGCCGAGCATCTCCTCAAGAATTCCAAGAACACCATCATGCTCTCGGGCGGGGTGATCTATCGCGAACAGAACATCATCCTGAGCCCCTTCGACAATGACGTGACCCGGAACTTCTACGCGACGCGCATGTTCATGGGCGCCCAGGGGCTTGGGCCGCTTGGGCTCATGGAGGCCGATCCGTTGCTCATTCAGGCCGAGCAGAAGCTGATCGGCCAGGCGGATGAACTGGTGGTTCTGGCGGATTCATCGAAATTCAGCGCACGTTCCAGCCTGATCCTGTGCCCGCTCGAGCGGATTTCCACCGTCATCACCGATGACAGGATCCCCGACAGCGCGGCCAACATGCTGGAACAGGCCGACATCCATCTGATCGTGGCGGAAACAAGCGCCGCACAGACCAAGGCAACCTCGAACGGGTAGCCGGCACACTGTCCGGACCTTGGGAGGGGCCGGCAGCACTTTAGGGAGGAAGACCATGAAATTGCTCAAGTCACTTCTGGCGGCAACAGCAGTCGCCGCCGTCTGCATCGCCGCACCGGCCAGTGCCGCGGAAAAACGCATCGCCCTTGTCGTCAAGGCGCTCGGCATCGGCTTCTTTGAAGCTGCCGCCAAGGGCGCTGAAGAAGCTGCCAAGGAACTCGGCGATGTCGAGATCATCTACACCGGCCCGACCGACACGACCGCAGAAGGTCAGATCGAGGTCATCAACGCGCTGATCGCCCAGAAGGTGGATGCCATTGCTATCTCCGCCAACGATCAGGACGCCCTGGTGCCGGCACTGAAGAAAGCCATGGACCGCGGCATTACCGTGATTTCCTGGGACAGCGGCGTTGCGCCGGAAGGTCGCCAGCTTCACCTCAATCCGTCGTCCAATCCGCTGATCGGCAACATGATCATCAAGCTGGCCGCCGATCATCTGCCCGATGGCGGTGATGTCGCCGTCCTGTCCGCGTCCGCAACCGCCACGAACCAGAACATCTGGATCGAGGAAATGAACAAGGTGAAGGATAACTATCCGGGCATCAACGTGGTCGCCACCGTCTATGGTGATGACCTTGCCGACAAGTCCTACCGTGAAGCCCAGGGCCTTATGCAGACCTATCCGGATCTGAAGGCGATCATCGCTCCGACGTCCGTGGGCATTGTTGCGGCCGCTCAGGCAGTCTCTGACGCCGAAAAAGCAGGACAGGTCAACGTGACCGGGCTCGGCCTGCCGTCAGAAATGGCTGGCCACATCGAATCCGGTGCATCCAAGTCGTTCGCCATCTGGAACCCGATCGACCTTGGCTATTCGGCAACCATGCTGGCCTACAACCTGTCCACCGGCGCCGCGGAAGCAAAGCCGGGCGCGGAAATCCCGATGGGACGTATGGGCACGCTGACGCTCAACGACAGCAACGAAGGCGCGATGGCGGACCCGTTCGTCTATGACAGCTCCAACATCGACGACTTCAAGGACATTTTCTAAGCTGGTCGCCAGGACCGGACGATAGAAACATGTCAGACCCGGTGCCATGCGCACCGGGTCTTTGAAACCAGCAACGAAACTCCAGGCTCCGGGAAATGGTCATGCTTGCGAACACGCAGGGCATAGCGGACACGCATCCGCAAACGGAAGACGGCACGGGGCCGGTACTGACGCTCAGCGGTATCTCCAAATCGTTCCCGGGCGTGAAGGCGCTTTCCGAAGTATCGCTGGAGCTGTTCCCGGGGGAAGTTACCGCCCTGGTGGGTGAAAACGGCGCGGGTAAATCCACCATCGTGAAGATCCTGACCGGCATCTATCAGCCGGACGAGGGCGCAATCGCGATCAATGGCACGCCGGTTTCCTTTCCCACCGCCCAGGACGCGGGCCGGGCAGGGGTGACGGCGATCCATCAGGAAACCGTCCTTTTCGATGATCTGTCTGTGGCGGAAAACATTTTCATCGGCCATGCGCCGAAAACGCGTTTCGGGCTGATCGACCGCAAGGAAATGCTGCGCAAGGCACAAGCGCTGCTCGACCGGATCGGCGCCAGGATCGATCCGAATGTCACGCTGAAGGATCTCGGTATTGCCAACAAGCACCTGGTGGCGATTGCCCGGGCGCTCTCCATCGACGCCAAGATCGTCATCATGGATGAGCCGACCGCCTCGCTCTCCCACAAGGAAATCGAGGAAACCTACGAGCTGGTGGAACGCCTGAAGGCGGAAGGCAAGGCGATCCTCTTCATCAGTCACAAGTTCGACGAGATCTTCCGCATCGCGGACCGCTACACGGTTTTCCGGGACGGCCAGATGGTCGGCAAAGGCAAGATCGAGGCTGTTTCCGAACAGGAGCTGGTCAAGCTCATGGTCGGCCGGTCAGTCGACCAGGTTTTCCCGAAACGAGCACCGCAACTGGGTGAGGAAGTGCTGAAGGTTGTCGGCTATTGCCACCCGACGGAATTCGAGGACATCGGCTTCACGCTTCGTGCGGGAGAGATCCTTGGGTTTTACGGCCTTGTGGGTGCCGGGCGCAGCGAATTCATGCAGGCGCTGTTCGGGGTGACCAGGCCTTCCAAAGGGGCTATCCGGATCGACGACAGGATCGCCGTCATTCGCGATCCCAACGAGGCCATCCGGCAGGGCATCGTCTATGTCCCGGAGGACCGGGGTAAACAGGGCGCGATCAAGGGCCTGCCCATTTTCCAGAATGTCTCGCTGCCGTCGCTCAAGGAAACCTCACGCAAGGGGTTCCTGCGGCTTGCGGAGGAATTCAAGCTGGCCCGTGACTACATGCGGCGGCTGGACTTGCGCGCAGCAGCTCTTGACCAGGATATCGGCGAACTGTCCGGCGGCAACCAGCAGAAGGTTGTCATCGCCAAATGGCTTGCGACCAAACCTCGGGTGATCATCCTGGACGAACCCACCAAGGGCATCGACATCGGGTCCAAGGCCGCGGTGCACGAATTCATGGCGGAACTGGCCGCCGAAGGTCTGGCGGTCATCATGGTGTCGTCCGAAATTCCGGAAATTCTCGGCATGTCCGACCGGGTGATTGTGATGCGGGAGGGGCGTATCGCCGCCGAATTTGAAGGCGCTGACCTGTCGCCCGAACATCTGGTGCGGGCGGCTGCCGGCATCACGGAGGTGCGCACATGATCCGCTCGCTGATGAAATCGCGCGAGACCATTCTCGCCGGAGCTATCCTGGTTCTGGTGCTGGCCATTGCCACTCGCTTTCCCGGCTTCGTCGCACCGTCCAACCTGGCGAATGTCTTCAACGACACGGCTCCGCTGATCATTCTGGCACTCGGCCAGATGGTGGTGATCCTCACCCGGTGTATCGATCTGTCCGTTGCCGCCAACCTTGCGCTCACCGGCATGGTGGTCGCCATGCTCAACATGGCCATGCCCGGTCTGCCGGTGCCGGTTATCCTGGCCTTGGCGATCTGTCTTGGAGCCTTGATGGGGCTTGCAAACGGACTGCTTGTCTGGAAGCTGGATATTCCGCCCATTGTCGTCACCCTTGGCACGATGACCATCTACCGGGGCATCATCTTCGTCATTTCCGGCGGGGAGTGGATCAACGCCCATGAGATGAGTGACGCCTTCAAGGCCTTCCCGCGTGAGGTCGTGCTCGGTCTGCCGGTTCTGTCGTGGATAGCGATCGCCGTCGTAATCGGGTTCATCGTTCTGGTCGGGCGAACACCACTTGGCAGGGCTTTCTTTGCCGTTGGCGGCAATCCGCACGCGGCGGTCTATACGGGCATCAATGTCGGCCTTACCCAATGCGCGGCCTATGTCATTTCCGGCGCGCTTGCCGGCCTTACCGGCTATCTCTGGGTTGCCCGCTATGCCGTTGCCTATGTCGATATCGCAGGCGGTTTCGAACTTGAGGTGGTCGCAGCCTGCGTCATCGGCGGGATCTCGATTGCCGGCGGCATCGGGTCTGTCGGCGGGGCCCTGCTCGGTGCGCTGTTCCTCGGCATCGTCAAGAACGCTCTTCCGGTCATCAATATCTCCCCCTTCTGGCAGCTCGCGATTTCCGGCAGCGCAATCATCATCGCCGTAGCCTTCAACGCCACGTCCAACCGGACCAAGGGCCGGGTGATCCTGAAAAAAGCGGAGCACGCAGCATGAGCCTCGCCACCCCAGACACCGGCGCGCAGGGGCGTCAGATTCCGGACAGGCTGAAGTCGCCGCTGCAGCGGTTTCTGGTGAGCTGGGAACTGCTGCTACTCGTGGTCGCCGTCGCCGTCTTCACGCTGAACAGCTTTGCCTCGCCTTATTTCCTCGATCCGTGGAACCTCTCCGACGCGACCTTCAACTTCACCGAAAAGGCGATGATCGCCTTTGCCATGGGATTGTTGATCATTTCCGGCGAGATCGACCTTTCGGTTGCCTCGATCATCGCACTGTCGTCCACGGCCATGGGCTTTGCCGTCCAGATGGGGGCCGATACGCCGCTTCTGGTCATGATCGGCCTGGGTACAGGGCTGCTGTGCGGTGCCTTCAACGGCTTCCTGGTGACCGGCTTCGGCCTGCCGTCCATCGTGGTGACCATCGGCACCATGAGCCTTTTCCGTGGCATTTCCTATATCGTGCTCGGCGACAAGGCCTACACCGGCTATCCGTCCGACTTTGCCTTTTTCGGGCAGGGCTACGTCTGGTGGGTGATCTCTTTCGAGTTCGTCCTGTTCGCTTTGCTTGCCATCGTCTTTGCCGTCATCCTGCACAAGACGAACTTTGGCCGCGCGGTCTATGTCGTCGGCAACAACCCTGTCGGCGCGCTTTTTTCCGGTATTCGCGTGCCGCGGGTCAAATTTGCGCTCTTTCTGCTCACGGGGCTTATGTCCGGTGTTGCCGCCATCTGCCTGACCTCGCGCCTCGGGGCGACAAGACCATCGATTGCTTTCGGCTGGGAGCTTGAGATCGTGACAATGGTGGTGCTGGGCGGCGTCAATATTCTCGGTGGCTCCGGCTCCATTCCGGGCGTGGTGATCGCTGCCTTCGTCATGGGCATGGTCACCTTCGGGTTTGGCCTGCTCAACGTACCGGGCATCGTCATGTCGATCTTCATCGGTCTGCTGCTGATTGCCGTCATTGCCCTGCCGCGCATCGCCCACCGGGTTCTCGCAAAGCGGAAGGCCTGAACCATGGAAAAATATGCCTTCAAGATGAAGCTCAACCCGGGCATGGAAGCGGTATACCGGAAGCGCCACGACGAAATCTGGCCGGAACTGGTAGCCTTGCTGAAAGACGCAGGCATCAGCGACTATTCAATTCATCTGGATCCCGAGACCGACATCCTCTTCGGCGTGCTTTGGCGTCAGGATGGCCACAAGATGGACGATCTGCCGAACCACCCGGTGATGCGGAAATGGTGGGCACATATGGCCGATGTGATGGCGACCAAGCCGGACAACCAACCGGTGGCAACACCGCTCACAACCGTCTTTCATATGGATTGAGCGTTGATGGCAGCGATCCGGAATGTGGGCGTCATCGATATCGGCAAGACCAATGCCAAGGTTGCCGTGGTCGATCTGGACCAGCGCAGGGAGCTTGGCGTCCTGACGCGGCCCAACACGGTCCTGCCGGGCCCTCCTTATCCGCATTTTGACCTGGAAGGCCACTGGGATTTCATCTGCGACGCGCTGGCGGAGCTGCACAAGGCCCATGGTATCGATGCCCTGTCGGTGACGACACATGGTGCCAGCGCCGTGCTTCTGGACGCGGAAGGGAACCTTGCCGCGCCGATGCTGGACTATGAATTCACCGGCCCGGACGACCTGGCGGCCGCCTATGATGCGATCCGGCCGGACTTCGCCGAAACCGGGTCACCCAGGCTCGGCATGGGCCTCAATCTGGGAGCGCAACTCCACTGGCAACTGAAAACGGACCCGGGTCTGCTTGACCGGGTGGCGACGGCTCTGACCTATCCGCAATACTGGACCTGCAAGCTCACCGGGGTTCTGTCCAACGAGGTGACTTCGCTCGGCTGCCATACCGACCTCTGGTGCCCGTCCGAAAACCGGTTCTCCTCGCTGGTGAACCGGCTCGGGCTGGAGGAGAAGATGGCTCCCGTGCGCAAGGCGGGTGATCGTCTCGGGTCCGTCCTGCCGGAGGTTGTGACCCGGACCGGATTGCCGAAGGATACTCCGGTCGCCTGCGGCATTCACGATTCCAACGCGTCGCTTTATCCGCATCTGATCCGGCGACAGCCTCCGTTTTCGGTCGTCTCCACCGGCACCTGGGTGATCGTGCTGGCGATAGGAGGCGGCCGGGTGTTCCTCGATCCGTCCCGCGACACGCTGATCAATGTCAACGCTTTCGGGGATCCGGTGCCTTCGGCAAGGTTCATGGGGGGACGTGAGTTCGACATGATCCTGAAGGGACGTGAAAAGGGCTGTTCGGAAGAACAGATTGATACCGTGCTTTCTCGCGAGATCATGCTTTTTCCCGCTGTCGATCCGCGCTCCGGCCCTTTTCAGGGACGGGAGTATCACTGGAGCGTGGATGAGACGCTCCTGAGCGACGGCGAACGCTTTGCGGCTGTGTCCTTCTATCTGGCGCTGGTGACGGCGGAGTGCCTGGCAATGACCAGTGCGGAAGGTCCAATCGTCGTGGAGGGGCCGTTCGCGCAGAACGGGCTTTACCTTGACATGCTGGAGGCTGCGACAGGGCGGCCGGTTGAAGCGTCGGCTGGGTCGCTCACCGGAACCAGTATCGGCGCCGCGTTGCTGGTGGCGGACGGTGATACGGAAAAACGGCAGCAGGCTGGCCCACGCGGAAACGGCGGCGAACGTCTTTCTCGGCTAAAGCGATATGCAGGGAAATGGCAAGAACAGCTCCAGTGAGCGAACTGCCATCCCCTGATACGCACGGCTTTTCCCTTTTCCCGGCAGCCTTGATCCGCTATGTCAGCGCAAAGACAGCGAACCCAACAAGCCGCCGAGCTTCTCAAATGAACGATATTGCCGACAGCACCGACATCGACGTACCCGCATTGCTTCGCAATGCACCTGCGAGCGTCGAATTCAAGAAGCTGCGAAAGCGCCTTTTGCGCCAGGCGCGTGAGGCGATTGCCGACTTCGGGATGCTGCCGGAAGGGGCTTCCCAGGAAAAGCGGCCGAAGTGGCTGGTCTGCCTGTCGGGTGGCAAGGACAGTTACACGCTGCTGGCGGTGTTGATCGAACTGAAATGGCGTGGTCTGCTGCCGGTCGACCTGATTGCCTGCAATCTGGATCAGGCTCAGCCCGGTTTTCCGGCGGACATCTTGCCGAAATTCTTCGAGGACAACGGTATCGAGCACATCATCGTGCGCGAAGACACCTATTCCATTGTCACCGACAAGATCCCCGAGCACCGCACCTATTGTTCGCTGTGTTCGCGCCTGCGCCGCGGAATTCTCTACCGCATCGCACGGGAGCAGGGCTGCGAGGCCATTGTGCTCGGCCATCACCGGGAAGATATTTTGGAGACGTTCTTCATGAACCTCTTCCACGGTGGCCGTCTGGCCTCCATGCCGCCCAAGCTGGTCAACGACGAGGGCGATCTTCTGGTGCTCCGCCCGCTTGCTTATTCGGCTGAAAGCGACATCGCACGCTTTGCCAATGGCATGCAGTTCCCGATCATTCCCTGCAATCTCTGTGGCTCGCAGGACGGTCTGCAGCGCGAGGAAGTCAAACGCATGCTGCAGGGCTGGGAAAAGGCAACGCCGGGACGCCTCGGCGTCATGGCCCGCGCTCTCGGCCACACCCGGCCGTCGCATCTCCTCGACCGCTCGCTCTACGACTTCGTCAACCTGCGCCCGGCTGAGGGCGTGTCCGAGGAGAGCGGTGACGCGGAAGAACCCTGTGGCGCAAGCCTGGCGATGACGGCAAAGCTGTTCGCCGCCGAGTGACCTTCTGAGGCGCATCCGCGGTAACAACGGCGTTCTGATAGCCCCATTCCTTATCCCCACGCTCCCCGTCATTGCCGGACTTGATCCGGCAATCCAATCCCTGGCCATTCCAAATGGATAGGAGTTGCCGTGTCGTGTTGCATCGGCATGGATGCCATGGTCGAGCCATGGCATGACGTGGTTTGGGGAGCGGCATCAGGAAAGTGCTCAGACTCAGCCTGCTCCGTCATTGTCACACGTCCTTGGCTTGTCATCCCGGTTTGTCGCACCAGCGACAAGACCGGGATCCAGTATGCCCAGCGATTGGGCTTCTAAGAAGAAATGTATTTCAATACCCTATCGGGTTTCCGCTGAGGTGAGTGCCTGTGAGCGCGGAGACGTGCATCTATTGAAATCGATATGAGCCTCTTGCCCACTTCCAGCGCGCAGGTGAGCGTTTGACCTCACCGGAATAGCCACCGGCCTATGCTGCAAACAGGTCTCGCAGCCAGGTTTCCACCCGTTGAACCGCCGGTTTTCGCGGTGAGGAATTATCCCGGTTCAGCAGGTAATGGGTGCGCATGGAAGGCAGCCCCGGGTCCAGAGGGGTCGTCAGCCGTCCGCTTCCCGCCAGCCGGGCTGCAACCTTGCCCAGCAGCAGGGCGACACCGCCGCCGGCAGCCGCCAGTTCAACCGCGGCGAGGGAGGTGTCGACGGTGACGCCTGAGTGTCCGGATGGCTGCGTGAGGTACTGAGCTTCGAAAAAACGTGGCCAGTGATCGTCGAACCCCAGAATGTGAATGCGTGGAACATCCATCAGATCCGCCGGTTCCTTCAATCTTTCGGCCAGCCTCGGATGACAGACCGGAACGATCTTTTCCGGTCCCAGCGGTTCTGCATGCGCACCGGGCCAGTTGCCCGTGCCGAGGCGGATCTCGATGTCGGTGCCGGTCTCAAGAGCCGTGTCGGCCCAGATTGCCGACAAGAGCCGGATGTCCAGTTCAGGATTGACCTTCTGAAACTCCGCCAGGGCTGGGGCGATGATGAGAACAGTTTCGGAAATCGGCGCCCGAATGGTTACGGAGCCGGCCGTTCGGTTGCCGAAGAGGCTGTCCGTGGAGACGGCAAGGTCCTGCAAGGCCTTGCGTACCGACGGCAGATAAGCCCGGCCACTGGCGGTAAGCTCCAGCTTTCGTGTCGTGCGTTCGAAAAGCTGATGGCCGAGCTGGCTTTCCAGTGCGCTGATGTGCGTGCTGACAGCGGCCTGGGTGAGGCCGAGTTCCGCGCCTGCTGCGGTGAAGCCACCCAGCCGGCTGACGGCTTCGAAGCTTCTCAGCCAAACGAGATTGGGGAGTGCCGACATTCTCTTCATTCATAAAAATAGTTTGGTAATTGGCTGAATTAATATCATTTCTCTATTTCATAGGCGAGGCGCAAAGTGAGGGCATCAAACCCTGCTTCACGAAAGGCGCTTCTCATGCGGGTCGGTTTCATCGGATTGGGCAACGTCGGCGGCAAACTGGCCGGCAGCCTGCTGCGTAATGGTCTTGACGTCATGGTGCTGGACCTCAATCCGCTGCTCATGGAAAGCTTTGCGGCCAGGGGAGCCCTTCGCGGTGAAAGCCCGAAGGAGCTTGCAGAAAGCTGCGATGTCGTCATCACCTGCCTGCCCAGTCCGGCAGCCTGTGCAGCGGTCGTGGAAGGTCCGGACGGTCTTCTGGAAGGTATTGGCCCGGGCAGGATCTGGGCGGAAATGTCGACAACGGATGCCGGCGAAGTGCGCCGCCTGGCAGGGCTTGTTGTCGCCAGAGGGGCGGAGGCGATCGAATGCCCGGTTTCGGGCGGCTGTCACAGGGCTGCTACCGGAAATATCTCGATCTTTGCCGGGTGTCCGCGGGAAACCTTCGAGCGCATGCTGCCGCTCCTGACCGTTCTGGGGCGGCGCGTGCTGCACACCGGCGAGATCGGCTCGGCATCTGTTCTGAAAGTCGTCACCAACTATCTGGCAACGGCCAATCTGGTGTCTTTGGTCGAAGCACTGACCACCTGCAAGGCAGCCGGAATGGATCTTGGCACGGCATACGAGGCGATCCGGATTTCCTCAGGTAATTCGTTCGTCCATGAAACGGAGAGCCAGGTGATCCTCAACGGCTCGCGCGACATCTCCTTCACCATGGATCTTGTTGCCAAGGACATCGGCCTGTTCCAGAAAATCGCAGACGATCATCAGGTGCCGCTGGAAGTGTCGCCGCTTCTCAACCGGATTTTTGCAGACGGGATCGACCGCTATGGTCCGCGGGAAATGTCGCCCAACATCATCAAACGCCTTGAAGAAGCAACCGGTCTTGATATCCGGGCACCGGGTTTTCCGGATGAGATGGTTGACGAGGAGCCGGAAGAAGCCGGATATGAGGTTACGCCAAGAAGTGGCGACGACATGAATCTGAACAGACGGGAAGCAGCAGGCGGATGATTGAAAAGCGGCAGTTCTATATCGGTGGATCCTGGGTCGATCCGGTCGAGGCAAAAACGCTCGAGGTGATCAACCCGGCGACGGAAAAGCCGGTTGCCGTGATCTCCCTGGGCAGTGCCGCCGATGTGGACAAGGCGGTTGCTGCAGCCAAGGCCGCTTTTGCAGGCTGGTCGGAAACAAGTGTCGAGGAACGTGCCGCGCTTCTTGAGCGTGTCATCGCGATCTACCAACGTCGGTCGGAGGAAATGGACGAGGCGATCCGGCTTGAAATGGGGGCGCCGCGCAGCTTTGCGCGCGGCAGCCAGACGCCTGCCGGATCCGGCCACCTGGAAGCGACGCTGGAAGCCCTGAAGCATCATGTGTTCGAACGTCCCAGCCCGCGTGGCGGCAGCGTGCTGCGGCACGAGCCGATTGGCGTTTGTGGCTTGATCACGCCCTGGAACTGGCCGATCAACCAGATTGCGGCAAAGGTCGCGCCCGCGCTCGCTGCCGGTTGCACCATGGTGCTGAAGCCAAGTGAAATTGCGCCGCTCTCCGGGCTTCTCTTCGCCGAGATCCTGGATGAGGCCGGCTGCCCGGCTGGTGTTTTCAATCTGGTAAATGGCGATGGGCCGGGTGTCGGATCTGCAATGTCCTCGCATCCGGATATCGACATGATGTCCTTTACCGGTTCGACCCGTGCCGGCGTCGCGGTCAGTCAGAATGCTGCACCGACCGTCAAGCGTGTTGCGCTGGAGCTCGGCGGCAAGTCGGCCAATCTGCTCTTTGCAGATGCGGACCTGGAAACGGCCCTGCGCACGTCGCTGTCGGGCTGCTTTTCCAACACGGGTCAGTCCTGCGATGCTCCGACCCGTCTACTTGTCGAGCGAAGCGTCTATGACGAGGCTATTGCGCTTGCCGGAAAGATTGCGGCGGAAACCAAGGTCGGGGATCCGGCGGAGGAAGGGGATCACATCGGGCCGGTGATCAGCGATCTGCAATACGAAAAGATCCAGGGCCATATCGAGCGCGGTCTGGCAGACGGCGCTCGCCTTGTTGCCGGTGGTCCAGGCAAACCGAAGGGGTTCGAGACAGGGTATTTCGTTCAGCCGACAGTGTTTGCCGATGTTACCAACCAGATGTCGATTGCCCGTAACGAGATCTTCGGGCCCGTGCTGGTGATGATCCCGTTCGAGACGGAAGAGGAGGCTGTCGCGATTGCCAACGATACGCCTTACGGCCTTGCCGCCTATATCCAGACCGGCGATCCGGAACGGGCGAAGCGCGTAGCCCGCAAACTGCGTGCGGGCAGCGTCTATATCAACGGCAACAGTCCGGACTGGGATGTGCCGTTCGGCGGGTACAAGCAGTCCGGCAATGGCCGCGAATATGGCGAATTCGGCCTGGAAGACTTTCTGGAACTGAAAGCCATTACAGGCTGATACCAGGCAGCGGACGCACCAGCCATTGCTGACGGCTGGAGATGGCGAAGGGACCGGCTGGCCGGCCCCTTTTCCGCAAGCGTGTCTTGAACCTTACAAAACGACGATCTGGGATCCGTCAGCAACCCGGCCGTAAAGATCGATGACGTCCTGGTTGATCAGGCGGACACAGCCACTGGAAACGGCAGAACCGATTGTCCAGTATTCGCTCGTGCCGTGGATACGGTAGAGCGTGTCCTTGTTGCCCTGGAAGATGTAGAGCGCTCGTGCACCCAGCGGGTTTTCGATGCCCGGGGGCATGCCGCCGTTACGCCAGCTCCATTTTTCCAGTTCCGGCTGCCGCTGGATCATCTCTTCCGGCGGTGTCCATTTGGGCCAGGCGGCCTTGCGGGCGATCCGCGCACGGCCGGACCATTCGAACCCGGCACGACCAAGGCCGACGCCGTAGCGCATCGCCTTGCCGTTTTCCTGGACGAGGTAGAGGTAGTAGTTGCTGGTATCGACGACCAGCGTACCGACCTTCTCGCTGGTCTGATAATCGACCTGTTTGCGGTAATAGCGTTCCGGTACCTTCTTCAAATCCGGAGCAGGGATCGGAAACTGCTCTTCCGGCATCGCACGGTACATGGCAAGGACGGACGGATCCTGCCAGGGGGCGAGTGGTTGCTGGGGAGCGGTCGTCATACAGCCGCTGACGGCGAGCCCTGTAAGGCTCGCCGACCCGGCAAGAAATGATCTTCTTGTAAGGTTCGTCATTTGAAGGCTACTGGCCTGTTTCTAGATAAGGGACGGGAGGATCGGCCGGATTTTGGCCGAGGGTGTAAACCGTGTATTGCGCCGTCGGGTCGTCGCCCATGCCGAGCGACCCCTGGGGCATGCCCGGAACCGCGATGCCGCGAATGTCCGGACGCTCCGACAGCATTTTTTCAACCGCTTCCAGCGGCACATGTCCTTCGATGATGTATTTCCGGTCACCACCGGTCACCGCCGTGTGGCAGGCCTGCATGTCATCGGGAATGCCTGCCTGCGCCTTGATGGAGCTCAGGTCTTCCATATCGTGAACGGCGACCTTGTATCCGGCAGCCTCGACAGCCTCGGTCCACAGCTCGCAGCAACCGCACCAGGGTGTCTTGTAGACCGTGATCGTGTTGTCTTCCGCAGCCCAGGCGACCGAGGACAAGGCCAGGAACCCACCGGCAAGTGCAAAAGCGAAAGGTCTCCTAGACATGATCGGCCTCCTTTCGTGCGTGCGCATGGCATGGCTTGCCCATGACACGATGCAGAATCACATGCATGGCGACGCAGCCGAACATCGGCACGGCCAGCAGCAACGCTTCACCAGCCGTCAGTCCGGTCGGTGCGGACACGATCAGGAGACCGGTCACCACCGCCATCAGCAGGCAGCAGCCGAGCATGAAGAGCTTGTTCCTGTTCAGATTTTTCCGAGTTCGATATGCAGGCGCCGCATAGGATGCCTGTGTACCGTTTTCCTGAAGACTCATGATTTTTTCCTGTCTTTCAGGCGAACTGTTCTCATGCCGGTCAAATGTGCCCCGGCAAGATATCGTTCAACCTTCCAATAGTGTTGGCTAAGCCGGAACATCGTGTTCCGTTGGATTGTCAGCCTTTAATGGGAGGTTGATCTTCCGCAGACGGCAGAGCGTCCGTCAGGACGGGAGGTGACGTGGTTTCCGGCCCGGTCACCGTGGATTGGAATTGCAGTGCCACATTGGAGAAATGAGACAGGCAATCCGGGCCGCACCCGAAGGGTTTGGTGGTTTTTCCAGCCTGGCTGTCCGGTTGGCAACATTGGGCATGATGCGCGGTAAATTGCACCGTCTTTGCGACCAGGTCCGTTTCCACCGCCATCGAGCGTTCCAGAGCGCGAATGCTCTTTGGAACATGCGTGTAGGCTGCGGCGGTTGTGACCCCGGCAAAAAAGCAGATCAACAATGTGATCAAGACGTTGCGCATTCAATCTCAGTACCCGACAGGGGGCTCAATTTCCATACCTTGGCTGCTCACAAGCGCGTAATCGCGAATTGAGGTCAAACCGTGGCTTGCCCCGAAGTCTGCCCCGGGTACCACCTATGCGTTTTTTGCAAGTGTCGGCGGCTGGGGGCGCCACACAGGTGTGAGCAGGGGAGGCGCATGCAAGTGCACTGGACAGCTCGCCATGTGTTCCATATCTCTTTTTTCATGACCGTGCGAGCGCAGCAAACCTCGAACGACTACGGGATCCTTGTGGAACCGCTTGCCGGCGAAGTGACAGCCTGGCGGGGGGACCAGTTGCTGGCGCGGTCTTCAAAGGCGCGGGTGATGTATGAAACCCGGCTTGCACCTGCGATCTATTTCCCGCGCAACGACGTTCTGGCAGACCTCGAACCTGCTCCGGAGCGCAGAACCTTCTGCCCGTTCAAGGGAACGGCTAGCTACAGCCACGTCCGGGTCGGCAATGAGACGCTGGAGAACGGCGCCTGGAGTTATCTCAATGCGTTGCCTGAAGGTAAGGCGGTTGATGGCCTTGTGGCCTTCATGCCGGGTGTGGCGAGCCGGGTCGATTTTCAGGGTGCCCCGATTGATCCGCTGCCTGTCGGGAACATCACGGGGCCGACGGTCGATTGGCTGCTGCGCGAAGCCTGGGCTGCGAAAACGCCAGAAGAACTTACAGCCGCCCTTGGCCGAAAACTGGTGGAGGACGGGATAGCTGTCTGCCGAATCAGCATCCTGATCTGGTCACTGCACCCGATGATTGCCGGCCGTCATTATGTGTGGACGCGCGACGACGATACCGTGCAGAGCTTTGCTCCGTCCTACGAGACACTGGAGAGCCCGGCCTTTCGCCTGAGCCCGCTTCAGCATGTGGCCGACGGTTTGGGAGGCATTCGGCAAAAGATCGATTCGAACCCCGACGAGTTCAATTTCCCGATCATGGAAGACCTGAGGCAGCAGGGCGTTACCGACTATGTCGCCATGCCGCTGCCTTTTTCCGACGGGCGGATCAATGTGATGACCCTCGCTTCGGATCATCCTGCCGGTTTCACCACGGCAAACCTCGGACTGGTGTTCGAATGTTCGGCCCTTATCAGCCGGCTATTCGAAGTATTTGCACTGACCTCCAATGCGACATCCCTTCTGGAAACCTATCTGGGCAAGCGGACAGGCGCGCGGGTTCTGGGCGGCGATATCCGGCGTGGGGACGGCGATGTCATCGACGCGGCGATCCTGTTCTGCGACCTCAGGCATTCCACCAGGCTGGAAACGGAGCTTGGCCGGCAAGTCTATGTCGGTGAACTCAACCGGTTCTTCGAGGTCACGACCGACATCGTCAATGCGCATGAAGGCGAGGTCCTGAAGTTCATTGGCGATGCAGTGCTGGCGATTTTCCCCGCGGGCGTCGGCCTGGATGAGGCCTGCCGGCAAGCAGTTGCCAGTGCCGAGGAGATCGTTCGCCGTCTGAAGGTGCCGGACCCGGACACACAGGGCATCTCCATGCACTGTGCCATCGGCATCGCCTTTGGCGAGGTCACCTACGGCAATGTCGGGTCAAGGGAACGGCTTGATTTCACGGTGATCGGCCATGCAGCCAACATCGCGGCGCGACTTGGGGATTACGGCAAGGTTATCGGTCAGGAGATCGTTGCGACGGAGGAAGTGGCGCTGGAAGCAGGGCTGCCGTCGATCCCGCTCGGATCGGTCGACCTGCACAATGTCGCCGGGCCAGTGGCTGCGCATGCGGTCACGACGCTGGATGACTGAGCAATAGACCTGAATTCCTCAAGTCGGCCAGCTTACAAAGACCTTTGCCGCTCTTGTTTCGAAGATTTTTTCGGGATGCAGCAACGTTTCAGGGGATGCCTGTCGCCATCTGCCAAGCGCTGAGCGAGCGAACGCTCAGCCTGAAGCACGCCGGAATTCAGCGGACGGTGTGTTCTCCGTCAAATCCGCCCATCGGCTGGTTGCGGACAAGGATTACGAGGCCTTCCTTGCTGGGCTCGGCATCCTTCAACGCAACACCGCCGTAGTTGGCGCAAAGTTCTTCGGCGCTCTTGGCTTTGGCTGGTGTGAACATGGTGAGCGCCTGGCAATCGACGCGGCGCAGTTCTCCGTCGGTCTTCACGCTACCGGACATGACGATGCCGGCTCCGACAAGTGCCAGAACGAAAGTGGAGGTGGCAGCAACTGCAATCTTGTTCATTGTCCCCGGTCCCATTTCCCGGCTCCGTTGTTTGATGGAGCCCTGCGATATGGTCGGAGAATGGCGGAACGCACCTGTACTCACCCTGAAATCCGCATTCACCTTGCGTTCAGCTTAGGTGATTCGGCAATTTTTGCCGAGATGGCGCCTGCATTCGACCGCAACTGATTCCGGTTAACATTGGATAAAGTGCAAGTCTAAGTGGTTTTGACGGGGTGGGAAGGCTGATTTGTGTCATTCCGGACAAGTGCAGCGAAACTGCGCGCTGATCCGGAAACCAGATGTCATCGTGAGCTAAGCGAACTCTTTATTTCAATGGAAGGCTGCACCTCCGGCGCGAAATATGTCTGGATTCCGGATCGGCGTTCGGCGTTGCCTCACTTGTCCGGAATGACGTGAGGGGACGAAACTCAACACGCCCGAAAAGAGCATCTTCCACCATCGCCCGGCTCGTTCCCTCACCATCGTCATACCGGACAAGCGAAACGCGAGCCGGGATCGGATAGCCGCCTGCGGCCAGGGATCCTGGTCGTTTCAAGCCGGAGCCTGGCTCTCCAATTCCCGATAATTACGCTCGTTGGGAACCCCCGCAGACACGAAAAAGGGGCGGTAGAACCGCCCCTTGGAAAGCTGTCTTCAGAAATCGATTCAGGCTCAGGCGGTCTGCTGAGTGGTCTCGATGCCTTTTTCCGTGAGAAGGCCCTGCAGTTCCTGGTTCTGGAACATTTCGCGGATGATGTCACAGCCGCCGACGAATTCACCTTTCACGTAAAGCTGCGGAATGGTCGGCCAGTTGGTGAATTCCTTGATGCCCTGGCGCAGATCGTCGTCTTCCAGAACGTTGATGCCTTTGTAAGGAGCGCCAACATAGTCAAGGATCTGTACGACCTGACCGGAAAAACCGCACTGCGGGAAGTTCGGCGTGCCTTTCATGAAAAGCACAACGTCGTTGGTGTCGACTTCGTTCTTGATCCAGTCCTGGATGCTCATGGGTCCGTCCTTTGTCTCTTTGCCGCCTATCTGGCGAGATCCGGCGGCAGATTCAAGTGCTCGCGCTGCCTGCGCGGCAATGTGTCAACTCAATCCGGTGCCTTGGTCTGAAGGGCGAGGGCGTGCAAAGCGCCGCCCATGTTGCCTTTCAGTGCCTCGTAAACCAGCTGATGCTGCTGCACGCGACTCTTGCCGCGGAAGGATTCCGAGACAACATTCGCTGCGTAGTGATCGCCGTCTCCAGCCAAATCCCGGATCTCGACCTGAGCATCGGGCAAAGCCGCCTTGATCAGGGTCTCGATCTCATTTGCGTTCATCGGCATCGTGCGTCCGTCCTGTTGTTAAGTTCCTGAAGGTCAAACGGCTTATGCCGTTGCCATGTAATTCGGGAACCAATCTTCGTGCGCTTTTTTCAAGTTTGCAACGGATATGGTGAGTATGCCTTCAACAGTCAAATCCGTGCCACCGGTGGTGCCGATTTGTTGAACGTCGATACCGCCGTCCAGAATGTCTTCCAGAACGGCTTCCACCTTGTCCTGGGAAACAGTGACGACGTAGCGTCCCTGGTCTTCACCGAAGAGCGCGGCATGGGCCGGCCCATCGATCTTGACCGTTGCGCCGATGCCGCCGGACATCGCCATCTCGGCGAGAGCGACACCCAGGCCGCCGGAAGAAATATCGTGTACAGCCGTCAGACGGGCTGCGCCGATGAGCTGGCGAACCAGCGTGCCGCGGCGCTTTTCTGCCGCCAAGTCGACCGGCGGCGGAGCGCCTTCCTCACGACCCAGAATATCCGCGAGATATTGGGATGCGCCCAGATGGGTGCCCTTGCCACCGATGAGCAGGATTGCGTCGCCTTCGTTTACGAAGGCTGCGCCCGCACGCACCGTGACGTCCGGCAGCAGGCCGACACCGCCAATGGCCGGGGTCGGCAGGATCGCTTCGCCATGGGTCTCGTTATAGAGCGACACGTTGCCGGAGACTATCGGGAACTCTAGCTCCCGGCAGGCTTCGCCGATGCCTTTGATGCAGCCGACGAACTGGCCCATGATTTCCGGCTTTTCCGGGTTGCCGAAATTCAGGTTGTCGGTTGCAGCCAGCGGTTCGGAGCCGACGGCGGTCAGGTTGCGCCACACTTCGGCAACGGCCTGCTTGCCACCTTCAAACGGGTCCGCCTCGCAATAGCGCGGTGTCACGTCAACGGAGAAGGACAGGCCTTTGCGGGTGCCTTCCACGCGGATGACACCGGCATCACCGCCCGGCGTCGCGGCCGAATTGCCCTGGATCAGCGTGTCGTATTGTTCATAGACCCAGCGGCGGGACGAGCCGTTGGCGTTGCCGACCAGGGTCTTGAGAGCTTCGGCATAGTCCGCCGGTTCCTCGATTTCGGACGCCGACAGAACGGGGCGCTTTTTCGGCTCGACCCAGGGACGATCATATTCGGGGGCTTCGTCACCGAGTTCCTTGATCGGCAGATCGGCGACGACTTCGCCTTGGTGCTTGACGATGAAACGCAGCGTGTCGGTGGTCTTGCCGACGATGGCGAAGTCGAGGCCCCATTTCTTGAAGATGGCTTCGGCTTCGTGTTCCTTTTCCGGACGCAGGACCATGAGCATGCGCTCCTGGCTTTCCGAAAGCATCATTTCGTAGGCGCTCATCTGTTCTTCGCGCACCGGAACCTTGTCCAGGTCCAGCTCGATGCCGAGGTCGCCGCTGGCGCCCATTTCAACGGCAGAACAGGTAAGACCGGCCGCACCCATGTCCTGGATGGCGATGACCGCACCGGTCTCCATGAGCTCAAGGCAGGCTTCCAGCAGGCACTTTTCGGTGAAGGGATCGCCAACCTGAACGGTGGGGCGCTTTTCTTCGATCGTATCGTCGAATTCCGCCGAAGCCATGGTCGCGCCGCCGACACCGTCACGGCCGGTCTTGGCGCCGAGATAGACGACCGGCAGGCCGACGCCTTCGGCCTTCGCCAGGAAGATCGCATCCGATTTTGCAAGGCCTGCCGCAAAGGCGTTGACCAGGCAGTTGCCGTTGTAGCGGGCGTGGAACTCGACTTCGCCGCCGACTGTCGGAACGCCAAAGGAGTTGCCGTAGCCGCCAACACCGGAAACGACGCCGGAGACGAGGTGACGGGTGCGCGGATGATCGGGTTCGCCGAAGCGCAGGGCATTCATGGCCGCAACCGGACGCGCGCCCATGGTGAAGACGTCACGCAGGATGCCGCCGACACCGGTTGCAGCGCCCTGGTAAGGCTCGATGTAGGACGGGTGGTTGTGGCTCTCCATCTTGAAGACCACGGCTTGGCCATCGCCGATATCGACCACACCCGCGTTTTCACCCGGGCCCTGAAGCACGCGCGGACCTTCGGTCGGCAGGGTCTTCAGCCATTTCTTGGAGGATTTGTACGAGCAGTGCTCGTTCCACATGGCTGAAAAGATGCCCAGCTCGGTGAAGGTCGGCTCGCGGCCGATCAGTTCCAGGATGCGCTCATATTCATCCGGCTTCAGACCGTGGGAAGCAATCAGGTCGGGCGTGATCTTGATGTCGTTCGGGATCATGACGTTTCACTGTTTTTGGCCAGTGTTTCTGGCCAATGGGTGGGGCCGCGACGGCACGGGCAGACGATGATGCCGCCGTTTAGCAGATTGTCCCCCAATTTGGGAGCCTTGCGGTGCAAAGAAATTCGACAAATTTGATCGCGGGCGATGCGATTGGCCTTGCAGACGTTCTTCCACCTGACAGCGCAGTGCATTCCAACCGGCGCAAGTTCGAATTCAAGCCCGGTATCAAGGGAAAATAAGGTTCGTAAAAGTCTCACCGGCAAAGCGGAGATGGCTGCAATACGGGTGTTTCAGTGCATTTGGTTGCAGTCTTGACAGATTTGGACGATTGTCCTAATTCGATTTTAGGGCAATTGTCCTAATCGTGCCGGGCGCGTTCGAATGCGCCTGTTCTGAAAACCGAAAACCCTGTCAGGCAATCCGTCCTGCTGAAACGTGGAGGAGCAATCCTCCGCGAACGGAATCGCCTTGCCGGTCGTTCCTGCATGCACGGGGTTTTGAGAGGAAGGAATTCCACTGGTGCAAGACTTGATGAATCAGACCCGTAAGCTTTTTGCAGCCACGCTCATGGCCGCGACCCTCGCCGGTTCACCGGTTTTCGCGGAAGGC
Source organism: Labrenzia sp. THAF191a (assembly GCF_009363335.1). Classification (GTDB taxonomy): domain Bacteria; phylum Pseudomonadota; class Alphaproteobacteria; order Rhizobiales; family Stappiaceae; genus Roseibium; species Roseibium algicola. The sequence continues at coordinate 3,698,321 of NZ_CP045333.1, forward strand.
GATCAGGTGGGTGAAAGTCCATGGGGACCGGAAGACGAGATCGGCACACTCAACATGATGAGCGATGCCTCCCGGTTGGAGATCTTGCAGCGCATCGATGCCGGCAAGATTTATGATCTCGGCGTGGATCTCTTTGTCGGCATGCCCGATTGTTGCAGTGCCGCCTTTGGAGATCCGACTTACCAGATGATGATGCTTCATACGCCGGCGCGCGGGGATGGCAGCAAGGAGCTCCTTTCGCATTCCAGCGAAGCGATTTCGATGAATACCCACACGGGAACCCATATCGACACGCTCAGTCACTTCGGGCTTCACGGGAAAATCTGGAACAACGTTAGCGCCGACGAGGCGCAGGGTGCGCGCGGGTGGGCGAAATCGGGTGCGGACAAGTATCCACCCATCATTGCGCGCGGCGTGCTGATCGACGTTGCGAAGGCCAAGGGTGTGGATGTGCTGCCGGCGTCCTACGCCATTACGGTGGATGATCTGAAAACCGCGCTGGATGCGCAGGGAACCAGCTTGCAGGAAGGTGATGTGGTGCTCATCCGTACCGGCCAGATGCAGCATTGGCCGGACAAGTCAAAACTGGCGCTGTTCAGCCAGTCAGGGCTTGGCCTTGATGCCGCAAGGTGGCTGGCGGAGGAGCAAAAGGCGATGGTGCTGGGCGCGGATAACCTGGGTCTGGAAAGTTTCCCGTCCACCAACCCGGACAATTTCGCACCTGTTCATTCCTATCTGCTGGCGCAGAAGGGTGTCTCGTTTATCGAGCTCTTGTGGCTGGAAGACCTGGCAAGGGACGAGGTGCATGAATTTGCCTTCATTACCTCGCCGCTGAAACTGCGTGGCGCCACCGGCTCACCGATCCGCCCGATTGCGGTCCCCGTCAGAAGCAGTCGCTGAAACTGTCCTTCTGGCCGGCGGAGTAAAGTCTCCGCCGGTTTGGGCAGGCAGGAGAAGATCTCCCCTTTGCGCTAGGTCCGACTTTTCTGAGGAGGTTCATCCGAGGGCGTTGTGGAGGACGTAACCTGTATAGCCGGCATAGGCCAGGAGCATGATGGCGCCCTCGCGCCGACAGATACGGCCGCCCGTCATGGCAAAGACCAGAAGGATCACTGTAGCCCCCAACAAAACCCAGATGTCGAAGCTCATGATTTCCTGCGGGACCTGGAGGGGGGTGATAACCGCGGTAATGCCCAGAATGCCCAGGATATTGAAGAGGTTGGAGCCAAGGATGTTGCCAAGGGCAATATCTGTCTGACGCTTGAGAGCTGCGATCACCGAGGTGACCAGCTCAGGCAGGGACGTGCCGACCGCGACGATGGTGACGCCGATAACCGCGTCGCTGATGCCCGCTGCCTGCGCAAGGCTGGTTGCGCCGGACACCAGAAAGTGTGCTCCGCCCAGGATCATTACCAGTCCGCCAAATGCCATCGCCAGATTGAGCAGCAGGTTCAGCTGTCCGGTTTTTTGAGCGACAAGCTGGACTTCACCCCTGTGCAGTTCTGCCGAAGGCGTTTGCGTGCCTTTTTCCATCCGGTAGGTGACAACAAGATAGACCGCCAGGGTGAGTATCAGGACCAGGCCTGCTTCCCGTCCAATCAAGCCGGACAATGCAAGGCCCGTGAAAGCGAGGGCTGCCAGAGCGTTGGCCGGACCGTCGCGAAGCAACGCTTTGGGGTCGACCAGCAACGGTGAGATGACGGCCGTCAGCCCCAGAATGAGCAGGATATTGGCGATGTTCGAGCCGGCGACATTGCCGACAGCCAGGCCGGCAGACCCGTTGAGTGCCGCCAGCACGCTCGTCATCAGTTCCGGTGTCGAAGTGCCGAAGCCTACAAGGACCAAGCCGATCAGAAGTTCGGAGATGCCGAAGCGTTTTGCAAGGCCGACAGAACCGCGCACAAGCACGTCACCACCGGCCACGAGGAGAACCAGGCCGAGCGCAATTTCAAAGACAGTCATTTTGGAGATCCCGAGGACACGTCGCTGGCAGATGGTGTGCCGGATTGCACCGGACAATGGCTTTTAAGGTGCCGCGCAAACTTTTTTCGCGCGATAGCAAAAGAACTTCCCACGACGGCTAACGGTCTAGCCCTTTGGTGCCGGCCGGATATCCGGATTGACGTGATACCCGGGGCCGATGGTAAGCGGTTTTGCCGGCATCGCCTTCGGCGCGACACTGGATTTGAGACCCTTTTCGTGGCGCTCTATTTCCTCGCCCGTCTTTGCGTCGATGACATGAAGAACTGCCGCATAGGTGCGTTCGGCTTCAACATCGCTGAGGGATGGTGTCTCGAAACTGTAGTTGCGCTTGGCATGGGAAACGGCCTTTTCGACCTCGATCTTGCCACCTTGCGGGCTTTCAAACTCGGCAATGAGCCGGGTGCCAAGCGGCAGGGGTTTTACGAGGCCAACCGTGATGCCCGCCCGAATGTCGGCGATGCGGTAGTTGTAGATGAAGCCACCGCCGGTGATTTCGGCGAAGCTGGCGCTTTCCAGGATGGACTGATTGTAGCGGTAGACGGTTCCGAAGACGGCGATGCAATAGACAGCCGCTGCCACGCCGGCCAGTTTCACCCACAAAGGCACAGACCCTGTCATCACAACCTCCCGGTAGTCAGTTCACATTGTCAGCAGCGCAGGTGAAGGACAAGGAAAACGTGTTTCCGTATCGAGCGATATGAGGCAGTCAAACCGGTGGTTTGCTTACCTGCGGAGAGCGTTGCCGTTGCCGTTGCCATTGCGCCTCAGACAGTCCTCGATCGCCTCGACGAACTCCGCACCGTAGAAGGACACCCGTCTTTCATTGCCGTTTCCTGTCACAGGGACTGAAAGCGTCAGCGTCGGTGAAAACCAGAGATCGCGGCGATGTGCGTCCGTGACCGCGGTCCACGGAATGAGTATCGGCTTGTGGCCGATCCTGAAGACAAAGATCGGGTACATGTGGAGACCTGCATCGGACAGGGTTACATCCACGCTGTTGCGGTAGTTGCCGAAGAGACCGAACCGGATGGTGCGCCAGTTCCAGGTGCGGCCTTCCGGTTTCCGGTTTGCCGGGTAGGCTTTTGCCAGTCCCGCCCAGCCACCTGTATGGGCGATGACAAAGACGATCAGCGACCAGAACAGGGCGAAGACGACTGCGAAGGCTGGCAGGATCAAGAAGAGCAAGCTGGTTTCAGACATATTTCTCCGCCTTCAAAGGGTCGCTATTCGAAACTGTCGTAGCAGGCGCCGCTGTCCTCCAGCAAATTTTGCAGGATAAGCAGACCCTTCGCGGTTTCCTGCCGGGTCATCGGGTTGGTGATGCCGATGCGAACGCGGTGATAGACCTTGCCGGATCGGCCGGTCTTGAACTCGTCTTCATCGTCGATCAGCACATTGGCGGCAGCGGCCGCCGCCTTGAAGGTGCCGGAGAGCCAGGGTTCGGGAAGCTTCAGCCAGAGAAACGGCGCGTCGGCAGCGGCAAACATGTCGTAGGCACCGAGATAATTCTGCACCAGTTCGAAACGGGCGGAGACTTCCGCGAGGATTTTCTGACGGAATTCGTCGGCAGCGCCGGAAAGAACCAGCCGGGACGACAGTTCCGACAGGAGAAAGGATATGCCGCCGGTCAGCATCTTGTGGGCGGTGTAGATCCGCTGTGCGTGAGACAGCGGGCTGGAAACCCAGCCGCCACGCACGCCTGCCGTCACGGACTTGGACAGCGAGCCGACATGAAAGGTACGCTCCGGTGCCAGTGCGGCGAGCGGGGGCGGCGAGGTTTCGCGCAAGGAACCGTAGACCTCGTCCTCGATGATCCAGAGATTGTACTGGCGGGCGATGGTTACAATGTCCGCACGGCGCTGTTCACCCATCATGCCGAGCGTCGGATTATGCATGGTCGGCATCACGAACAGCAGCTTCGGGTGTTTCTGCGCGCAGACCCTTGCGAGATCTTCGGGTAGGGGACCTTCGTCGTCCCTTGCAATCTGCACCGGCCGGCGGCCGGAGAGAGCCGCGCCACGGGCAATCGAGCTGTAGGTCAGTTCCTCGAAGGCGACCTGATCGCCAGGCGCTGTCGTTGCCGCGATGATTGCCATGATTGCCGCCTGGGCGCCTGTCGTCGGCACGATGCTGCCTTCCGGCGGCTGCCAGCCGGCACGGGACAGCCAGATCCGCCCGGCCTGGCGCCAGCTTTCAGGCACGGAGCGGGTGTAGCTGGCAATTTCGTACGGCGCATCACGGGTGATGTCTGCCGTCAGCCGTCCGATGACACCGGCCTGGCCGATCTCGGGAGCGGATGTGCTGTCGAAGCGGATTGCCTCTGGCGAAGGCACCATGACCCGGGTGCCGCCAAAGGCGACATCCTTAGGCATGTGCATCGCCCCTTGCGTCCAGGAAGAGGCGGCCATGTCATGCGCGGCTGAGCCGTTGGTCTGCTGTGTCGGCCGGTCAAGGTCCGGTTTGGTGTCTTCTTCGAGTGACGGTTCATAGGTGCTGCCGAGCACGAATGTGCCGCGCCCGACTTCGCCACTGACGAGGCCACGCTGACGGATCAGGGCGTAGGCGCGTCCTATGGTGCCGACAGTGACACCCAGATCATACGCAAGATCGCGCTGCGGCGGCAGTTTGGAACCGGCGCCAAGCGCGCCAGTGGCAATATCCTCGGCGATGCGGTCCGCCAGCCGGATGTAGAGGGGCCCTTGGCCCTCGGGAATCTCTGGGTGCCAATTTGTCATGGTGACAATTTAATATATTGCATCCCGAATGGAGTCAATTCATATGATTGTAGCGCAACAATGCGCCCAATTGATGCAATTGTCACCCTGGAGATGTCTCAAATGAGTTCAATCGAAACAATATCCGGGCGCCCGATATCGCGGCTCCGGATTCCCGGCGGTTTTACCAAAACGGCTTTCAGCTATCTGAAGGATTGGTTTGTGAGGCGCCGGACCCGCCTGGAACTTCTGGAATTGTCAGACGCGGCCCTTGAGGACCTTGGACTGACCCGGGAAGCTGCGCTTGCCGAGGCAATGCGCCCCTTCTGGGATACCGAAAGCCGGCGCAAGGGCCGGTATTGATGCGGAGATCTTTGGCGATCCCCCATAACAAGGACCTGCTACCCCTGGCTAGTCTTTGTTGATGCCGGACACGATGCAGCCCGTGTCCGGCATCCTTGTTTTCAATTCCGTATCAAGGTGCCGTCAGACTGTACCGGTATATTCGCCGCGTGCCGGATAGTCGTTCTTCTGAACGAAATCGAGTGCACCGACCATTTCCTGGAAGTGCGGACGCACGAAAGGCATGGTCTGGACGGAGGCGAAATAGAGCGTGCCGTCCGGTCTGACAAGAAAGACACCCGGCTCGGAAAACAGCGCAGGTTCCTCGATGCCGATCGAGGTGGTGCCGCGGCTGGTTGAAACATAAAGTCCCCATTCCCTCGCAACGTTAAGCGGCAGGCCGTAGCCAAAGCGCAGATCAGCGTGGCCGACCTTTTCCGCCATCTTTTCCGTACGGTCCTTGTCGTCCGACGAAATTGCGATCGTCTTGACGCCCTTGGCCGCGAAGTCGGCAGTCAGACGGCCGAGTTCCTTCAGGTAAGTGGCGCAGATCGGACAATGAAGGCCGCGGTAGAACACGACCAGCGTTGCAAAGTCGGCGTTATCCTTGGACAGATCAAAGGTGCCGGAGCTGAGGGTTTCGACCGTGAGGCCGGGTACCGGTTGGCGTGGAACGAGCATGTTTTCCTCATTTGGCTAGGCAAGGCTTCACATTTCCCTGCAGATGGCTGTAAGGTAGTGAACGCAAGCGCTATAAACATTCAAAAAATATGCTCAGGAGTACGGAAATGTCGGTCCCATATCGCACGTCCTTTAATGGAAGGCTGGACCGGCTGTCTTCGCTCATCGACCGGCTCCGCGTGCAGGTGGACATTTCACTGGCAGCGGACGGGAGCGAAAGCGATGCCAACCTGAGGGTCTATGATAGCCCTGAGAGAGGGCAGAGACTGGTTTTCTGCCCGGAGCGGGACGGATCTGCCGTACTTGCCGGCATGGAAGCAGCCCCCGACGAAACGTCGCTTGTCGCTGCCCGGATCAAGATATCAGGTGTCGGCAGGCAATTGGTCAGTGCCTTGCCGGACTGCATTTCCGTGCCCATGTCGGAAGATCCATATCTCACCGCTGTCGTGACGCCGCTGATCGAGGAGGCGACAATGCCCAGGTGCGGCGGGCAGGCTGCCTTCCAGCGTTTGTGCGAAGTGGTGGTGATCCGCCTGCTGCGTCATGCCATGGAAGAGGGCAAGGCCGATACCGGCCTCCTGAACGGTCTTGCAAACCCGCGGATCGCAGCCGCCCTGGTGGCAATCCACGAGGTGCCCGGAGAACACTGGACGCTGGAAAAACTGGCCGAGACCGCCGGCATGTCGCGCACCCAGTTCGCGGTGACGTTCAAGGAACTCGTCGGGACGACACCCATGGGTTATCTCTCGAACTGGCGGTTGGATATTGCCCGCTCGGAGCTGGAAACCGGCAGGCAGGTCAAGGCCGTCGCGAGCCTCTGCGGCTTCGCAAGTCCGGCGGCCTTTTCCAGGGCCTTCTCCCGCCGGTTCGGCTACTCTCCCAAACAAAAGCGCAGCCAGGCGGCCTGAACCGTCTGTTCGCTGAACCTCTCTAGGCCCCGTTTTTGTCATCCCGGTTTGGTGCACAACGCCAAGACCGGGATCCAGTAGCCATAAGGGCCAAAGGGATGGGCAAAGCGGTCGAGGCAGCCGGTTACTGGATCCCCGCCTTCGCGGGGATGACAAGGGAGGTGAGGGCGGCTTTGGTTCGTGAGGTTCTGGCGGATTGGAGCGCGTGTAGGTACCGCATTCATACTTCGATGGTCAGGCGACTGCGTCTTTCCCAACCCTCTTGTCATCCCGGTTTGGCGCAAAGCGCCAAGACCGGGATCCAGTAGCCTTCAGGGCTGACGGGATGGGTAAAGCGGTCCAGGCGGCCGGTTACTGGATCCCCGCCTTCGCGGGGATGACAAGGAGGGTGAGGGGGGGAAGACTTCTAGCCTGCGGAATTCCAACTGGACGGCACTAACCACGCCACGTCGCCCAGTGCAGCTCAACCGCGATCCTGTACCGGTTTTTCCAAGGCGTAGAGTTCGTCGTTGATGTCGTCGACCTTGCGGGCGAGCAGCGCCTGGGCGTCCTTGAGTCCGAGGTTGTAGAACCTGGCCCCGAGAGATGGTGTCAGGAAATCGATCAGCAATTCGGCATCCATGTTGCCGATGTCGATGTCCAGGTCTGTTTCGAGATAATGCTTGATCTCGGAGGCGAGGCGGGTTCTGGCGTCCTTGTCGAGTGTCAGGTCCGTCATGTCCGCCTCCCGGATGATTTTCAGGCTGCTTCCAGCAGGCTTTCGAACAGGATCCGCCCGTCGAGGCCGCCATTGAGCGGCTCGATCAGGTTTTCCGGGTGCGGCATCATACCGAGAACGTTGCCTTTGGCATTCATGATGCCGGCAATGTTGTTGATGGAGCCGTTCGGATTTGTGTCGCCCGCATAGCGGAAAACGACCTGGCCGTTGTCTTCGATCTGCTTCAGCGTGTCAGCGTCGGCGAAGTAGTTGCCGTCGTGATGGGCAACCGGGCAACGCCAGACCTGGCCTTTTTCGAACTTCGAGGAAAACCGCGTCGCGGTGTTGACCGTTTCCATCAGGACTTCGCGGCAGACGAACGTCAGGCCGGCGTTGCGCATCAGGGCACCGGGAAGCAGGCCGGCCTCGGTCAGGATCTGGAAGCCGTTGCAAACGCCAAGGACGGCGACGCCGCTGTCGGCCTTGGCAACAAGATCCTTGAGGATCGGGGAGCGGGCTGCAATTGCACCGGAGCGCAGATAGTCGCCGTAGGAAAAGCCGCCGGGAACAACCACAAGATCCACATCCGGCAGGGTGCTTTCCGTGTGCCAGACGCTCTGCGGCCTGGTGCCGGTGATCAGTTCCAGTGCGTGGAACATGTCGCGGTCGCGGTTGGAGCCGGGGAAAACGATGACTGCGGTTTTCATGTGTGCAATCCAGTCGGTTCAGAGCAGAACAAGTACGGCTATCAAGGCCGCGATTGCGGGCACCAGGATGAATATCGCCGCTTTGGTGGCCATGAAGATCAGGGCCGTGCGGGTATCGTCATCCATCGGTGGTGCCCCGGTGTCGAAGTTTCGGTCAGGCGATCTCGATCGCGTAGTTCTCGATGACAGTGTTGGCGAGCAGCTTTTCGCACATCTGCTCCAGTTCAGCCTTGGCGGCTTCCTTGTCGGTGCCGGTCAGTTCGACATCGAACACCTTGCCCTGACGAACGGAGCCGACGTCGCCGAAGCCGAGGCCGCCGAGCGCGCCTTCGATGGCTTTTCCCTGAGGATCGAGAACACCGTTTTTCAGGGTGACGATCACACGTGCTTTCATGATTGGGATCCCCGCAGCAGACTGCAGATTCTGCAGTTGAATGACTTTGGGGCTCCCCATACACGAGGAGCCCCATTTGCGAAAGGCCTGTGTGCAGAAAACCTGCGATTTACGGCAGGCGTTTGATCGTTGTCTGCTTCAGGAAGCGGTCGAGATTTGTCTTTGCCCTGGAGCTTGATGTCGCAAAGGAGGCAACGGTGCTGCCGCGGTCGTTTTGAATGATGATGCGTGCGGCAACATAGACGTTGCCTTTGTCCGTCCGGTACCTGGCAGTCATGTCGAAGCCGGAATAGGATTTGGTGACGACACGGCGATTGGTTTTGAGACGGACCTGCCCCTTCGAGGCCACGTTCGCAATGTTGCCGACGGCATTCATCAATTCGGCAGAGATCAGGTTTTGCCGGATGGCTGTTTCCGTGTCGCCCTTGACCTCGATCGGACCCACAACGACAACTTCAGGCGATTTGCAGGTGGATGGCAGACAAACATAGACGGCCTTGTTGCCGTTCTGCTTGCTGGCCCAACCCTTGGGTGCAAAGCTGGAGGATATGCTGCCGGGCTTCAGGCCCGTGGTTTGACAGGCTGCAAGAAAGCCGCACAGAAGTGCAATCGATACGGCTTTGAAAATGAAAGAAAATCTAAAAGACATGACGCCCCCTCGTTGAACAAGGGGGCGTCATAGTTTGCAATACCTTTGGTTGCAATACTGACGTTAGGGCCGTTAGCGGCGATTGCGCCGGCCTGTGTCAATACTGCATCAGCAGCGGGTTTTACTTGACCAGGGTCGGTCCGGAGCCTGCCGGACGTTCGCTGGTGATCATGATCCCCAGCCGCTTGGCAACTTCCTGGTAGGCTTCCAGCATGCCGCCCATGTCGCGGCGGAAGCGGTCCTTGTCCATCTTGTCGTTGGTTTCGATGTCCCACAGGCGGCAGCTGTCCGGGGAAATCTCGTCGGCGACGACGATGCGCATCATGTCGCCTTCGAACAGACGGCCACATTCGATCTTGAAATCGACAAGACGGATGCCGACGCCCAGGAACAGGCCGCACAGGAAATCGTTGACACGGATGGCAAGCGCCATCATGTCGTCCAGTTCCTGCGGGGTGGCCCAGCCAAAGGCGGTGATGTGTTCTTCGGCGACCATCGGGTCGTTGAGCTCATCGTTCTTGTAATAGAACTCGATGATGGAGCGCGGCAGCTGCGTGCCTTCTTCCAGGCCCAGACGGGTGGCGATGGAACCGGCGGCGACGTTGCGCACGACCACTTCCAGCGGAATGATCTCGACTTCCCGGATCAGCTGTTCGCGCATGTTGAGGCGGCGAATGAAGTGAGTCGGGATGCCGATGGCATTCAGATGATTGAAGATATATTCGGAAATCCGGTTGTTGAGCACGCCTTTGCCGTCAACAATCTCGTGTTTCTTGTTGTTGAAGGCAGTCGCGTCGTCCTTGAAGTGCTGAACCAGGGTTCCCGGTTCCGGACCTTCGTAAAGGATCTTGCCCTTACCTTCGTAAATGCGCCGGCGGCGGTTCATAGGCTATACCGTATCTTTTAGAGAAACCTTTGACGGAACATGCTTACCTTGTCTGAAAATCCACCGGGACGTTTGTCGTCAACCGGCCGATGCTTGAAGGCAGCAGGCCCTGTTTTGCGGCGCGGAACTTAACCGAAGCCGGGCAAAAGTACAATCTTATGTTTCCGGAGAGTTCGCAGGGCGGTTATGCTTTTGACGCATGAGTGTACGTACTGCGTTGATTTGATCGGCTTGCGGGGATATGCAAGAGACCAAATCAGCCCCATATGGGGGGAAGTGCATCAGCGCAGTTCAGGAGACGATGAGTATGAGCACATTCGACAAGCGCGAGCAGGGGTTTGAAAACAAGTTTGCGCATGACGAGGAGCTGCGGTTCAAGGCAACCGCACGCCGCAACAAGTTGCTGGGTTTGTGGGCGGCAGGTCTTCTGGGCTTTGAAGGCGAGAAGGCCGACGAATACGCCAAGGAAGTTGTCCGGGCCGATTTCGAAGAGCCGGGCGAGGAAGACGTTTTCCGCAAGCTTCGCGAAGATTTCGACGCAAACAAGGTCGAGCAGTCCGATCATCAGATTCGTCGCACCATGGACGAACTGATGCACACGGCTGTCGACCAGTTGCAGAAAGAAGGCTGATCGAAGCTTTCTTCGATTGTCAGTTTCAAACGCCCGCCGGAAACGGCGGGCGTTTTTTTTGACGGGCATGATGATCGGCAAGTTGGGGCTTTTCCGGCCTGGAAGAAGAAAATCCCCATCTCCCTTGGCGTCAACCAAGCTCCCAGAATTGCAAAAACAGCGCTTGCGGTTGTGTCGGCGGACGGATTTGATACCTCCTCTATCGGAGGAGACGACCCGTGTCAGATAATGCCTTTCTTGCCGACAAGTTGCGTTCCGGAAAAGCCGTCATTACCGGCTGGTCCCAATTGTCCGCGCCCATGGTTCCGGAGTTGTTTGCGCGCTCGGGATACGAGGCGGTTACGCTCGATCTTCAGCACGGCATGTATGATTTTGCATCGGCGTGCGAGGCGATGGCAGCCATTGCTCTTGCCGGGGCACACCGCATTGCCCGCATTCCCGTCGGTGACAACGCCCTGGCGGGACGGCTGATCGACATGGGGGCCGATTGCATCATCGCGCCGATGATCAATTCCCTTCGCGACGCGGAAACCTTTGCGCGGGCTGTCAAGTATCCGCCGATCGGCGAACGCAGCTGGTCGCCGTTCCGGGCAGCCATGCTGAGCGGCCAGACGCGGGACCAGTATCTCGAAAACGCCAATGCACAGACCCTTGCCTTTGCCATGATCGAAACCCAGGACGCGATCGACGCGCTGGACGAGATCCTGAGCGTCGACAGTCTTGATGGCGTGTTTGTCGGTCCGAGCGATCTTTCCCTTGCGTTGTCAAAAGGCGCTTCGCTCGATCCGAACGGGGCACATACCGGCGAAGTTGCCGGTGAGATTGCGGAAAAGGCGCTCGCGGCCGGAAAACTTGCCGGGGTTTTCTGCCTCAACGCCGACAAGGTCGAGGAAGCCTATAATCAGGGGTTCCGGTTGATGTCACACGGCGTCGACACGCTCTTTCTTGACCATTCCGCCCGGGCGGCGCTCAAGGAAGTGGCCTGGCTGGCGGAGCAGGGCACAGGACCCGCCGCCGGATATTGATTTGCTCTTCTTGCGGAAGCTTGACCTGGGTCAATGTCATAATTTCGATATTGCGAAAGTATTCAGATATCGAAACCGCGACGGTTCTGAGCTTCAACAACAAAGTTGATTATGTCTCATAATCAACCACTGTTGCCGCTGTAGCTCAGGACGGAGAACCGCCGCTTTCCCGATGGGAGATCCTCATGTGGAAACTGGCAATGATCCTGTTCATCATCATCGGCCCGACGCTTGCCGGCCTTGGTGCACTGGTTCCGTTATCGATCTACGGTGTCGGCACATTCAATGCTCTGCTGCTGGTCGGCGGTGCGGCGACAGGCGCCGCTATCGCCATTCCGGTGAGCTATTGGGTGGCCACGCGCCTCGGAGCGTTGATGGACGCTTCCTCTGCACGGACCTGACAGCCGTCAGCCGAGCTTCTTCATGAAATGGGCAAAGGACATCATGCCTTCCGGCCAGGGGCCGTGGCCGCTTTCCAGGTTGATGTGGCCGGCGGCTCCGGCGTCCTGGAAGGTGGTGCCCCAGACCTTGGCGAAATGCTCGGCACGGGCGTAGTCGCAATATGGGTCGTCCCGGCTGGCGACAAGGTGCGCAGGGAAGGGCAAGGGATGTTCGGGAATGGGCTTGAAGTCGCCGCCATCGAATTCCGCCACCAGCTCCTCGCGGTCCCAGTCGGAAGGAGCGACGAGATAGGCGCCGGCAATCTTGTCCTTCAGCGCATGGGCGCCGTGGGCGACCAGGATGCAGCCAAGCGAATGTGCGACAAGCACAACGGGCCGTTCGGCGGAAGCAACCGCTTTCACCAGCGTTTCCAGCCATTCCTTCTTGCTCGGACGATGCAGCTCTGCCTGTTTCACGACCCGGGCCGTCGGCATCTTGTCGCGCCAGCGCAACAGCCAATGGCCCGGCAGCGTCTGACCGTAACCTGGAACAAGCAGAATATCGGTGTCTGAAATTTTCACGGGGTACACCTTTTGCGTGGCTGTCGAAGATGTGCCGCTGTCTCGCAGTTTTTCCGGGCGCTTGTCAATCGCGGCAAGGAAGGTGCCGGATGTTTGGTAGGCTGGAAGAATCAGCTGGCAAGGTATCGGCCTTCGGATCTGAGCGCCGTTTGCGTTTCTCAGCCTTCGGGGTGACGGCTGGGGCAAACTAAAAGAGCCGGCCCAAAGGACCGGCTCGATGTTTGTCGGCTTCAGCTTGAATCACGGCCCATAGGGCGAGACGCATACACGGCGTGGTCCGTGATAGGGCTGGAAGCTGTTGTCGCCAGGGCGGTAAGACCGATAACGCTGACCACACCACTGATAGTGCGCCGGGCTGTAGCCACGGCCGTAGCGAGGCGGGGCGGCGTAGCGCGGGGGGGCTGCGTAGCGAGGTGGGGCCGCATAGCGGGGGCCCGGAGCAACGCCGAAGCCGAAGGCAAAAGCAGCCGGCGGGAACCACCAGCCGTTGTAACGCCGGTAGCCCTGACGATATTTCCGGTAACCCCGGTGCCCGTTGTAATAGTGGCGTCCGTTACGATTGTTGTAGCCGCGATGCGGGTTATGGCCTCTTCTGTGGTCGACCTTGAGGACGTTCGCCGGGGCTTCCGAGTGCGTCTGAACCGGCACCGGCGCGGTCTTGAGCAGCGGTAGCGGAGCGGCGAAGGCCGGCAAAGCCAGGCTCACTGCAAGACCGCCAATGGCGGCGTGACTTAAAACGGATTTCCAGATCGACATCACATACTCCATGCTAATCATGGATATAAAACGTGGAGCGCCCGGCTTCGTTCCCCGAAATGGTCATGCTCCGTCATTTGTGATCGCGAAGATCTCAGGAAAGTGGGCCGTAAAATCCGTGTTTCAGGGCACGGGCCCAACCCGGACGCCCGTTCTTTTCCGCTTCGGCGGCTGCCGTATCCCAATCATATGTCAGGATCTTTTCCTGAAAGTTCCATGCTCCGTGATTGTTTGTCATCAGGGCATAGCGGGCATGCGGACTGCCGGCTTCCATGACATGCCGGTGCGGATGGTCGTCTTCGTAGGACGGCAAGCCGACGCTGCCCGGATTGAGCAGGATCTGCCCGGTTTTCTGAAGACGGATGACCCTTGGAATGTGCGTGTGACCGCAACAGATGACGGGAGCGGTTTCGCCCTTCAACTCGTCCAGCAAGGTCTGTTCGTCCGGCAAGTGTCCCTTCGGCCCATCCACCTTTTCAGTCAGGTAGCGGTCATCGTTGTCCGGGGTGCCGTGACACAGGAAAATCTCGTCCGTCAGGCGTATGGTCGGCTGGCTTGTTGCCAGCCAGTCGCGGCTTGCCTGGGAAAGACGCTCTGCGGCAAAGACGTCGGTCGGTCCCATTTTGTCGATCGGATCGTCCAGGACGACACGGTCATGGTTGCCGCGAACGGTCGGCCAGGCAGTCTCACGCAGGATGGCAGCAGTTTCCTCCGGCCAGAGCGGACCGGAAATGCAGTCACCCAGATTGACGATCAGGTCCGGTGCTTCCAGTTTCAGGTCTGCAAGCACGGCCTCAAGGGCCAGGACATTGCCGTGAATGTCCGAGACGACGGCGATTTTCATGATTCAGCTATCCTGACGGCCGATCCGGCCAAGGTGAGTGATCTTGAACCCTTCAGGGCTCTTCAGGCCGTAGCCCAGAACCCGGTCGAACGCAATGTGGGCGGTCCAGATGATCGCGATCGGAGCAAAATCCCAGAAGGCGTAGGGATCCAGATCATAATCCGTGAGCAGGACGCCAAGCCCCATCAGGAGGGCCGGGCCGATGTAGGTGTGAAAGAGATTGTAGATCAGGGCGCCAACGCGTGGATTGGCCAAGTAGCCCAGCATCGACAGGTCGGGCACCAGAATGAGGATGACAAACGTCAGCCACGGTGCCCCTGTCCAGAAATAGAGGACCAGCGAAGCAATCAGGATGAAAAGCGCTTCGATGCGCTGCCAGGCAACAAGGGATTTTTCGCCGGACATGTGCAATCTCCCGACCAAAGAGGAAAGGGAGGCGAATACCTCCGGTCCTCGCTGCCTTCGTTTTATCTTCCGGGGCCATCCCGGCCAACCGAAGTGCGAGCCGGGATTGGAGAGCCACAGGTTTTGCCGTGGCTCTCCCAATGTCGTTACGACCTGGTTCTCCGATCCCGGATCTTCGCGTCGCTGCGTCCGGGATGACGAACCCACCGCGTTTCGGTGGCGCCTTAAGCTTCGCCGAACACCCGTTCGAAGATTACATCGACATTCTTGGTGTGGTAGCCGAGGTCGAAGCGGTCGCGGATTTCTTCTTCGGACAGATATTTGCGCACATCCGCGTCGTTCAGAAGTTCGGTCAGGAAGTCGACCGAGGCAGCACCGGCCACCTGGTAGCTGTCCCAGACCTTCATGGCGTTGCGCTGGACCAGACGGTATGCGTCCTCGCGGGAGGAGCCTGCCTGGGTGAGGGCGAGCAGGATACGCTGGGAATGCACAAGGCCACCGAGACGGTCCATGTTGCCGATCATGCGCTCCGGATAAACCAGCAGCTTGTCGATAACGCCCGTCAGGCGGGCCAGAGCAAAATCCAGGGTGATGGTCGCGTCCGGGCCGATCATGCGCTCGACGGAAGAATGCGAAATGTCGCGCTCGTGCCAGAGAGCCACGTTTTCCATTGCGGGAATGGAGAAGCCGCGGACGATACGGGCAAGACCGGTCAGGTTTTCGGTCAGGACGGGGTTGCGCTTGTGCGGCATTGCCGACGAGCCCTTCTGGCCCTTGGAGAAGAATTCTTCCGCTTCCAGAACCTCGGTGCGCTGCAGGTGGCGGACTTCCGTTGCCACGCGCTCGATGGAGGAGGCGATCACGCCGAGGGTCGCGAAATACATTGCGTGACGATCACGCGGGATCACCTGGGTGGAGACCGGTTCGGCCTGGAGGCCCATGGCCTTGGCGACGTGTTCTTCCACGGCAGGGTCGATATTTGCGAAGGTGCCGACCGCACCGGAAATGGCGCAGGTGGCGATTTCCTCACGAGCCGCCAGCAAGCGCTTCTTGCAGCGGTCGAACTCGGCATAGGCTTCGGCCATCTTCAGACCAAAGGTTACCGGTTCGGCATGGATGCCGTGGGAGCGGCCGATGCAGACGGTGTCCTTGTGTTCCATTGCCCGGCGCTTGATCGCGGCAAGCAGGGCGTCCATGTCGGCCAGCAGCATGTCGGTTGCCTTGACCAGCTGGACGTTGAAGCAGGTGTCGAGCACATCGGAAGAGGTCATGCCCTGGTGCACGAAACGGGCATCCGGGCCAACGATTTCCGCCAGATGAGTCAGGAAGGCGATGACGTCGTGTTTGGTCTCGCGCTCGATCTCGTCGATGCGGTCGATGTCGAACGTGGCGCTCCCACCCTTTTCCCAAATGGTCTTTGCCGCTTCCTTCGGAATGACCCCGAGCTCGGCCAGTGCGTCGCAGGCATGGGCCTCGATCTCGAACCAGATGCGGAACTTCGATTCCGGCGACCAGATGGCAACCATGTCGGGACGGGAATAGCGCGGGATCATCGGCGAATGGACCTCGTATGTGGAAAATCTGGCTGCGGAATAGCAGAGGGGCGCTGCCCCTTCAATGCGGAGACGCGGTTTTTGCTTGCAGCAAAGTGCCCGAATGTGAATTTTACGGTGCACATGAGAGCGATGCGACTGTCTTTGAGGAGACACGGATGACAATCTGGCGGCCGGCTAACACGATTGCGGTCAAGGCTCTTGCCCTGATCTGGCAGGATGACGCGCTGCTTCTGTCCGACGTGCGGAACGATACGGGGCGTATCACCGGCATGAGGCCGCTTGGCGGCACCGTGGAGTTTGGCGAGCCCTGGCGCGATACGCTCCAGCGTGAGTTCCTGGAAGAACTGGGAGCAAGGATCACTCTGCTCGACGAGTATATCGTCATGGAGAACATCTACGATCATCATGGCGTCGCAGGCCACGAGATTGTTTTCCTGTGCCACGCCCATTTTACCGACAACAGCTACTACCGGACCGATACCATCGTTTACGAAGTGAACGATGACACGGTCGGGACGGCACGCTGGATCACGCTTGACGAACTGGCCGCCAAAGGGCTTGAGCTCTATCCCTCGGGTTTGAAGGACAAGCTGCCAGGGCAGGCGGGGAAACCCGTGCCTGGCCGTCGTTTCAGCTAGGCTGGATCTTGAACAGCCTCACGCGCCGTCGCCGTATTCCATCCGCTCGTCAGCCTTTTCCTCGGCCATGTAGAGATCGAACTTGTCCTGGCGAAGGCGCAGACGCACCGCCAGGATGTAGACCGCGACTGCCAGAGCAGAAACCACGGCGATATCCGGTCCGACCGGCAGGTAGCCCGCACCGCCGCCGAAGGATCCAAGCCAGGAAATGAGCACAAGACCTGCAAGATAGGGAGCAAGCCAGGCCGCCTCGCGCCAGTCCAGGCTATCGAAGCCGCCTCTGCTGTTGCGGTAGATCATCAGCAGGAAACCGATGAGCAGGCAGACGCCCAGATGCAGCATGGTGTCCCAGCCGCTCCAGTAGATGATCAGGCTGGCGACTACGAAGGCAAGACACCCGGTGACAGGCGCAGCCGGCAGCACGAAGGCGCGCGGGGCGTCGGCCATCAGCTGGCGGAAGGCCAGCACGGCGACAGGGCCGACGACGAAAGACAACACGATGGATGACGTGTTGAGGGCGAGCACTTCGTTGAATGGCAGAATGAAGAAGAACAAAGCCGAGACAACGAAGTTGATCAGCAAAGCGAACAGCGGCACGCCGCGCGCCGAAAGGGTTTCCATGAACTTCGGAAAGAGACCGTTCTGGGCCATGGCAAGGCCGAGGCGGGCATTCGAGCCGACGGAAACTAGCGCCGAGGCAAAGCTGGAGATGCGGGCACTGCTGTCCAGAATGCTGACGATCCAGAGCGCGCCGACGGCGGTCGCAAGGGCCGCCATGGGGCCCAGCTCGCCCGGGAAGCTGAGCGCCGCCCAGCCTTGCTTGAGCTGTGACTGATCAAGGGCGCCCAGGAAGGCGAGCTGCAGGCCGCCATAGATCAGCAGGCAGACGACCAGACTGATCACCAGCGCCAGCGGCACGTTCACCTTCGGATTGCGGGCTTCCCCGGCCATGTCGATCACGTGGCGGAACCCGATCAGGGCGAAGATCACGCCACCGGTGGAGATCGCCGAAAGAATGCCCTTCAGCCCCTCGGGGGCAAAGCCGCCGTATTCGCTGAAGTTGGCATATCGGAACTCGGAGGTGAGGATAACGGCGGCCAATCCGGCCGGGACAAGGATCTTGACCCAGGTGAGCGCCGTGTTGAGACGGGCAAAGAAGCGGACGCCAAAGGCATTGAGAACCGTGAAGACCGCCAGCAGGACGCAGGCAACCGCCAGTCCGGCAGCGCTGAGCAGCCCGTCTGACCCGTAAAGCCAGGGGGCAAGGCTCTTGGAGTAGCGCAGTACTGCCTCCACCTCGATGGTGGCGGTGGTATTGTAGCCAACCCAGGCCGTCCAGCCCATTGTCATGGAGACGACTGACCCGTGGGAGAAATGCGGCACACGGCCGATGCCCCCTGCAACCGGCAGGATCGCCGCGATCTCGGCGAAGGTGGCGGCAAGAAGCAGCATCGCGAAGCCGCCGATCATCCAGGCGATGAGTGATGACGGCCCGGCAGCTTGCGCAGCCATCAAGGGCGCGAACAGCCAGCCAGATCCGAGAATTCCACTGATCGCCACAAAGGTGAGGCTCAGCAGACCGATACTGCGTTGCATATGCGCCAAGACGATTCCCCCAGTCTTTAACGGGGAGAGCTTAACCGAGGGATTGTCTTAACGGAAAGACGCGATGCGGAAGTATTTGGTGTGCGCCAGCCTGGCGTGGGGAAAATGTGCCTTGGGCCCATCTTTCGAGACGGACCTGACGGTCCTCCTCAAGATGAGGGTGTTTGTGTGGGGAGTCTGAGGTGAAAGTTGTCTCAGAGCCTGAGAACATCAGGGCCTCATGGCCTCTAAGCTTCAGAACATCAGAGGTTCCCACCACCTCATCCTGAGGAAGCGCGAAGCGCTGTCTCGAAGGATGGGCCACTTGCTCAATTTTTTGATGCGGTTTCACCCCGTTTCGACAGCGCGGGAAGCAGGTCGAACTCACCTTTGATCAAGGCTTCTTTCTTGTCACGCCGCCATCCCTTTACCTGCCGTTCACAGGCAATTGCGTCAGTGAGCTGCTCGAACTCGCAATTGAACACCAGTTCAACCGGTCGGTAGCGCGCTGTGTAACTGTCGTACGTTCCTTGCTGATGTTCACTAACTCGGCTCGCGAGATCCTTTCGCGTGACGCCTGTGTAATAGCTGCCGTTCGAACATCTGAGGATATAGAAAGTAACCTTCATCGATGCTGGATATCATGGCTTGGACAAATAATGGACGGGCCGGTTGGGGGTGTGGCCCATCCTTCGAGACGGACCTAAAGGTCCTCCTCAGGATGAGGGTGTTTGTGTGGGAAGTCTGAGGTGCAAGATGCCTCCCAGCCTCCCAGCCTCCCAGCCTCCCAGCCTTCCAGCCACCCAGCCTTGATACCTCCCGCCACCTCATCCTGAGGAAGGCCAAAGGCCTGTCTCGAAGGATGGGCCGCTTGCTCAGCCGGTGGCAACGTTTCCGCCAAAAACAGCGTTTGCCTTAAAGGCGCTTAGCCCATGACGTATGACCCGGGCACTCTAAAAGAGCTCGCGCCGCCTTCAAGCCTCTTCCGCGGCCTTGCGGATCGCCGAGATATTGCCGGCATAGCTTTCGACCGTGCCGCCCTTGAAGACTGCGGACCCTGCCACCAGAACATTGGCACCAGCCGCTGCAACGAGGGGGGCGGTTTCGGGGGTGACGCCGCCGTCGATTTCGAGATCGATCGGGCGGTCGCCGATCATCTGGCGGATGCGGCGGGTCTTTTCGACCTGCGACTGGATGAATTTCTGACCGCCGAAACCCGGGTTGACCGTCATCACCAGAATGAGGTCCAGCCGGTCGAGAACATATTCAATGACGCTTTCCGGCGTCGACGGGTTCAGCGAGACACCGGCCTTCTTGCCCAGATTGCGGATTGCCTGCAGAGACCGGTCGAGATGCGGGCCGGCCTCGGCATGAACCGTGATGATGTCGGATCCTGCCTTTGCAAAGGCTTCCAGGTAGGGATCGCAGGGCGCGATCATCAGGTGGGTGTCGAAGATCTTGTCCGTGTGCGGGCGCAGCTTGGCGATGACATCCGGGCCGAAGGTGATGTTCGGCACGAAGTGGCCGTCCATGACATCGAGATGGATCCAGTCGGCTCCCGCTTCCACCACGTCGCGGACTTCCTGGCCGAGTTTGGAAAAATCGGAGGCGAGGATGGAGGGGGCAATCTTGATGTCGCGCGGCATGGCAAACTCCCGGACAGGCCAGACGGGCCGTTATCGTCCCGTTTTCTGATGTTGCCGCCGCGCTAGCACTTCTGATGCGACTGGGCAAGATACCCGAGCCGGCCTCAATCGGTTTAGAAGCTCAAAGACGTCCCGTTATCGCCAGATATCTGCGGTCCGGCCCTTCGAAGCCAAGGCTGTCCATCTGGATGAGCACGGCAAAGACGGGCGGGGCTTCATCGGGGAAATGGGTGACGATGCGCTCGATCCGGTAAGCCAGCGGGCAACGGCGGCTTTCAGGCACGCTGTTGTCCTCGTTGAGGATGCGGGTGATACCATTGTGGACCATGGTCAGGCGGAACCCCTTGGTCTCGGCGCCGTAGCTCTGGCACTGGGTATTCGGCAGAGAGTATTCCGACAGGGTGAGGTCTATTGGATCGTCACCGGACAGGAAAGTGACGCGCGGGGCAACCAGCATCTTGTGGGGATCGGATGTCAATTCGGTGCGTGGATTGAAGCCGACGGTCTGGCCTTTACCGGCAATGGCCTTGTCCTGGAGCAGCGGCTGGGCGGCAAGACGGTTCTCCGCCCTGGTCTCCGACAGGGCATTGTCGGCCGCTTCACCCGGGCCGGTGTCGACATCCTTGCGCAGGCGGAAGGGAGACGGCGGCACCCAGGTATCGCCGATCACGTCGACAACGAAGATCTCAGAATAGGGGAAGCCGGATCCGTCCTGGACGCCGAACTGCTCAAAGGCGAAGAAATCGCCGTTCCTGGAAAAGCCGAGAAGCTGAAGCTCTGCGGTGTCTCCAGCCATTGCAACCGGGGCGAAGCTCGCGCCGGCAAGCAGGAGCGTTGCGGCACACAGAAGACTGCGGCCCGCCGATGAGCACAGGGATTTGACGGTGGCTGGCAGAACGGACACGGCACTTACCTCACGCGAAGTGTTTGACCTGGCAAGTGGTAAGCCTAGCACGTTCGCCTGTCAGGTGTGCTACGTCACAGTTTTCACGTTCAGACGGCAGAACACCCGTACAAACGGTTTCAGGAACAGGGGCAGGATGTAGATCGGAAACTGGCCGACAGCGAACCAGAGCCAGGTGAATTCGGGCAGGGTGCCACCGAAGGCGGCGACCATCAGCCCCATGTTTCTGGTGCCACAGGTATGGGCGATCGCGTAGGCGTCTTCTCGGCTCGCCGGTGAGAACAGCAGCAGGCTTAGAGCAATCTGTACCAGTGCGAGGCAGAAGGTGATGGCGGTAAGGCCCAGCGTGAACAGTGGTTTTGCGGCAAAGCTCGCGGCGACACCGTCCATGGCAGCTATGGCAAAGACCAACAGCAGCAGCACATTGAGACCGCTGATGTGGTGGGAGGAGCGAGCCAGGCGCTCTTCACCGGCCAGTTTGCGAAAGGCGATCGAGACCGCAAAGGCGCCTGCGAGCAGCAAGGAGAGCTGGATGGCTAGCCCGCCGACGCTGAGAGGCAGGGCGGGCCCGAGCATCAACTCGCCGATGAAGGGGGCCGTCAGCGGGGTGATGATCAGAGCGGCAACAGAAAGCGCGAGACTGAGGGTGCCATCAAGGCCGAGCAAATAGATGAAGGCAGGAGCCGCCATCACCGGGGGAGCGGCGGTTGCGATGAAAAGAGCCAGCATCACATCGGGGCCAAGGGCCTTCAGGCCGGAGAGGTCGATCAGCAGCCACGTCAGCAGGGGCGCGCCGAGCATCATCCACAGGAGGGCGGCAATCAGAAGCGCGGGGCGACGCAGGCGCATGCGGATCGCGAAGGTGTCGACCCGCAGAAAAGCCAGGGTCAACAGGCTGAAGACGGCAACGGTCAGGTAGGGCCGCAGATAGGCGGACAGCGCCGGCAAGGCCATGCCGATGAAGATACTCACAGCAAGGGCGGCCGTTCCGTTGCGCCCGATCCATGCCAAGCCTGCACCACACCATCGAATCATCTTAAGTTGTCCTTTGAACCGCGAGTTGTGGCAGGCACTTCCGCGCCTCTTAAAGGATCCGGACCTCGGACGCCAGTATTAGGGCACCGTCCGGAACAGGCATGACAGCAAAAACCAGGCAAACGCAATCCTTCGACGTGATGGTGCTCGGCGCCGGTATCGTCGGCGTGTCGACGGCACTGCATCTGCAGCGGCTGGGCCTGTCTGTTGCGCTGATCGACCGCAAGCACCCGGGCGAGGAAGCTTCCTTCGGCAATGCCGGGATTGTCCAGCGCAATGGCTTCGTGCCGCATGCGGTGCCCACGCATCCGCTCACGCTTCTGGCGATCCTTTTCGGCCGCTCCAGTGCCGTTTCGCTGGATATGGCCACCGTGCTGCGCATGTTGCCGTGGCTGCGCCAGTTCCACGCAGCAGGCAATGCCCGCGGGGTCGAGACCTATTCGCGGGCGATTGCTCCGTTGAGAGCCTTCGCCGTCGAGGAGCATCTGGACCTGGCGCATGCGACCAATGCCAACCGCTTTTACCGCCAGGGGGGCTGGCTGCATCTTTACCGCTCGGAGACTGCCTTCCAGGCAAGCGAAACCGAACGCCAATACGCACGAGTGTTTGGCGTTTCCTATCGGGAAATGTCGGCTGGTGAGATCGGAACGCTGGAGCCTGGCCTGACGGCGCAGGGGCTGAGAGGCGTTCATTGGCCGGAAAGTTGTTCGGTCTCCAATCCCGGTGCCGTGGTCGATGCTTTCTGGCGGGGGTTCGTGCATGACGGGGGCGGATATTTCCGTGCCGATGCGATGAAGCTGAAGCAGGAGCGTGGCGGCTGGCAAATCGAGGGGGAACGCGGCACATTGTTTTCCCGTCAGGCAGTGGTTGCCCTCGGAGCCTGGTCCGCGGATCTGCTGGCACGCCTTGGAGAAACCTTTCCGCTCGCGGTCAAGCGTGGCTACCACATGCATTATCGTCCGTTATCCGGGGCGTCCCTGTCACGACCGGTTGTGGATGTCGAAAACGGCTTCGCCCTGACACCGACGGATAATGGCATTCGCCTGACCACTGGCGTCGAACTGGCCGAGCGCGATGCCCCGCCCAATCCGGCGATCGTCAAGCTGGCGAAACGACGGGCCGAGGAAATTTTTCCGCTTGGGCGGTCGTTGCAGGAACAGCCGTGGATGGGAAGCAGGCCGTGTCTGCCGGATTCGCTGCCCGTGGTTGGTCCGTCTGCAAAGATACCGGGCCTGTGGCTCAACTTCGGCCATGCCCATGACGGTTTCACGCTCGGACCGGTGACGGGACGGCTGCTGGCCAGCATGATTGCGGGCAAGCAGCCTTTCCTTGACCCGGCGGGGCTGTCTGCGTTGCGGTTCGCCACCTGAACGTCTAACCTGGTGGTCGTTCAAGGTCGGATGTCAGCTCTCGCGCAAGGGCAGGGCGACGGTGTCCTTCACCGTATTGACGACGATGCGAGACTGCACATCGGACACGAGCGTATTGTCCAGCAGCTTCAGACGCAGAAAATTGTCGTAGGTTTTGATATCATCCGTCACAACCTTGATAAGATAGTCGACGGCACCGGTGATGCGCTCGCACGTCACGACCTCGGGCCAATGGTGTACCAGCTTGTCGAAGGTTTCCATGTTCTCGCGGCTGGGAACCGCAAGCTTGACGAACGAGTAGGCCACGAAGCCAAGACCCACGGATTCGCGGTCGATGATGGCAGTGATCTGGCGGATGATTCCCTGTTCCTTGAGGCGCTTGATCCTGCGCCAGCAAGGTGTCTGGCTCATGCCCGCTTCCTTTGCCACTTCGGCAATGGAGAGCGACGCATCCCGTTGCAGTACACGCAGAACACGTATGTCCGACGGGTCGAGAAGATATTTATCTGTCATTGGATATTTTAGGAATTTTTATTCTGCCTCTGGGTGATTGGCCGTGACGATAGCACAGAAATTGCCTGAGAAAAGGATGATATTACCTATTATGTGAGGTTGCCGCCGGGGGACATTGCCCCAGATGTCGGTTGAGGAGGAATTCGGATGAACGTGCACATGCCAACCGTTACCCTGGAGGACAAATACGTCGCCACGGAAGGACGGGTCTATCTGACAGGCATACAGGCGCTTGTCCGGCTGGCGCTTGATCGGGCGCGCATGGACCAGTTGGCCGGCCTGAAAACGGGCGGCTTCATTTCCGGCTACCGGGGATCGCCGCTAGCCGGTTACGACACAGAGCTGATGCGGGCTCATCGCCACCTCAAGGGGTATGACGTCGTCTTCAAGCCGGGTGTCAACGAAGAGCTGGGCGCGACCGCAGTGTGGGGCAGCCAGAAGCTGCGCGGCGAGGGTGGCGTTGGACGGGCGACCGCTTACGACGGCGTCTTCGGCATCTGGTACGGCAAGGCGCCGGGCGTCGACCGTGCCGGCGATGTGCTGCGTCAGGCCAACGCTTCGGGCACCGATCGCAACGGCGGGGTGCTTGCCTTGGCCGGTGATGACCACCTTGCTAAATCCTCCATCCTGCCGGCGCAGAGCGAGTTCTATTTCGAGCATGCGGAAATTCCGGTCCTGAACCCGGCCGATATCCAGGATGTTCTCGACTACGGCCTGCACGGCCTGGAAATGTCCCGCTTCACCAGCCTCTGGACGGCCCTGATCTGCGTTGCCGACACGATGGATGCTTCGGCAACGATCAATATCTCTCCGAACAGGCTGCGCATGGTGCGTCCGCTGGAAGGCGATCCGCGCAAGGACTATCACCAGAACCGCGATCTTCTTCTGGGCAACCGCCTGGAGACCGAGCGTCTGGTGCGCGATCTTCGTATTCCGGCCGCTCAGGCCTATGTGCGGACCAACGGTCTGGACCGGGTCACCTTCGGTACGAGGACCAATCCCAAATACGGCATTGTTGCTTCCGGCAAGGCCTACCGGGACCTGCTGCAGGCACTCGACCTGATGGGCATTACCGAGGACTTTGCCAAGGCGCTGGGCCTCGGGGTCTACAAGGTGGCAATGAGCTGGCCTCTGGAGCCGCTCGGCCTGCGTGATTTCGCCCGTGGCACAGAACGTTTGTTGGTGGTGGAGCACAAGCGCGCGTTCATGGAATCCCAGATCAAGGACATCTCCTACCACTGGCCGGAAATGAGCCGGCCGGAAAT
Source organism: Labrenzia sp. THAF191a (assembly GCF_009363335.1). Lineage (GTDB taxonomy): Bacteria > Pseudomonadota > Alphaproteobacteria > Rhizobiales > Stappiaceae > Roseibium > Roseibium algicola. The sequence goes on from NZ_CP045333.1 coordinate 3,723,416, forward strand.
CTGGGGCAAACGCCGTCCGGACGGGACGCCGTTCCTGTCCGACGTTCTGGAACTGTCCGTTGCCGAGCTTATCGAAGGCCTCATGACCTGGCTGCCGGGCGACGTGGTTTCGGAAGAAATGCGCGCCGTTGCCAACCGGATGACCAAACAGGCCATGTGGGCCCAGGGCCATGCGGAACGCGCTGCCCGAATTCCCTACTTCTGCTCCGGCTGCCCGCATTCCACGTCGACCAAGACACCGGAAGGTTCCCGCTCGCTGCCGGGCATCGGCTGCCACGCGATGACGGAAATGGCCGGCCGGACAACGGAAGGCCAGATTGCGATGGGCGGCGAGGGTGTCCTGTGGGTCGGGCAGCAGCCCTTCTCCGGCGACAGCCACGTTTTTGCCAACGTCGGCGACGGCACCTACTTCCACTCCGGCATCCTGGCGATCCGGCAGGCGCTCGCCTCCAATGTGCCGATCACCTACAAGATCCTCTACAACGACGCGGTTGCCATGACCGGTGGCCAGAAGGTGGACGGCCAGCTGACCGTTCCGCAGATCACCCGTCAGCTGGAAGCCGAAGGCGTCGAGCGGATCGCGGTGGTTTCGGAGAACCCGGACAGCTACGGCTCCTGGACACCGCTGGCCCCGGGAACCAAGATTCACCACCGCGACGAACTGATGGAGGTTCAGGAAGAGTTCCAGACCTTCAAGGGTGTGTCGGTGATCGTTTACGACCAGACCTGTGCCGCGGAAAAGCGCCGCCGGCGCAAGCGCGGGCAGTTCCCCGATCCGGACATGCGCCTCTTTATCAATGACCGGGTGTGTGAAGGCTGCGGAGACTGTTCCGTGCAGTCCAACTGCCTGTCGGTGGAGCCACTGGCGACCCCGTTCGGTGAAAAGCGCGTCATCAACCAGTCGAGCTGCAACAAGGACTTCTCCTGTATCAAGGGGTTCTGCCCGTCCTTTGTCGAGATCAACGGTGCTGCACTGAAGAAGCCGAAGAAGGCGGATGTCGATATCGACATCCTGGTGGAAACCCTGCCGCTGCCGACGCTTGCCTCGCTTGACCGCACCTGGAACACGCTGGTGGCCGGTATCGGTGGCATGGGCGTGACCACGATCAGCGCGATCCTGGCTATGGCGGCCCATGTGGACGGCAAGCAGGCCTCCACGCTGGACATGACCGGCCTTGCCCAGAAGGGTGGCCCGGTGACGTCTCACGTGCGTTTTGCGGCGGGCAACAGGTCGATTGAAGGTCCGCGGGTTCCGGCAGCCAGCCTCGACCTTCTGATCGCAAGTGATATGGTGGTGGCCGCGAACGCGGATCAGCTCGCGCTCGCCCATCGTGGTCACACGATGACTGTCGCCAACACCAAGGTGGCCCCGACTGCGGAATTCGTGCTGAAGCAGACGCTTTCCTTCGATGAAAAGCAGATGGACAGCGCCCTGCGCAAAGCCTCCGGCACATATCTGCCCGTCAATGCTGCAGACATTGCCGAGAAGCTTCTGGGCGATGCCATCTATGCCAACATGCTGCTGGTCGGCATGGCGTTCCAGAGCGGCGCATTGCCGGTCTCGGACTATGCCATCGAAACCGCGCTGGAGCTCAACGGCGCGTCGGTGAAGAACAACATCAAGGCGTTCCGTGCAGGCCGCGTGCTGGCCGCAGATCCGGAAAAGCTGCTCAAGGCGCTGCCGTCGGAAGCCAAACAGCGTGTCTTTACCGTCGACGAGAAGATTGCCTTCAACGCCCAGGAGCTGACCGCCTATCAGGATGCGGCCTACGCGCAGCGTTATCTGGATCTGGTCGGCAAGGTCAAAGAGGCTGACGAAGCGCATGGTCCGGGCACGTTCCGCCTGACGCAGACAGTGTCCGACATGCTCTTCAAGCTGATGGCCTACAAGGACGAATATGAAGTCGCGCGGCTTTATAGCGATCCCGCCTTCAAGGAGAAGATTGCGCAGCGCTTTGAAGACCCGAAGAAGCTGAAGGTTCATCTGGCGCCGCCATTCCTCGCGCATCGCAAGGATCCGAAGACCGGCCGTCCGCAGAAGATTGCCTTTGGGCCCTGGATCTTCTCCGCGTTCAGCTTCCTGGCGAAGTTCAAGGGCATGCGCGGCAAATGGTACGACCCGTTCGGCCGTACGGCGGAACGCAAGACCGAGCGCGCGCTCATCAGCCAGTATGAAGGCGATATTGCCGAGATCCTGAAACGGCTGCAGGAAGGACACTACGGCCTGTTGGTCGAGCTCGCCCGGGTTCCGGATCTCATCCGCGGGTTTGGTCCGATCAAGGATGACAACATCGAAAAGGCGACTGAAAAGCGCCGGGTGCTTCTGGAGCAGCTCGACAGAAGCAATGACGGCGGCTCGGACAACAAGACCGGCACCAAGGAGTTTCTGGCAGCAGCCGAGTAAAGGCTGATCAGGAACAGCAAAAAACCGGCACCGCAGGGTGCCGGTTTTTTTATGTCCTTTGTTCCGGGTGAGGGCGCTGCAATCCTGAAACCGAACACAGGTCCATGGACGAGCTAGCGCCAGGGGCCGCTAATGATCGGCCGCCGCCGGTTTTCTTCGCGGGCTCTCAAATCGTTGTCACTGAGGACATCGAAAAGAAGATCGTCCGGAATGGATTGATGGCTGGATCGGCGGAAAAGGGCCTTGCCGAGTTTCCGTCGCAGGAGGGCCGCCAGTTGATAGAGACCGCGGGTGCGGGAGGGCGGTATGGCGGCGACACGGGGAAAACGGACGACGGAGGACATGGCTGGCTCCAATAAAGAAATATATTTCTTTCTTTATTTAGATCGCGCCTGGTGAAGGGTCAATAAGGAAAGAGAAATATTTCTTTATCTCGTGCGCTGCTGACGGGCACGTCCCTCTCCAGGGACCTTGCGGCGCAGCGAATGTATTTAAACCAGTCGCGATTTCTGACCTTCGGAGGCTACTGAAACGGCCCTTGAAAATCTTTTTTCGAAAAAAATATTCGGATTTCAACGGGATAAAAAAGTGACTTCGAGCGGGGGGCGACGCGGTCAAAATTGTTACATTTCAATGACATGTAATGAATACATGCGATATAGTTAGAATTGTTCTCAAGTTTTAAAAAAAGACAATTACATTCTGGAAAAGCGCGTTTCGACCTTCTTTAAAACTCATCGTCATTTTCTGTACCAACGCCAAACCGGCACACTTGTGAAAATTGGTAATGGAACATGACTGAAGCGTTGAAAACAGAACTGGTGAACTTCTCGGAGCTGACCGGTGAAGCTGGCAGCGCCCGGAGGGCCGAACTGGCCCGGCATGTCGCAACCCTGTTTGCCCTGACCTCCGATCGGTGCTCCGACGAGCAGGTCGATATTTATGACTCCGTCCTCTTGCGGCTTGTCGACATGGTGGAAGACGAAGTTCGCCGTTATGTCGCTGACCAGATGTCCAGCCTGAGACGCGGTCCGGAAGAAACCATCCGCCGTCTGGCCGATGACGAAATCGAGGTGGCCGAGCCGATCCTGCTGCGCTCCACCGTGCTGCGGGAGGCTGATCTGATCAAGATCGCCGAAAAGCGCGGCAATGCGCACCGGTTCGCCATTGCACAGCGTGAGGTTCTGTCTGAAGAGCTGACCGATGTGCTGGTGCGTCGTGGTGATCTGAAGGTCAAGCGCAAGGTGGCCAGCAACGACGGTGCTTGCCTGTCGGATGCATCGATCATGGCCCTGATCAGCGATGCTGCCTCCGATGCGACGCTGCAGCTTTCCTTGAGCGAGCGTGCGGATCTTGCCGAAGCGCATATCGCCAGCCTGATCTCGGTTGCCAGCGAGGAAGTCCGGCGGAAGCTGCATGCAACCGGCCGTGGTCACGAAGCCGAACGTGTAGAGGAAGCGGCCGATATCGCGGCACAGCGCATGTCCAACCAGTACTGGCTGGGCCGCTACGACTTCGAAACAGCGCGCAGCCGGGTCCTGCTGCTGGCCAAACGCGGGATGGTCAATGAGGCCGCCCTGCGCCGGTTCGCTTCGGAAGACCGGTTCGCAGAAGCGGTTGCCACCTTTGCCTGGCTGGTGAGATGCGGTGTCGAGGAAGTCAGCCACTGGATGGTGCGCCCCGATCCGGAGCCGTTTGTCATCCTTGCCAAGGCTTCCGGCTTCTCCTCCATCACCGTGGGTTCCCTGCTGGCCATCGGCCCCTGGCGTCACCGCCTGACACCGGATGTGCGCAGCGACGCCATGGCCATGTTCGAGCGCATGACGATCGCCGAAGCCAAGCGCAAGATGGCTCATTGGAACAACAACGTGCTGCACTGACACAATTAAGCAAGGCGCCTCCTGCCTGCATGTAAGGCCCGGTTCGAAAGGATCGGGCCTCTTCTTTTTCAGCTCCTTGCGAAGAGCCGGCTTTCTTTCAAATGGCACAGATCCGTGCCAAGAAAGACGGGGATCCTTTTCGCGACTCGTCCTGGGGCTGACATGCGCTTTTCACATCTAACCAATCGCCGATCCTGTCTTGCCGATGGCGGCCGCAAGAGGCCAGGCAAGACGTTGCTTCTTCTGTCAGGTGTGCTTGCACTCTTTCTGTGTCTGGGTGGTTTGCCCTCAGGGGTACAGGCACAGGGAATACCCGGGCTGTTTTCCGGAAAGGGGTCTACCAAGACCGAGACCGGTACCGTGGCTCCTGACGCTGAAACAACGGCAGATGGAAATGTGCAGCCGGAAGCGGCTGGCTCTGCAGTGGCGCCCGCCGAGGGCGCGGGTGAAGGCGCAAGCCTTCTTCAGACCGTGGACGAGTTCACCGAAGATGCCGTCGAGGCCCGGGATGTCCTCAAGTCCATCGTTCAGAAAATTCCGGAGATCCAGGATGTGATGGTGGAGACCTTGCGGGCCCAGGGGGGCGAACGGGGTCTCAACTGGATGTCGTCGACGCTGGTGGACATTCTGATTGCCGTTGTTCTCGGCCTTGTGGCCTGTGCCCTGGTGAACCGGTGGGGCCGCCGGCAATTCGCGTCCTGGTACCAGCCGGACGCGACGACACGGGCTGACAAGATTATCTATCTATATGCCCGGGCGATCCTGATGTTCGTCGGTGTCGGGCTCTTCTTTGCCGTTTCGGCCGGGGTTTTTCTTCTGGTTGGAACGGGCATTGATGCATCCAACAAGACCGCACTTGTGGTTGTCGGCACCATGGCGGTGTTTCTGGCGCTCCGTGTCGTCTGGCTGAATGTGCTGGCACCCGACGCGGAGAGCCACCGGTTGCTGGCGCTTTCCAATCAGGAAGCGACCGGGCTCTACAGGACGCTGCTTGTCGGCTCCGCCATTTCCCTTGCGGCGGTTGCCTTCTGCCTCTGGATGGAACGACTGGGTCTGTCGTCTGACGTTCACAAGCTGGCATTGATTGCAGCCTCCGCGCTGTCGATGGTCATCCTGTCCGGCATCGCGATTGTCTATCGCAGGGTAATTGCGCGGCTGATCCGGGGAAAGAACGGGGCTGAAGCGCCAATCTGGCGCAGGGTTCTGGCCAGCGGCTGGCACTTTGTTGCCGTTGCCTATTTCTTCCTGGCCTGGGGGATTTCGGCAGTGCGTATCCTGCTCGACTTGCCGGACGCGATCGGTCTGGTCGGTGCACCGCTGGAAGTGCTGCTGATGGCTGCGGTTGCCTATGGTCTGCTGATCCTGCTCATCGACCGGGTTCTGTTGCCGCGGCTGGACACGGCCGCCGCACAGGAGAAGATTGCCGAGGACATCAAACGTGCCGAAGCAGGCGAGGGCGGCGAAGAGGATGTTGCCAGCACATTGGCCCAGGCACGCGCGGAAGCTGCCGAGCGGGAAGCGCGGCGCTCGCCCTTCCGGGATCTGTTCGACCGGGGCGCTACTATTCTGGTCGTGTTCACCTCGCTGGACCTGCTGGCTTCCAAATGGGGACTGCCGCTTGCGGGCAGCGGCTCGCTGATCGGTTCCTTCGTCGAGGTGCTTCTGGTCATGTTCCTTGGCTACATGGCCTATGAGGCCGTGAAAATCGTCATTGACCGGGAAATTGCCAAGGAAGCGCCTGCCGAGAAAGACGAAGAGGCGGAAGTCGGCGGAACCGGTGAGAGCCGGATTTCCACCTTGCTGCCGATCTTCCGCAATTTCCTGCTCATCACGATCGTGGTGATCGCCACGATGGTGATCCTGTCGCAGCTGGGCGTAAATATCGCGCCGTTGTTCGCCGGTGCCGGCGTCGTCGGTCTGGCAGTTGGATTCGGGGCTCAAACCCTTATCCGGGATATCTTCTCCGGAGCTTTCTATCTGATCGACGACGCCTTCCGGAAAGGGGAATACATCGATATCGGCAGCGCCAAGGGCGTTGTCGAAAAGATCTCGATCCGGTCGATGCAACTGCGGCACCACCGCGGTGCGCTTACGACGGTACCCTTTGGCGAAATTCAGAAAGTGGAGAATTTCTCACGAGACTGGGCGGTGATGAAACTTGCGTTCCGCGTTACCTACGACACCGACGTGGAAAAGATGCGCAAGATCATCAAGAACTTTGGCAAGGAATTGCTGGAGGACGAGTATTTCGGGCCCATGTTCCTGGCGCCGCTGAAGTCTCAGGGCATCATGTCGATGGAAGACAGCGCCATGATCGCGCGCGTCAAGTTCACGACCAAGCCAGGCAAGCAGTTCGAGCTTCGCAAGGTCGTTTATGCAGGTTTGCGCGATCTGTTCGAAAAGAACGGGATCCGCTTTGCACATCGCCAGGTGACCGTGCGTGTTGCCGGGACCGACGACGAGGAAGAGGCAATGCCGCCTGCTGCCAAGGAAGCTGCTGCCGCAGGAGCTGCTGCGGCTGGAATGCTGGGTGAGGGCATTGGTGACGGGACCGGAAGCAGCGCCGAGGACCAGCTTTAGCACCCGCTGCGTCGCAGCGCCGGATCCTGGACTTGCGGCGAGACCGCCATAATGGTGTGCTTCACTTCTCGGATCGCAAATGTGAAGGGGGAGACTATGCTGAAACCAATGTTTCTGGGAACTGCGCTTGCGGTTGCCCTGTCATGCCAGGCCATTGCGGGACCGTTGCAGGACAAGACGGCTGAAGCGGAGGCCGCGCTTGATGCCGGCAAGGGCGGGGAAGCCATCTCTTTGATGCGCGAGGCCCTCTTCGACGTTTGGTCGAAAGCCACCATTTCCATTCCAACCGCCTTGTTCGTGACGGCCCCCGCCGACGGCTTCGGCATCTATAAACCCAGGGGAGATGCAGCTTTCGGAGCGGACGAGCCGTTGCGCATCTATCTGGAGCCGGTTGGCTTCGACTGGAAACAGCAGGATGGCCTGTTCACATCCCTTCTGACCGTCGACTTCGACCTCGCGTCGCCCGATGGCAAGGTGCTGGCCGGGCAAAAGGGCTTTGGTCGGTTCGACTTCAAGAGCCACGTGCCCAATACCGAATACATGGCCAACCTGACCCTGAATGTCAGCGGGGCTCCGGCGGGCGACTATGTACTGGAACTCACCGTCAACGATGAATTCAGCGGCAATTCCGCGAAAGTCCGGATGCCCTTTTCAATCAAGTAGGTACATCGGCAACAGGGTGAGGGGCGGTCTATTCGCTTTTGTGCGCGAGGTCCGTGGACCTCTTGACTGAAATCCGATATCGGTCCCGGCAGGCACCAGGAAGAGGTTTGCCATGACTTGAGCTGCCAACCGGCAGCCGGGATGCGCCACCCTTCGCTGATCGAGGAAACCGGGCCCAGGCATGAAGCTCTACGACTGTTTTGTCTTCCATAACGAATTCGACCTTCTGGAAATCCGCCTTCGGGAGATGGGGAACCATGTCGACAAGTTTGTCCTGGTGGAAGCGAACCAGACCCAACGCGGTGGTCCAAAGCCGTTCTACTTTGCGGAAAATCGCGAACGGTTTGCGCCCTGGGCCGACAAGATCATCGATCTTCAGGTCGAGTTTCCCGATGAATTGCCGCCGGCACTCGGCGTCTACAAGAACCGCCGGAAGGCGGACTGGGAACGCGAGAACTATCAGCGCAATTGCATTGCACGGGGACTGGAAGCCTGTGCGCCGGACGACGTCATCCTTCTGTCGGATGTCGACGAGATCGTGCGGGCAGATGTTCTGAAGAAGGTGCTGGACGAGAAACTCTACAAGGGGCGGCTTCTGGTGTTCGAACAGAGCCTGCACAAACACCATCTAGACCGTATCGTTCCCGGCAAGACCTGGCTGCTGGGGTCGAGGATGATTGAAAAGAAGTACCTGACCACGCCGCAGCAGCTGCGCCGGACAAAGGCACGTATGACGAAAAAGTCCTACGTGCCGGGTTTTGTCGCGCAGCCGCTTCTCAGGATCCGCAACAACAACCTGTCGGGCATCAGCTGCCCGGTGAAAATCCTGCCCGATGCAGGCTGGCATTTTTCATCCATGGGCGGCGTGGAAGCCTTCCGGACCAAACTGGCATCCGTCGTCCATGGCCAGACGGTCGATACCAGCGATATTGAAAGGCTCTACGCGAAAGAGCTTGTCGGCACCGAGATCATCCCGCGCGAAGGTCTGCCGGGCTGTGTGCGTGAAGGGCGCTTCGATCACATGCTGGATCAAGGTGCCGTGCCCGCCGAAAGCTGACGAGTTCAGCCGAAATCGGACTTTGGCAATCGGAAACCTGATCCGTTCGGGAGGGCACGCTCAAGGATCGCAACCACGTGACTATTCCGATCGAGGTTCAACACGAAGCGGGCTGGATGCTTCCTCGCCCAAGGCGAAGGTTTCGTCATCTTGTGGAAAATATTCACATGAAGCCGATTTGGAGCCTGATCTGGAGAACGTATCCACGAACCTTCAGCCGCTTTAGCGAATGCCGGCAACCTTAGGAGCGGTCACGGGAACAGTTTCCGTGGCGGACGGTTGCCGCCAGGACACTTCCAGAGAGGGGGGGCGGGGCTTCAGCCGGTGTTGTGTCGTGTGCTGCCGATCCGCGATATGAGAGCAAAATATTCTCCCTCTTTCTGCATTTTTGCTCTTTCTTCTCCTGCAATCGCTTCCACATTCCGGCACTAAGGCCACTCACTCATCATGCCGGAAAGGAATTGATATGAGCTGGTTCAAAGCGATTGCCACGGCCGCAGTGCTGCAGGTACTTACCCTTTCTCCCTCGCAGGCGGGTGAAAACCTCGATGCGATCAAATCGGCAGGTGTCCTGAAGATCGGAACCGAAGGCACCTATGCGCCTTTCACCTTCCACGACGGGGAAGGCAAACTGGTCGGTTTCGATGTGGAAATCGGCGAGGCCGTTGCCGAAAAGCTTGGCGTGAAGGCCGAGTTCATCGAAGGCAAATGGGACGGACTGATCGCCGGCCTGGACGTCAAACGCTACGACGTGGTCATCAATCAGGTCGGCATCACCGACGCCCGCAAGCAGAAATACGATTTCTCCGACCCCTACATCGCCTCCAAGGCAGTGCTGATCGTTCGCGCCAGCAATGACGACATCAATGGCTTCGAAGACCTCGCCGGCAAAAAGGCGGCTCAGTCCTTGACCAGCAATTTCGGCAAGCTGGCGGAAGAAGCCGGAGCGGAACTGGTCGGCACCGACGGGTTCGACCAGTCCATCCAGCTGGTGCTGACACGCCGCGCCGATGCGACCATCAACGACAGCCTGTCCTATCTGGACTTCAAGAAGCAGAAACCGGATGCGCCGGTGAAGGTTGTCGCCGAGAAGGCAAATGCCGACTATTCCGGCATTCTGGTGCGCAAGGGTGATCCGGAACTGGTTGCCGCCCTGAATTCGGCGCTGGCCGACATCAAGGCGGATGGTACTTACCAGGCAATTTCCGACAAGTACTTTGGTCAGGACGTGTCCAACTGACATGATGAAGGCCGGTCCATGCAGATCTAGACCGGCCCTTCTCACCTAAACGAAAAGCGCCGGGCGTTCGCGCCGGGCGCGTTTTTTTGGAGCTTTATCGTGCCTCACTGGCTTCAGTTGATGATCGATTCCCTGCCGACACTTCTGTGGGCGGGGGTCAAATTCACCATTCCGCTCACGCTGTTGTCCTTCGCACTGGGGCTCAGTCTTGGTCTGACCACGGCTGTCACACGCCTGTTCGCGCCGCTGCCGCTGGTGCTGGTCGCGCGCTTTTATGTCTGGGTCTTCCGGGGAACGCCGCTCCTGGTACAGCTCTTCGTGATCTTTTACGGCCTGCCCAGTATCGGTATCTTGCTGGATGCGTTTCCAGCCGCCCTGATCGGCTTTACGCTCAATGTCGGTGCGTATTCGTCGGAGATCATCCGGGCTGCCATTTCCTCCGTGCCGAAGGGACAGTGGGAAGCCGCGTTTTCCACCGGGATGACATGGCGCCAGGCAATGATGCGCACGATCCTGCCGCAGGCCGGACGCGTGGCGGTGCCGCCGCTGTCGAATACTTTCATTTCGCTGGTCAAGGATACGTCTCTGGCCGCTGCCATCACGGTGCCGGAGTTGTTCCAGTCGGCGCAGCGCATCGTTGCCACCACATATGAGCCTTTGATCCTCTACATTGAGGCAGCCCTGATCTATCTTGCCATGAGTTCCGTGCTTGCCTGGCTGCAGGAGCGGCTGGAAGTCCGGTTTGCGCGATATGGCGGCATGCTGGAGACATCAAGATGATCGAACTCTCCCATATCGAGAAAAAGATCGGCGAAGCGCTCATCCTCGACGATATCTCGCTGCGTTTTCCGGAAGGCAGCGTTACGGCGCTTGTTGGCCCGTCGGGCGGCGGCAAGAGCACTTTGCTGCGCTGTATCAATCTGCTGGAGATACCGACCTCCGGCAGCGTTCAAGTCGGTGAACACAAGATCACGTTCAAGCCGGGCGTTTCAGTGCCGCAGGCATCGGTTCAGAAGATCCGCTGCGAGACAGGCATGGTGTTCCAGAACTTTCAGCTCTTTCCGCACAGGACAGTGATCGAGAATGTGATGGAGGGCTTGTTGGTGGTTCAGAAATGGCCCCGTGAAAAGGCACGCAAGCGGGCATTGGATCTGCTCGAAAAGGTCGGCATGTCGCACAAGACCGACGCCTGGCCGGCCAATCTTTCCGGCGGTCAGCAGCAGCGTGTTGCGATTGCCCGTGCTCTTGCACCTTCGCCCAAGGTGCTTCTATGCGACGAGCCGACTTCCGCGCTCGATCCGGAACTGGCCGGTGAAGTGGTCGATGTACTCGGCCAGCTTGCCCGGGAAGGGACCACCATGGTGATGGCGACGCACGACCTGCGACTGGCATCGCAGATCGCAAATCATGTCGTCTTTCTGGAGGCCGGGCAGGTGGTGGAAACCGGAGACGCGGATGCGATCTTCCGTCATCCAGAGCGCGAGCGCACCCGCCGGTTTGTTTCCTCCATCAACGCCGCACAGACGCTCTAGGTCAGCGCTGCCGCATTGCTCAGATGCGGGAGGTGGTGCAATTCGGCGTGTCACGCGAGGGCTGGGCTATTGCCCTTGCCCGAGCTCAAGACCGCGTAGGGCAGCTCACCTGACCTGAAGTGGCTCGTTCCATTTGTGCTGATGGTCCCGCTCAGCGGATGCGAGGTGGTGCGCAGGTCGGCTTTCGTTTTTCTCCTGCGGGCGTAATTTCGACGAATACGGACCAATCAGTGTCGTATTTGTTTTGATCCCTTGCATGGTGCTTCGATTTCATATAAAGATATCTTTATATCGACATTGATGGCGAAGCGCATGACCGAAGAACAGACCCTGTCCGTTGACGATACCCTGGCCGCCCTGAGGGCTGTCGGCGAGGCGACGCGCCTGAGGCTGATTGCGCTTCTGGCGGAAAGCGAGCTGACGGTGAAGGATGCCACGGCGATCCTCGGACAGAGCCAGCCGCGCATCTCCCGTCATCTGAAGCTGCTTGCCGAAGCGGATCTCATACAGCGGTTCCCGGAAGGAGCCTGGGTCTACTACAGGTTGGCGGATGGTCCTGAAGGCCAGCTTGCACGCGATCTTGTTGCCCGTATTTCCCTGGAAGACCCGGTGCTCGCGGCGGACCAGGAACGGTTCCGGGCGATCCGCAAGGCCAAGGCGGACGAGGCGGCTGCATATTTTGCAGCCCGCGCGCTCACCTGGGACCGGGAGCGTTCGCTGCATGTTTCCGAAGACGATGTCGAGAAGGCGATGCGCAAGGCACTGGGCGACAAGCCGTTCCAGTCGTTCCTCGACCTTGGCACCGGAACCGGCCGGTTGCTGGAAGTGTTTGCAGACCAGTATGCGACGGCACTTGGTGTCGATGCCTCGCATGACATGCTTGCCGTTGCCCGCGCGAACCTCGCCAAGGCCGGGCTTTCTAACGCCCAGGTACGCCACGGCGATGTTTACGCACTGAATGTGCCGCCGCGGTCCTTCGATGTCGTGGCGATCCACCAGGTGCTGCACTTTCTGGAAGAACCGGCAAGGGCGCTCAACGAGGCTGCCCGTGCGCTGCGTCCAGGCGGCCGCCTGTTGATCATCGATTTTGCTCCGCATCAGCTGGAGTTCCTGCGCGAAAAACACGCGCATCGTCGCCTGGGCTTTGCCCATGACCAGATGGAGCGCTGGCTTGAAGCGCTCGAACTGGACCTGGAACAGGTCACCGATCTTGTTCCGGGAGACGGCAACGACACCAACCTTACCGTAACCCTTTGGCTTGCGCGTGACCGCCGAATTGTCACCGACCTGCCTGCCCGAGACACGTCCCGAGAGGTCGCCTAACATGACAACCTGTTCCAACCGCCGGTCTCACCAGGCCGCACCTTCGCCAATCACGGCTTCGTTCGAATTTTTCCCGCCGAAGTCCGACAAGATGGCGGAGACGCTGTGGCAGACGGTTCAGCGGCTGGCGCCGCTCAGCCCGTCCTTTGTTTCCGTGACCTATGGTGCCGGCGGTTCCACCCGCGAGCGCACGCATCGCACTGTCGAGCGGATTCTGAAGGAAACCGACCTTGCACCGGCGGCACACCTGACCTGTGTCGGCGCGGCGCGCAGCGAAATCGATGCGATCGTCAAGGACTACTGGGATCTGGGTGTGCGTCATCTGGTGGCGCTGCGCGGTGACCCGCTCGACGGCATCGGCTCGCGTTACGTGCCGCATCCGGAGGGCTATGCCTATGCCTCCGACCTGGTCGAAGGCGTCAAGAAGATCGCCAATTTCGATATTTCCGTCTCCGGCTATCCGGAAAGGCATCCGGAAAGCGGCAATTGGCAGAAAGAGATCGACAATCTGAAGCGCAAGGTCGACGCCGGTGCGGACCGGATCATTACCCAGTATTTCTTCGACAATGACCTGTTCGATGATTACCTGGACCGGATTGCGGCCGCCGGCATCAACATTCCGGTGATCCCGGGCATTCTGCCGATCCACAATTTCGAACAGACGATGGTGTTCTCCGCCAAATGCGGCACATCCATTCCGCAGTGGCTGGCTCGGCGTTTTGCCGGCCTCACCAACGATCCGGAAACCCGGAAGCTGGTTGGCGTTTCGGTTGCCTGCGAACAGGTGATGGACCTGGTCGACCGCGGCATCAACGACTTCCATTTCTACACCATGAACCGGGCCGACCTGACCTTTGCCATCTGCCACATGCTTGGCATGGGGCAGCCGGAAACCAAGGAAACCCTGGCGGCCTGAGGGAGGCGAGGCGGCCGGGCCGGGCGCAGAAACGAGCCAGTTGTTTTGGATTTAGAGCGGATGCCCCCTCTTGGCCCCTTACCCTTACCTGGGTGCGGCAGGGTTGGGGGTATCGGCGCAGCCGGGACACGCTGCTGTCATCAGGACAGGAACGACCGGAAACCAAGCGGGAAGCGGAGCGAGATGATCAAGTTAAGCACTGCCGATGCCATTGAATCGACCGCCTATGCGGTGTTGCGCGAGAAGGGTTTCGAGCTTCATGTCGTCGACATGGGCGCGGACAACAATCGTCTGATCGTCGCCACCGACAAGGACCACGAGTTCCGCGGGCATTCGGCCCTCGAAATTCTCGGGCTCCTGGCCGTTTATGAGGCACGCGGAGAAGACTGGCACCCGACCGAAGACGACGTTCACAGCCGCACCAAGTTCTGGGACGCCTCCTACAACGATACCGACCGGGACAGCTGACACGCTGTCCGGTTGCACAGTCAAATCACGCCGGCTTCCGCCGGCCAAACCAACAGAAATTTCCGGAAGGAAACCCCGTGATCAAGTCAGACGCCTTCGAGCGCCTCCGTGACCTCGCCAAGACCCGTATTCTCGTCCTTGACGGTGCCATGGGCACGGAAATCCAGCTTCTGAAACTGGATGAAGCGGCCTACCGTGGTGACCGCTTCAAGGACTGGCCGAGCGACATCAAGGGCAACAACGACCTGCTGAGCCTGACCCAGCCGGACGCGATCCGGAAAATCCATGTCGATTATCTGGAAGCCGGTGCCGACATTGTCGAGACCAACACCTTTTCCTCCACGACGATCGCCCAGGCCGACTACGGCATGGAAGAGCTTGCCTATGAGCTGAACTTCGAAAGCGCGAAACTCGCGCGTGAAGCCTGCGACAAGGTCACGGCACAGGATCCGTCCCGGCCGCGTTTCGTCGCCGGGGCGCTTGGCCCGACCAACCGGACCGCGTCGATCTCGCCGGATGTGAACAATCCGGGTTACCGTGCTGTTTCCTTTGATGATCTGCGCATTGCCTATGCCGAAGCTACCCGCGGTCTCATTGCGGGTGGTGCCGATATCATCCTGGTGGAGACCATCTTCGACACGCTGAACGCCAAGGCGGCGCTATTTGCTATTGACGAGGTCTTCGAAGAAACCGGCAAGATCCTGCCGGTGATGATTTCCGGTACGATCACCGATCTTTCGGGCCGGACGCTTTCCGGACAGACACCGGAAGCCTTCTGGAACTCCGTCCGTCACACCAGCCCGCTGACCATCGGTCTCAACTGCGCACTTGGCGCCAAGGAAATGCGTGCACATGTGGACGAGCTCGGCCGCGTCGCCGACACGCTTGTGTGCGCCTATCCGAACGCCGGCCTGCCGAACGAATTCGGTGAATATGACGAGAGCCCGGAACATATGGCCGGCCTGATCGAGGAATTTGCCTCGGCGGGTCTCGTCAACGTTGTCGGCGGCTGCTGCGGTACCACGCCTGCGCATATCAAGGCGATTGCAGACGCCGTTGCGGACAAGAAACCGCGCGAGATCCCGGAAATCGACATTCACATGCGTCTGTCGGGCCTGGAGCCGTTCGTGGTGACGAAGGAGACCAACTTCGTCAACGTGGGCGAACGGACCAACGTGACCGGCTCGGCCAGGTTCCGCAAGCTGATCAAGGAGGGTGACTACCCAACCGCGCTTGAAGTTGCCCGTCAGCAGGTCGAGAACGGCGCGCAGATCATCGACATCAACATGGACGAAGGCCTGCTCGATTCCGAGGAAGCCATGGTCACCTTCCTGAACCTGGTGGCCGCCGAGCCGGATATCGCCAAGGTTCCGGTGATGATCGACAGTTCCAAGTGGACGGTCATCGAAGCGGGTCTCAAATGCATTCAGGGCAAGGGCGTCGTTAACTCCATCTCGATGAAGGAAGGCGAAGAGGAGTTCATCAAGCACGCGACGCTGGTGCGCCGCTACGGGGCTGCCGTTGTGGTGATGGCGTTTGATGAAAACGGACAGGCCGACACGTTCGAGCGCAAGACAGAGATCTGCGCGCGGTCCTACAAGATCCTGACCGAAAAGGTTGGCTTCCCACCGGAAGACATCATTTTCGACCCGAACATCTTTGCCGTCGCGACAGGCATCGAGGAACACAACAACTACGGTGTCGACTTCATCGAGGCGACCGGCTGGATTCGCGAGAACCTGCCGCACGCCCATGTGTCGGGCGGTGTATCGAACCTGTCGTTCTCGTTCCGAGGCAACGAAGCCGTGCGCGAAGCGATGCACTCGGTATTCCTCTATCATGCCATCAAGCGCGGCATGGATATGGGCATCGTGAATGCCGGTCAGCTTGCGGTCTATAATGATCTCGATCGCGAACTGCGCGAGCTTTGCGAGGACGTTGTCCTCAACCGGCGGCAGGACAGCACTGACCGGATGCTGGAAGCGGCCGAGCGCTGGAAAGGCGAGGGTGGCAAGAAGAAGGAAGCCGATCTCACCTGGCGCACCTGGGGTGTTGCCAAGCGCCTGGAACACGCGCTCGTTCACGGCATTGCCGATTACGTGGAAGAAGACACCGAAGAAGCCCGCCAGGCCTTCGACCGGCCGCTGCACGTGATCGAAGGCCCGCTGATGGACGGTATGAATGTCGTCGGTGATCTCTTCGGATCCGGGCAGATGTTCCTGCCGCAGGTGGTCAAGTCTGCCCGCGTCATGAAGAAGGCGGTCGCCTATCTGATGCCGTTCATGGAGAAGGAAAAGGAAGAGCTTGGCCAGACGGGTCATTCTTCCGCCGGCAAGATCCTGATGGCCACGGTCAAAGGCGATGTGCATGACATCGGCAAGAACATTGTCGGCGTCGTTCTCCAGTGCAACAACTTCGAGGTGATCGATCTCGGCGTCATGGTGCCGGCAGCGAAGATCCTCGATACGGCGCGTCAGGAAAAGGTCGACATGATCGGGCTGTCCGGCCTGATCACACCGTCGCTGGACGAAATGTGCCACGTTGCCGCCGAGCTGGAACGTGAAGGGCTTGACGTGCCGCTGCTGATCGGTGGGGCGACCACGTCCAAGATCCATACAGCGGTGAAGATCCACCCGAACTATGCCCGTGGCCAGGCAATCTATGTCACCGATGCGGGCCGGGCTGTCGGTGTTGCCTCCAAGCTGATGAGCGAAGGTGGCCGCGCGCCGTACTATGCCGATGTGCGTGCCGAATATGCCGATATTGCCGAAAAGCATGCAGCCGGCCGGGGCTCTCAGCAGCGCACGTCGCTGAAAGCCGCGCGGGACAATGCCTTCAAGGCCGACTTCAAGGGCAAACAGCCGGTTGCGCCGAAGAAGCCAGGCACGACTGTCTATGACGATTTCCCGCTGGAGGAACTGGTGCCGTTCATCGACTGGACACCGTTCTTCTCCACCTGGGAGATCAAGGGCCGTTATCCGGCGGTACTGACCGACAATCGCTACGGCCCGGCGGCCAAGGCGCTTTTCGACGATGCCCGGCGGATGCTTGATGAGATCGTTGAAAAGAAGCTGCTGACGGCACGTGGTGTTGCAAGCCTGTGGCCGGCCAATGCGGTTGGTGACGATGTGCGTGTCTTCACCGACGAAAGCCGGAGCGAAACGCTGGCGACCTTCCACACGCTGCGCCAGCAGATGAGCCGGACTGCAGGTGGCCGCGCCAATATCGCCCTCAGCGATTTCGTTGCGCCCGAGGCCAGCGGCATTGCCGACTGGATTGGCGGATTTGCCGTTACCTCCGGTCATGGCGAGGACGAGCTGGCGGCACGTTACGCCAGGGAGTCGGACGACTACAACAAGATCCTGTCCCAGGCCCTGGCAGACCGGCTGGCGGAAGCCTTTGCCGAGAAGCTGCACCAGATCGTGCGCAAGGACATTTGGGGCTACGCCGCCGCCGAAGACTTGTCCATCGACGATATCATCGCGGAAAAATATCAGGGCATTCGTCCGGCACCGGGCTACCCGGCCCAGCCGGACCACACGGAAAAGGATACCCTGTTCCGGCTGCTCGATGCGGAACGCCTGACAGGTATTCAGCTGACAGAGAGCAGGGCCATGTTGCCGGGGTCTTCCGTTTCCGGGCTCTATTTCGGCCATGCCGACAGCCATTATTTTGGTGTTGGCAAGATCGAGAGGGACCAGGTGGAAGACTACGCCGCACGCAAAGGTTGGGATCTGGCCTATGCGGAACGCTGGCTGGCTCCGATTCTCAACTACGATCCGGCCCGGATGGTCGCTGCCGAGTAGGGTCAGCACCACCTAGACCGAGTGGAAACAGATGGCCTCCCGCGTGTTGCACGCGGGAGGCTATTTATTTTCTCCAATGAATTAAATGACGTAAGGAAAATAACACAATTTTTTGAGAATATGCACAATGTGCGCTCTTGTAATGTGCACGCAGTGCGCTAACATAAGCTCTATCAGGTGAGTGCCGATAAAGGTTCTGCGCACACCAAAGGAGAAAAAAACATGACTGTGCAAATCGCTAGAATTTTGCTGGTTCAGCATCGCCAGGATTACAACCGGGACCGCCTTGCGTGGTTGCCGGCGCGGCTTTATCGCTCCTGGCGTGAAGCCCTTCCGAAGGTTCAGGAGACCATCCGGTCTCTTTGAGCTGGGCCCACCCCGAAATTGGCCCCAAGAAACAAGAACAAGATCACTGGGCGCCTCGTTTGCCCCTGGCGTCTGCCCACTTCCTTACAAAGCCCGGCTTCGGCCGGGTTTTTTGTTGATCTGTGGATGAGAAGAAAGGGTGGGCTGTTGCTCAGGCCACCGGAAACAGTTTCTTCAGTTCCGCTTCACCTTTCGGCGAAATATGAACGATGCGTCCCGCCGGTTCGCGGCGCAGCCAGCCGCTTTCGGTGAAGCGCGTGAGAAGAGCGGCACCCAGACCTCCCGCCAGATGGTTGCGCCTTTCGCTCCAGTCCAGGCAGGCACGGCACATCGGGCGACGGCTTGCTGAGAGGGCACCCAGGTCAATGCCGATGTCTGAGACGAAACCTTCACCATCTGCGGTCAGGGCGAGGCCGCCTTTGTCCGTCGAGACGGCAAGGAACCCGCGCTTCTGCAGGCTGTCGAAAATACGCACCGCCATATCGCCGGCCAGATGGTCGTAGCACACACGGGCGGCCCGCATCTGCGGGTCTCTGGGGCCGGTGCGGGTGCGCAGGTGGCCCTTGCGGGCGGCAAGGCCCATCACGGCTTCCAGCACGGCTCCAACCTCCGGTCCCGCGAGCGTGAAATAGCGATGCCGGCCCTGTTTGGCCTGGGTCAGCAAGCCACCTTCCATCAGTTTCTTCAGGTGCGAACTTGCGGTCTGGCCGGTGATGCCGGCTTCGGTTGCCAGTTCCGTCGCCGTCAGGGCCTTGCCGCTTAACAGCGCGCTCAGGATGTTGGCGCGGGCCGGGTCACCCATCAAGGCGCCGATGCGGGCGATGTCCGGTCCATCCTTCATGAGATCTCCTCCATGGTTCGATCTGTGTCGAAGCATTGCAGACATTGACCGTGTCACACAAGCGCAATCGACACAGCCTTGAAGGAGACCTTGGTGATTACCTGTTTCATCCGCTATCACATCGACCCGACGAAGAAAGCCGCTTTTGAGCAATACGCAAGAAACTGGGGGCAGGCGATCCCGCGTTGCGGTGCGGATCTGATCGGCTATTTCGCACCCCACGAAGGCTCGACGACGCTGGCTTACGGTGTTTATTCCATCGAGAACCTTGCGGCATATGAAGCCTATCGGGCGCGGCTTGCCGCGGACCCGTTGGGGCAGGAGAACTATGCTTTTGCCATGAAGGAAAAATTCATCTTGCGGGAAGACCGCACGTTTCTGAAACTGGCCTCCGCGCCGCATGGCATGGGAGAGAAACTCAAATGATTGCCGTCATCTTCGAAGTGATCCCGCATGCGGACAAGAAACAGGCTTATCTCGACATGGCTGCCGAGATGAAGCCCCTGGTCGAACAGATCGACGGCTTCCTGTCCGTCGAGCGATTTCAGAGCCTCACCAATCCGGAGAAATTACTGTCGGTCTCCTTCTTTCGGGACGAAGCCGCGCTGAATGAATGGCGGCAGCTCACGCAGCATCGCAAGGCGCAGCGTGCCGGACGGAGCAGCTATTTCAGGGACTACCGTTTGCGGGTGGCGCAGGTGGTGCGCGACTATGGCATGGACGAGCGCGACGAGGCTCCCGCCGACAGCCGCGACGTGAACGGTTAAGCCGGCAGCCATGCACAACAGATCCATCGAACTGGCGCTTTTGGGCGTGCTCGCTCTGCTGTGGGGTTCATCCTACATGTGGATCAGCCTGGCGCTGCCATCGTTTCCTCCTGCGACGCTGATTGCCATCCGTGTGTCTCTTGCTGCGCTGGCGCTGCTGGCCATCATGGCTGCAAGGGGCATTCGCATGCCGCTGGACAGGCGAAACTGGAAGCAGTTCTTCATCCAGTCCCTGGTCAACAGCACAGGACCCTGGCTGATGCTGGCCTGGGGCCAGCAATATGCCGGGACGGCCGTATCAAGCGTTCTGAATTCAACCTCGCCGCTCTGGGTCTTCGCCTTTTCGTTCCTGCTGCTGAACCATGGCGAAAGGCCAGGTGCCCGGCAACTCACTGGCGCCTTGTTCGGCTTTGCCGGTATCGTGCTGATCGTCGGTGTCGGTGCGCTTGAGGATATCGGCAGGAACCTTGTGCCGCAGCTTGTCGTCCTGTTCGGGGCTGCGCTCTATGGCATCGCGGCCCTGCGCGGCCGTGTCTTTGCAGGCCTGCCGCCTATAGTGCCGGCTGCGGGAACGCTCATCTGCGCATCGGTAGTGCTTGTCCCGGCAAGCCTCATCGTTGACCGGCCCTGGCAGTTGACGCCGGATACGACCGGCATCGTTGCCGCGCTGACGCTCTCGCTTGCATGCACCGCGCTGGCATTTCTGATCTATTTCCGTCTGCTGTCGACCCTTGGGGCAATGGGGACGGCCAGTCAGGCTTATCTGCGCTCTGGCGTAGGTGTCTTTCTCGGTGTCGTGTTCCTGTCGGAGACGCTGGATCTGGAGACCTTTGCCGGAATTTGCCTTGCCATTTTCGGTGTTGTTCTGATCAACTGGCCACGCGCGGTAAAGCGTCAAGACGTTTCGGCTCCAGTATCTGCCGCCAAGTAAGAGGGCGTTTGGCCGGCAGGAAACTGGGCGGCCCGATCCGTGCGCATGGTGGCAGAGACTTGCGAGGAGGTGTCCATGAGTGTCCTGACCGTTTTCGAGGCCGGTTCCAGGCCATCGCGACGTGCAAATCCGGATTATTTCACTGGAACGGTCTGG
The DNA here is from genome assembly GCF_009363335.1 of Labrenzia sp. THAF191a. Taxonomy (GTDB): domain Bacteria; phylum Pseudomonadota; class Alphaproteobacteria; order Rhizobiales; family Stappiaceae; genus Roseibium; species Roseibium algicola. The sequence goes on from NZ_CP045333.1 coordinate 3,744,346, forward strand.
CAGGACCCGGTGATCGAGGCGCCCGCGCCAGCGCGTGTGCGTGCATTGCGGGTGACGTTCGAACCTGGGGCACGTACCCACTGGCACACTCACCCGCTCGGGCAGACCCTTCAGATACTGGAAGGGGCAGGTTTTGTGCATCTGTGGGGGCAGGAGAAACTGTCGATATTGCCAGGTGATGTCATCTGGATCCCGCCTGGTGTCAAACATTGGCATGGCGCCGGACCGAACACGTCACTTGTCCATCTGGCCATACAGGAAGAACAGGACGGTGCGACGGCGGAATGGCTCGAACCGGTCGACGAGGCGACTTACGCCGGTGGCCTTCAGGCGCGGCGTTGAGCGTCCGGTGCCGAAGTTGCCCCGGCTCCTGTCGGCAGACGGCTTGCGTTCATCCGCGGCACGGGGTGCCGGAGCATATTGTGCTTGCCGGCAGACTCTGGTCAAAAGGATCCATCCATTCATGAAGTGATTGCCCGATGAACATAGCCATTGTCGGGGCCGGGATCGGAGGACTGGCGACAGCCATTCTTCTGGAGCGTCTGGGCCACCGGATTTCCCTGTTTGAACAGTTTCGCAAACCGGTTCCCATCGGTTCGGGCTTGATGATCCAGCCCGTCGGGCTGGAAGTCCTGGAGCAGGCTGGTGTCGCGGATGTGGTGCTGAAGCACGCAACACCGATCAAGCGTGTGCTTGGCAGCTCGTCGCAAACCGGCAGGCGGGTTCTTGACGTCGACTATGGCGCAGTCCCGGGGCTTGGTATCCACCGGGCCGCGCTGTTTTCCGCGCTTTATGAAAAGGTGCTGACGCGTGCGCTTTACTGGCGCACGGATTGCCGGATCACTGGTCACCAGGATGGAAAACTGCGTTTCGCCGATGGCAGCTTTTCCGAGGCCTTCGACCTGATCATCGATGCGTCGGGCGCAAATTCGGTTCTGTCGCCGCTGAAAGCACGCGCACTGTCGTTCGGTGCGATCTGGGGAACTGTCGACTGGGTTTCCGGCGGTCTGCCCGAGGATCATCTTTCCCAGCGGTATCGCGGTGCAGACCACATGATTGGTGTGTTGCCTGTCGGCCTCATGCCGGGACAGGACCGGCGGAAGGCCGCGTTCTTCTGGTCACTTCGCCAGGACGCTTATGAAGACTGGCTCAAGGGCGGGCTGGCAGCCTGGAAGGACACGGCGCTGTCGATCTGGCCCGATGCCGGGCCCTTTCTGGAGCAGATCACGGATCCGGAGCAAATGACCATGGCGCGCTACAGCCATGGCACCTTGCGCCAGCCCTGGGGGGACAGGATTGCCTTTGTTGGTGATGCCGCCCACCGGGCGAGCCCGCAGCTCGGGCAGGGCGCGAACATGGCTCTACTGGACGCTGCCGCCCTGGCAAAGGCATTGGAGACCCTGCCGCTTGACCAGGCTCTCCCTGCCTACGGCAAGGCCAGACGTTGGCACGTGGGTGTCTATCAGGCGTTCAGCGCGATGTTCACGCCGGCCTATCAAAGTGACAGCAGGTTGCTGCCCTTTTTGCGCGACAATGTGCTGTTTCCTGTCAGCCGTATCCCGCCCGTTCCCTCGGTGCTGTCGCATCTGATCTCGGGAACGCTTGTGCCACGCGGTATTTGATCCAGTCTATTTGCCCGCCCCGAGCGGCAATCTGACGTCGGCCTGAAGACCGCCTTCCGGACGGTTCTTCAACTCGATCCGGCCGCCATGTGCATGGATGATCGAACGGGTGATCGCCAACCCCAGACCGATGCCGCCCGTTTCTTCGCTGCGGGATTCTTCAAGCCTGACAAAGGGTTCGAAGACGTCCTTCAACTTTTCCTCGGGAATGCCGGGACCCTTGTCGGTGATGCGGATGATGGCTTCGCCGGCGGATCTGGCCGCGTGGACCGAGACGCCGTCTCCGTAGCGGATCCCGTTCTCTATCAGGTTCCTCAGGGCCCGTTTCAAGGCCACCGGACGGCACGGAAGCACGATCCGTTCTTCCGTTTCAACGGTGCATTTGTGGCCAAGGTCCTGCTGGTCGCCTGCAAGTGCCTCCAGGATCGCACCAAGATCGGCGTTTTCCGCTGTTTCCGCCTGGGCGTCGTCCCTGGCGAAACGCAGCGCGGCTTCCGTCATCGCAGCCATTTCTTCCAGGGTTTCGATCATCTTGTCGCGGTTTTCCTCGTCCTCGATGAACTCGGCCCGCAGGCGCAATGAAGTGATCGGGGTTCTGAGATCGTGACTGATGGCGGCCAGCATCCGTGTGCGGTCCCTGACAAACCGTGTCAGGCGGTCCTGCATGTCGTTGAAGGCGTTCGTCAGCGAGCGGACTTCGCTCGGCCCGCTGGGTGTCAGTGGCTTCTGTTGTTCGCCGCGGCCGAACTTCTCGGCAGCCACGGACAGTTCCTTCAAGGGCCGGGTCACGCGGCGGACGGCAAAACCGATAATGAGCACCATCAGCAAGGCGGTAATCGACAGCTGCACGACCAGAGGCAGAAAATCGCCGGCTGGCGGGCGATAGCTGGTAGCGACATTCAGCCAGCGTCCGTCACTCATCTGGATAGACAGCGACAGGTCTTCCGGCTTGTTCATGATCTTGCGCAGTTTCGAAGGGCGTTCGTGCCGCGGCTCGTCGCGCGACTTCGGATGATCATCGTCGTCTGCCTCGCGGCCACGCGGTCCACGTTTTTCGTCGGCAAGAATGTTGAGATGCACAGTCTGGCCGTGTTCCAGCCTTTCGGCCATGTAGCCCTGCAGGCGTTTTTCGAAACGCGAGTTGCCGGGCGCCGGTGCCAGCGGCTTGTCGCCAAGCCAGAACACTGCGAACCGGCTGCTGCTGGCCACAAGGATCCTGTCCTGCAGGTTTGCAGGTGTATCTTCCATCAGCTCCGCCAGGGAAACAGCGCGCGACAGAAGGTTGTCACGGGCCGCCGCCACGAGCGCGATGCGCCGCTCGTCCTGGAAGATCCAGATGCTGAATGCCTGTGCCGCGACGATGGCTGCGAGCAGCAGAATGATCAGCTGCGAGGCGAGGGTGCTCGGCCAGAGACGGGACAGGATCGGTCGGGGCGTCGGACGTGTCGTCATTCGGCCGTGTCTCTCACTTCGGCAGTGAACATGTAGCCGCCTCCCCAGACGGTCTTGATGAGTTTGGGATCTTTGGGATCGATCTCGATCTTGCGGCGCAGACGGGAGACCTGGTTGTCGATGGACCTGTCGAAGACAGCGGGCGTCCGGCCGGTTGTCAGGTCCATCAGCTGGTCGCGGTTCAGCACCATTTTCGGACGTTTGAGGAAGGCGCACAGCAACTGGAATTCACCGCTGGAAAGGGCCACCGAAGTCCCTTCCGGGTCCAGAAGCTCTCGACGGGAGACATTCAGCGACCAGCCGTCGAAATGAAGCCTGTCGTGCTCGATCGGATCGCGTTCCTTCGGCACAAGCGATGTACGGCGCAGGACCGCGCGAATGCGCGCGAGCAGTTCGCGGGGATTGAAGGGCTTTGTAACGTAGTCGTCGGCACCGATTTCCAGACCGATCACCCGGTCCGTGTCGTCTGCCATCGCGGTCAGCAGGATCACGGGCATGGAGCCGGTTTCCACCAGATGACGGCACAGGGACAGTCCGTCCTCGCCCGGCATCATGATATCCAGGACGACAAGATCGATGGACGCCGCCTTCAGGGTCTTGCGGGCCTGTGCGGCATTTTCCGCCACGGTTGCGCGCAGTCCATTCTTGACGAGGTAGCGCGCAAGGGTTTCGCGGATGTCGCGGTGATCGTCCACCACCAGGATATGCGGGCTCGGATCGCTCAAGTGTTTCTCCAATCTGGCCTGCCGGGAATGGTCTCAAACCGGCCGGGCGCTGTGATCCTACTGTTTCTAAGGTAAAAATAGTCTCCGGAACGCGCTTGTGCGACCGGAACTTGTAACAAAGTGTGTCGCAGTGCCCATCCGGGACAGACGGCGACACTTCGGGCCCATTCGGACGGTATTCCTGCGACAATTGCTGCCTACCTTCAGCTCATCAACGAACCAAGGAGTTGTTGGAATGAAACCGTTCAAGAAGATTGCAATTGCCGCCCTGGCTGCGAGCGTCGCGGGTACCGCGCTGACGGCCGGCCTGTCCGCTTCCGCCCAGAACGCGACTGCAAACCAGGACGGGGGGCAACAAATTCAGCAGGCCGACGGACAGCGTGTCGCGCTTATGGATGGGCGCGGTGGTCCTGGACACGGCTTCGGCCGGGGCCATGGCATGCGCGGTGGCAAGGAACGCGCCGAGCGGTTGTTCGAACGTTTCGATGTCAATGAAGACGGTGTCATCACCAAGGCTGAAATCGAGGAAGTCCGGACGCAGGAGTTCACATCGGCCGATGCAGATGGCAACGGCGAGATCAGTCTGGAGGAATTCAAGGCCGAATTTCTCACCCGCTCCAATGACCGCATGGTCAGGGCGTTTCAGTTCCTCGACCGTGACGGCGATGGCACTGTAACCCAGGACGAAGCGGATTTTCTCGCCAACCGCATGTTCAACATGCTGGATCGTGACGGCAACGGAACCGTTGAACGTGTTCGCGGTCCGCGTGGCCCTATGGCCGACGATGACGACGATGATCGTGGCCCGCGCGGCGAAAGAGCAGAGCGGGGTGAGCGTGGAGAGCGTGGAGAGCCCGGGGAGCGCGCCGAGCGCGGCGGCCGTGGTGAGCATGGCTGGCGCGGTGGTCCGCAAATGAGACAAGGCGGACACCACATGGGTCGTGGTGGTCACGGCGGCCCGGGAGGGATGTTCCTGGGCATGTTCGACACCGATGCGGACGGCAAGGTGAGCCGCGAGGAATTCGATGCCAGGCGCGGTGAATTGTTTGCGCTGGCCGACACCGACGGCAACGGCTCGTTCACGCTTCAGGATTTCGGTCCGCTGTGGCTTTCGATCAACGAGAGCCGGGTGGTCGACATGTTCCAGCGTGCCGATGCCGACGGCAGCCTCGGGATCACCGCGGAAGAACAGAGCAAACACCAGGACCGCATGCTGGAGCACGCCGACCGCAACAACGACGGCGTGATCACCAAGGCGGACTTCAAGGGTGGCCGGAAAGGCGGCCATGGTCCGGACAAGGGCCACGGCTGGAAGAAAGGTCACGGCCATGGTGATGGCGAACGTCGCGGTCAGGGCCAAGGTCAGGGCCAAGGTCAGGGATGGGGGAAACACCACCGCGGCTGATCTGGCGCACAACACCTGAAAAACTTCGGCCGATCGCACCGGCCGGAGCCGTTTCCCACCCCCGGCGGCCCCACCCCGCGCACGGGAAACGGATAAGGGAGCCGTCCCTCGCGGCTCCCTTTTTTTGTCGGTTCGGTTTTAGGGTAACTTCAAGAAATTTCGGCAATAGTCGTTCCGGTTTTCAAGGGGGACAGCATGGCCAAACCGACGTTGAATGAATTCGTGACTGCCAGAATAGCAGCGGGACATCTCAGTGAGGATGATGTCATCAACGTGCGCCGCTACGTTTACGGCGACATGGCCGTGTCTGTTGAAGAGGGCGAGGCTCTTTTTCGGCTGAACAATGCCGACATCACCTATCACGACACCTGGTACGAACTCTTTCCCGAAGCCATCCTCGATATCTTGGTGCACCAGGCAAAACCAGAGGGCTATGTTTCCGAGGACAAGGCTGCCTGGCTGGTCAGCCAGATCATGGCGGATGGTCATATCTGTGGCAAAACCGAGCTGGACGCCGTGCTGCATGTGCTGGAAAAAGCCCGCGAAGCACCGGAAAGTCTCGAACAGTTTGCACTGCGGGCTGTGGCGGACAGCGTGATTTCGGGGAAAGGGCCGACGCGCTCGGGCCTGGATCTCAAGCCCGGCGTCATTGCCGAGGCTGAAGTGGAGCTGCTGCGCCGGGTGCTCTATGCCGGTGCCGGCAGTCGTGGTGTTGCCATTTCGAAGGCTGAAGCCGAGGTACTGTTCGATCTCAACGACGCTACAATAGAGGCGGAAAATGCTCCCGGCTGGTCGGAGCTCTTTGCCAAGGCGGTCGCCAATTATATGATGGCGATGTCCGGTTTCACGCCACCCTCCCGCAAGATTGCACTCGAGCGTGAAAACTGGCTGGAACAACCCGGCGGATTTGAAGGTGGGCTCAGCGGTTTTTTCAAGAAAATGTTCAGCGGTGGTATCGGCGGCATTCGTGACGCCTATGGCGACACGCCTGATCCGTTCACCGCCCGTGGAAACGAGATGCTTGCGGAGATTGCCGCCAATGAGGTGGTGACGGAAGACGAAGCCACCTGGCTGGTGGAGCGCATTGGCCGCGACGGTATCCTGCATGAAAACGAGAAGGCCCTGCTGCGGTTCATCCGGGAAGAAAGCCCGAACATTCATCCCTCCCTCCGGCCATTGCTGGAGAAAGTTTGACCGGGCACCAGGCCGGTCAACGTTTTTTTGTTCCATCCGGCTTCTTGGCACGTCGTCAATATTGCAAGGATGCCGCGGTCCGGTTACCTGAAGATTGTCGAAAAAGGCGTGACCGGTTGGGCCTGTCGCCCGGGTAAGCCCCGGTCCCTTCACACGTGAAGGCTTTGTTCGGTCAGGCGGCATAAACGCCGTCTGGCAAGAACCCCCGACTGTGGCGGCGGAGATGCCGCCCCTTCGCGTTTGCGAAGTCGAGGGAGCATGTCATGACGAACCCATTTGAAACGCAGGGGTCCACGCGCCCGATCGGGTACTGGATCCGCTCTGCCGATAGATGTCTTACCAAGGCGATCGAGGCCATCCAGTCTGACCTGGGGCTTGAGCGAGCCGACTGGCAGGTGCTCAATACGCTTGCCGAAAGTGCAGCAGGAATGCCGTTTGGCCGGCTGAGAGAGACTTTTGATCCCATGCTGGAGGTTAGGGACCTGCACAAGGTTCTGATCAGTCTTGCAGACCGGCGGCTTCTTTGGTTCGAGGAAGATTTCTGGCAGCTAACCGACAAGGGCAGGGGCGTCCACAGAAGTGCGATGGAACGCCAAACCACCTTGCGGAGAAAGGCGATGCGGGGAATCTCCGAGGCTGATTACAGTCTTGTGGTGAATGTTCTGGCCAGGCTCGTCAGCAATTGCCACAGGCCAGAAGACACTTGAAAGGAGACGCGAACCTCTGCAAGTTGCCGTCGCCACTGGCCAAACGGCCAGCCGAACCAGATGGAGCCGGACATGACGCAAGAGACTTTTTCACTCAAGGGGACATGCCGTTGTGGTCACACGAGCTTCGAGGTTTCCGCGCCGCCGCTGATCACCTGTGCCTGCCATTGCAGAGGGTGCCAGCAAATGAGTTCCAGCGCCTATTCCCTGACGGCGATCATGCCGGCGCCCTCGTTCAAGGTGACCGAAGGTACACCGGTAAAAGGGGGATTGCAGGGACCTGAGGCGGATCATTACTTCTGCCCGGACTGCAAGACCTGGATGTTCACGCGTATTCCCGGGTACGACGAAATCGTCAATGTCCGCTCGGTCCTGCTCGACGACCTCCACTGGACAGAACCCTTCATGGAAACAATGACTGCCAGCAAGCTGCCTTGGGCGGAAACGCCTGCAAGGCACCGTTATGAAGGCTTTCCGCCACCGGAAGACTTCATGAAGCTGATGGGCGAATTCGCCGCCCACCAGCAGGCGACCAGATAGCGGGTCGGCCAGGTCAGATTTCCTCGGCAACGTCGATCCGGTTGCCGTCCGGATCGGCGAAGACGAAGGCTCTGAGGCCGTAGTCCTTGTTCCGGAGGCGCTTGACGATGCGCAAACCATGGCGCTCGCAGGCCCGGCAGGCGGCGTCGGCGTCGGACACCATGATGTGGGCCTGATTGAATGGCGGAGCCTGGTAGCCTTTCTGGAGTGTCAGGTGCAATTCGGCCTCGTCCTTCTTCAGGATCATGAAGCCAACCGGACTGCCGTTTTCGAACACTTTTTCCAGGCCGAAGATTTCCCGGTAGAGCGTACGGGAACGTTCAATATCGCTGACGCCCAGTGTTGCGGCGATGCGGCCGAGCCGCAGCTGCGAGGAAGTGTCGGTGGTCATGGCTTACCCTTCTGTTTTCAATGACGGACAGCAAGGCAACCGGTCGGTGCCGGTGAGAACCTGCTAATCCGCAATCTCAGGGCGGTGCCTGTGTGGGAACGGCTTCCGTTCAAGCGGAAGCCGAACGGTTTTCTAGTCGAGGCCGTAAATCCCGGCAATGTCGTGAAGCATCAGCTTTGCAGCCAGAATGCCACCGGCGGTGTTCCAGATGGCATCACTGACCTGGTGCACCTTGCCGGCCTTGACGGCGGACAGGGACTGCCACAACGGATCGGCAAGCACTTCTTCTTCCAGAGACGTGCCTTTGCCGTCGCCCGTGTCATAGGTGAAATAGAAGATCCGGTCGCCGTCCATATCCGGAATGCTCTCCTTGCCGGTGCGGATGGCAAATTCTTCCACATTCTGGTTCGCCGGCCGGTGAAAGCCGATGTCTTTCAAAAGCACACCGGAGAAACTGTCGAGCTGATAGATGCGGATCTGGCCGGGCACGAAACGGATCACGGAAACTTCCTCGTTGAGGTGGTCACCAAGTTTCTCCCGAAGGTCTGCGACTGAAGCATCGTAATCGGCGATGGCCGCATCCGCTTCCTGCTCCTTGCCGAGTGCTTCGGCATAGAGGCGGAAGTTGATTTTCCAGTCGCCACGAAGCTCCTTGGACATGACGGTCGGGGCGATTGCGGTCAGCTGCGGATAGATTTCCTCGTGCCGCTGCTTGTTTGCCAGGATCAGGTCGGGTTCCAGAGCCGCGATCAGTTCCAGGTTCACCGCGCTTTCCTTGCCGACAGGTTCTGCTCCGTCCATGGCATCGGAAATATGGTCCCACCAGGGATCGCCATTCCAGGAATTGGCCGCGCCCACCGGCGTCACTCCAAGCGCCAGCAGCGCTTCCGTGCCTTCATTGGTAAGGACAACAATCCGTTTCGGGGCGTCCGGAACCGTGACGTTGCCCATGCTGTCGGTGACATCGCGAGCAATCGCAGGGGCTGCTGCCAGCATCGCACACAGCGGCAGGGCGCACAGCAGGCGTGACCAGATCTTCATTAGAATGACTCCAAAAAGTTGAATATTTGCCTCCAGTATTAAACCCGTGTATGGACGGGCCGTTGATTTGTCAATCGGAGGGGAGAGGGCGCATGAGGCGGCCGGCGATTGCATTGTGTCTGGCGCTGTGCGCGGCTGTCATTTTCAGCCTGCATGCCGGATTGACCTTCTATGCGCCTCATACGGTCCTTTCCGCGCTCATGGGGGGCGAGGGCGCAGATGCGCTGATTGTGACGACGTTGCGTCTTCCAAGAACCGCGATCGGCGTGGTTTGCGGGGCCTCTCTCGGCCTTTCCGGCTTGTTGATGCAATCGGTTACGCGCAATCCGCTGGCAGAGCCGGGACTGCTCGGGGTCAATGCAGGCGGTGCGCTGTTCGTGACCTTCGGGGTGACGGTCTTCGGCGTGGCAAGCCTTGCCGGTATCGGCATTGCAGCAGTGATGGGTGCGCTGGCGGCAACGGCCCTGGTGTTTTCGATTTCAGCGTCCACTGGCGGTGCAGGCAATCCGGCAACCACGTTGCTGGCCGGATTTACCGTAGCCGCCCTGCTGGCGTCCTTCACACAGACCTTGCTGCTGATCGACGAAAGCGCTCTTGAGACACTGCTGTTCTGGCTGTCGGGCAGTTTTTCCGACCGGCCGATCGGGTTGTTGCAACTCGGGTTGCCGTTGCTTGCCATCGGGGTCGCAGGCAGCCTTCTTCTGGCAACACCGCTGGACGTGCTGCGTCTCGACGATGCCAGTGCCCGGTCAGTGGGTGTCAATGTTGGCGCAGTCCGATTGACGGCGCTCGGGCTTGCGGCCCTGCTTGCGGCGGGTGCGGTGGCGATGGCGGGGCCGGTGCTGTTTCTGGGCCTGGTTGCGCCGCATCTTGCCCGGCGCCTGACCGACGGCGCCCTGCCGTCGACACGGCAGTTGATCGTGCTTTCCCTTCTGACCGGTGCCCTGATCGCAGTCCTTGCCGATATTCTTGCGCGTATTGTCGTTGCGCCCGGTGAAGCGCCGATGAGTGCCGTTCTTGCGCTTGTCGGCGTTCCGATGCTGGTGCATCTGCTTCACAGGCGGAAAGGGCTGGCAGCGTGATGGCAGGCGCATTTCCTCTTGTCAGGCTGCTTCCGGTCATGCTGCTCGTGTTTGCGTTGACACTGGCAGCAACGGGCATCGGGTCCAGCTTCATGCCGCCGGAACGTGTTGTCGCGGCGCTGGCCGGGCAAGGCAGCCGCATGGATGAAGTAATCGTCTGGACCCTGCGCTTGCCCCGTGTTGCCCTTGCCATACTGGCCGGAGCGGCGCTTGCCCTTGCGGGTGCCTTGCTGCAGCGGGTCGTGCGCAATCCCATGGCGTCGCCCTCGGTTCTGGGCATTACCGACGGCGCGGCGGTTGGCGTCGTGCTGTTCTTGTGGCTGTTTTCCGATCAGGCGAACAATCTGACAGTCTCCATTCACTGGCAGCCTCTGGCCGCCATCGCCGGGGCGGCAGTCTTCGGAGCCCTGGTAATCGCATTGGCATCGCTTGATCGGGCAGGCAGCAAGCCGCTGAAGATCATCTTGTACGGTATTGCCCTGGCAGCACTCGCAAAGGCCGCGGTCACGCTGTTGATTATTCTCGGGCCTGTCTACAGGGCAAGTCAGGCACTTACCTGGCTGACGGGCTCGGTTGGTGCAGCCCACTGGCAGGACGTTCTGGCGGTCGGTCTCGGACTTGTCGCAATCGTCCCGGTGTTGCTGTGGCAACGGCTCACACTTCGGCAACTCGTACTTGATCCTCAAAGCGCTGCCGTGACAGGCCTGTCGCTGGACAAGGCCCAGTTCTGCCTGCTGGCGGTTGCCGTTTTCCTGACGGCCATCGCAACGGCCCATGTCGGTGCCATTGGTTTTGTCGGTCTGGTCGCGCCGCATGTTGCACGGATCTTCCACGGTCAGTTCCGGTCCGGATATCTGGTTTCCGTGGCTCTGACCGGAAGTTTCCTGGTGCTGGCAGCCGACACGCTGGCCCGGATCATCGCGCCACCGCTGGAATTGCCCGCAGGCGCGTTGACTGCGCTCGTCGGTGCGCCGCTGTTTCTCTATCTGCTTGTAAAAGGACGGCAATCCCATGCCTGACACTCTGGCCAGTCTCGATCGTGTCAGTGCCGCATATGACGGCGCGCCCGCGCTGAACGAGGTCTGCCTCGACCTGCCCGACGGCAAGATCATCGCCTTTTGCGGACCGAACGGCAGCGGCAAATCGACGGCCCTGAAAGTGATGCGCGGTCTGCACCGGCCGGATGCCGGCAATGTGGAAATCGCAGGCAGGGCGCTTGGCGACTGGTCGCAGAAGGATCTTGCGCGCCAGGTCGCCATGTTGTCCCAGTCGCCCGATGCACCGTCGGACCTTTCGGTTGAGGATCTGGTGCTGATGGGGCGGTTTGCGCATCGAAGCCGGTTCGGCGGGCCATCGGCAGCGGACAGGACTGCCTGCGACCGTGCGCTTGAAATCACCGAAATGACCGAGCTGAAAACCCGGGCTCTCGCCCAGCTTTCCGGCGGGCAGCTGCAACGTGCCTGGGTTGCCATGACACTGGCGCAGGATGCGCCCCGGATCTTTCTGGACGAGCCGACCAACCATCTGGACATTGCCCATGCATTTGAGTTGCTGGACCTCGTCAAGCACCTGAGCCGCTCCGAGAACCGAAGCTTCGTCATTGTCCTGCATGATCTCAACATGGCCATGCGTTATGCCGATCACGTTGTGCTGTTCGAAAAGGGACGGATCGCCGCCAATGGTCCGACAACGGAAGTGCTGACGGAAGCGACCGTCTCTTCCGTATTTGGCATCGCCTGCAGGATCATGCCCCTGGACGGGTTGGAACGACCGGTCATCGTTTCCTGGGGCAAGGCCACCGGCGCGGGCGTTTCCGGCCAGTCGTCCGGCAAAATGCGCAAAATCTGCACATAGGCTGACAAAGGCCTGCAAGCGGGCTTGGCACAACAGGTGCCATGACCCGCCTGGCAACCTCTTCCCCGACCTCACTGGCCTTCCTCCTGGCCTCGCTGATCCTTGCCTACGAGCCGCTGCGCTGGCTGATCGGCACATGGACTGACCCGTCCTACCCATCGACCGGCGCGCTCTATCTGGTCGCGGTGGCAGCCCTGGTGCTTTGGTCGATGACGAGCCCGGTTCGGCAGAATTCGATCGGGCACCGGCAAATGGCAGTGCTGCTCCTGTTGGCGGCGGCGCTGATCCGGCTGGCGAGCCAGGTTCTGGGGATCAACGTGATCGGCGGGGTGGCGCTGGCAATTGATGTCTTCGCGCTCGCTACCCTTTTGCGGACAGGGGAGAGGCAGAGAGCCGTTTCCCCCTTCTGGCTGTCCGTCCTGTTTCTGTTCACTCTGCCGGTCGAGCGCATTCTGCAACGGCTGCTCGGCTATCCGCTGTAGGAACTGTCGGCCAAGCTTTCCTGCGGCGGTCTCGGCCTCTTCTTTTCGGATCTCTCGTGCTCAGGCATCCGGATCGGACTTGCCGGCAAGGACGTTCTGGTGGACCTGCCTTGCTCGGGCACATCCGGGCTGATGCTCGCCATGGCCTTTCTGGTCATCCTGACTGCGCTTTACCGGCCGAACCTGCTGACTGCCGTACTCTGGATTGGCATCACGCTCGGACTTGCTCTCATCGGCAATTCTCTGCGCATCGCTTTGCTTGCCGTCGGCATTGCCTATCCGGAAAGTGTCCTGGAGGCCGATGTCATGGCGCAGCCGCTTCACGACATTATCGGTTATCTGACGCTTCTTCTGTCGATGGCACCGGTGCTGGCGTTCTACAAGCCACGTCCTGCTGAGTGGCGCGCTGCCCGGGCTGTCTTCAGCTTGCCGGTGATGTCGCGGCCCTTGCAGAAGATGTCTGCTCTGGTGTTCCTGAGCCTTGCCTTGTTCATCGTCAGCCTGCCGAGGCACGCGCTTGATGTCTCGGCTTCATCCCGGCCTCAGCCGCTGCCTTTGACACTGGCAGGTGAGGTCGGTGTCGATGAAGCGCTGTTGCCGATCGAGGAGCAATATTTCCGGCAATACGGTGGCCACGCCCAGAAGCGGCGCTACGGGCCGATGGCACTGACGCTCGTGCACACCTCTTCGCCGCTGCGCCATCTGCACGCCCCGGACGATTGCCTGCGCGGGATGGGCTTCGATGTGACCTTTGTCGGCAGCCGTTTCGAACCGGTTCCGACAGCGCTCTACCGGGCCCGGTCGGAAACCGGTGGGGACTGGCGCGTTGCCGTTACCTTTACTTCGAGCACCGGCGAGACGACCCACAACATCGCCGAGGCGATCTGGCTGTGGCTGAAACGGCCCGGCACCACCTGGACCAGCATTCAGCGAATTACCCCGTGGACTCTGGACGAGCCGAAACGCGCCGCCTTTGAGGCCGCCGCAGGGGCTGCGCTCGATCTCAACACCCGCACTTCCGGTAATTTCCCTGCCCAAAAGGAGAAACGCATATGACGTTCCTGTCCCCATTGGCGTCTGCCAATTCTCTGAAAGCCACTCTGGCAGCCTCGCTGGCTATCGTCTTTGGCACCCTTTCAGCACTGCCGGCTTCAGCCGAGCCAGACCTCGACGATCTGTCCGGCACCGTGGTCGCCACAGCCGATGGCAAGGAGATCCATCTGCCGCTTCTGAAGGCCGATTACAGGGTCGAGGTTGACGGCGATGTTGCCCATGTGGAACTGACGCAGACCTTCCTGAACCCGACCAAGCTGCCACTTAACGCGACCTATCTGTTTCCGCTGAACCAGAAGGCCGCCATCTACGCCATGCGGATGGATCTCGACGGCGAGACCATCGTGGCCCGGATGAAGAAGAAGGAAGATGCCAGGGCAACCTTCGAGAAGGCGAAACGGGAAGGCAAGGCCGCTGCCCTTCTGACGCAGCACCGGCCCAATATGTTCACCCAGGATATTGCGCATCTGATGCCCGGTCGCCCGGTGAAGGTGACACTGGAATACGCCCAGACCGTCCCCAAGATCGACGGCGCCTATGAGCTGGTGATGCCGATGGTGGTGGGGCCGCGTTACGAAGGACTGGGCGCGCAAGCCGCCCTGAAGCCTTCGCAAAACATCGCGGACAAGCGAGTGCCGGAGGACGACAGTCCCGGATACGGCGATACTGAATATGCGAGCGATGTGCCCGTCTTTGCGAAACCTGCTGCCTTCAAGCACAGTGAAACAGTCTCCGGCTGGCAGATCGACAAGCTTCCGGCCTATCCGGAGGTCATCGGGCAGAATGCTCCGAAGGAAATCGATCCGAGGCGGGTGTCGCTGGAACTTGCTCTCAAGGCACCGATGCCTGTCTCGCGGCTGTCGAGCGATACCCATGCACTGGAGGTTTCAAGCCAGGGCGAAATGCGGACAGTTCGCTTCAAGTCCGGCAGGGCCATCGACAATCGGGACTTCGTTTTGCGTTACGAGCTTGCCGCACAGAGCAATGTTGCTGCCGGTGTCTCGTCCCGGTACGAAGCCGATGGCGGGGGCTATTTTTCGCTGCTGATCGAGCCGCCGAAACTGCCGGCTGAAGACATGATTGGCCAGCGCGAGCTTGTCTTCGTGCTGGATACATCCGGGTCCATGAGCGGGCAGCCGATCGAAGCGAGCAAGACCTTCATGACGGCAGCGATCAAGTCTCTGCGCTCTGATGACTATTTCCGCATCCTCCGCTTTTCCAATAACACCTCCCAATTTGCCGGAAATGCTGTTCTGGCAACGGAGCGAAACAAGCGGCAGGCCTTGAAGTTCGTGGCTGGTCTTTCGACCGGTGGCGGGACGGAAATCAACCAGGCCGTAAACACCGCCTTCGATCAAGCGCAGCCGGAAAACACCACCCGTATCGTTGTCTTTCTGACCGACGGTTACATCGGCGACGAGGCGACCGTGATCTCGAGTGTCGCGAGCCGTATCGGCAAGGCGCGTATCTATGCCTTCGGCGTCGGCAACTCGGTCAACCGGTTCCTGCTGGATGCGATGGCCACAGAGGGCAGGGGCTATGCCCGCTATGTGGCTTTGGGAGAAGATGCGGGCGAAGCGGCGGAAAGCCTTGCCGCAAACCTGAAGACACCGCTCCTGACAGACATCACCATCGACTGGAACGGTCTCAAGGTCGAGGGACAGAGCCCGGCCAGGATACCCGATCTGTTCGAAGGCGGCTCGGTGCGCGTGATGGGGCGATACGCTGCCGGCGGCAAGCACACGATTTTCATCAACGGTCT
The DNA here is from genome assembly GCF_009363335.1 of Labrenzia sp. THAF191a. Taxonomy (GTDB): domain Bacteria; phylum Pseudomonadota; class Alphaproteobacteria; order Rhizobiales; family Stappiaceae; genus Roseibium; species Roseibium algicola. The sequence continues at coordinate 3,759,656 of NZ_CP045333.1, forward strand.
GGTCAACGGACATGCTGCCAGACTGCCGCTTGAAATCGACCTGAAGTCTTCTGTCGACGGCAGTGCGGTTTCCAGTCGGGCCCTGCCGCTGATCTGGGCGCGCGAGCAGATTTTCGACAAGGAGCGCGCCTATACGATCGGCGGCAGCACCGACACGCAACTGAAGCAGGAAATCGTCGATCTGGGCCTGACCTATTCGCTTCAGACCCGGTTCACGTCCTTTGTCGCCGTCTCTGAAAAGGTGGTGAACGGCGCACCGGCGACCGCCTCTCACCGAAACGTGCCCTTGCCGCAAGTTGCAGGCGTTTCGACCAATGCCTATCCGTCCTTGAACCTTTCCGGCAGTTCCGCGCCGGAGCCGGAAGGCATATTGGGAGTGATGCTGGTCCTCCTGGCTGTGGCTGCCCGGTTCCGGCTTCAACTGGCAAATAGCTTCCGCAAGTTGCGGGAAAGGGTTCGCGGGTTCCGGTCACGCGATGAGGAAGCTGCGTCTGGCGAGCTGGATCTTGCCTTGCCCCGCACGTTGCGCCGGGATGGTTGGTGGCTGGAAACCTGATCCGTGCTTCGCTATTGGTAACGCTCCCGCAGGCAACTGCGGGAGCCATTTTTCGGGAAGAGACATTTGCCAGGTCAAACCATTCTTGTTGTCGATGACGACCCGCATATCCGGGACGTCATCTGTTTCGCGCTTCAAAAAGCGTCCTATGTGTTCGAAGTTGCCGCTGACGGGAAGGAAGCGCTCGACAAGGCGCTTTTATGCAATCCGTCCCTGATCGTTCTGGACATCGGCCTGCCGGAAATGGACGGGCTGGACGTCTGCCGACACCTGCGCCGCACGTCGGAGGTGCCGATCCTGTTTCTGTCGGCACGCGATGACGAGATCGACAGGATCGTCGGCCTGGAACTGGGTGCCGACGACTATGTGACCAAACCTTTCAGCCCGCGCGAACTGATCGCCCGCGTCGGCGCGATCCTGAAGCGCTATGGCACACCCGCGGCAGCCGAAACGGTTGAAGACCTGCCTGCGCTGCGTTTCGGTGCGGTCGAACTTGACCGGTCGCAGCGCCATGTGACAGTCGGTGGAACGCCTGTCACGCTCACGGCCATCGAGTTCGATATCCTGGCCACCCTGCTGGCCCGGCCGAAGATCGTCTTTACCCGCGAGCAGATCCTCCAGAATGCCTACCGGGACAATATCCACGTCTCCGATCGCACCATCGACAGCCACATCCGCAACATCCGCGCCAAGCTTGGAACCGTTGGATGCGGCGATGCCATCGAGACCGTGCACGGCGTCGGATTCCGGCTTGGGCCCTGCCGCGTCGAGAATGGAAACGGCGGATGATCCTGTCGCGCACCTTCCGAGACAAATGGCGTCCGCCGCTGTCGCTCGTGGTGGCGGGGGTTCTTGGCATCATGCTGCTGGTGCCTCTCGCAGGTGTCGCTTTCTTTCGCGTCTATGAAAACCAGCTCATCGAGACGACAGAAGCGGAGCTGATCGGGCAGTCGGCGGCAATTGCCGCGGCAATGGCGCAGCGCCTTGAGGAGATCGGTGGCGCCGACCTGCCTTTGGGGCCGGAGGTTGCGAAGGCTACGGTGGTGCCAGGCAGTCGCAGCATCTATCTGCGAAACCCGGGCGGAAGCTGGACGCCGCAACTTCCGGAACTCGATCTCACGCGCACGACGGTCTTGCCCGGGAGAGGGGCGCCACGGCCGGCTGCCGAACCACCGCTTCTCGAATACCTGAGTGCCGGACAAGCCGTGGACCGCATCCTGCAGGAAACTCAGAAGAAGACCCTGGCCGGTTTCCGGGTGCTGGATTTCAATGGTGTGATCATCGCCGGGCGTGAGGATATCGGCCTGTCGCTTGCCCATGTGGAGGAGATCAAAAGAGCGCTTTCGGGGCATTATGCCAGTGCGCTGCGCGAGCGCATCGTCGACAATCCGCAGCCGATCTATTCCATCAGCCGGGGAACCAGCGTTCGCGTTTTTGTCGCGATGCCGATTATCGTGAGCGACCGGGTCGCGGGCGTTGTCTATGCCTCGCGCACGCCCAGCAACATCCTCAAGGAAATGTTCGTTAAGCGCGAGGCCGTCTTCTGGGTCGTGGTCTTTGTGCTGGCTGCGACTTTTGTCGTCGGGTTCATTTTCGCACGCGCCATCACCGGACCGATCAAGGCACTGACCCGACGTTCTCTGGCGATCGGTAATGGCGAGCGGGAGGCATTGGTGCCGCTTGCCATTCATGGCAACCGCGAGATCCATGCACTTTCAGAAAGCATGCTGGACATGTCGCGCAAGCTGTTCGATCGGAATGACTATATCTCCACCTTCGCCAACCACGTGACCCACGAATTGAAAACGCCGCTGACCTCTATCCAGGGAGCGGCGGAGCTGTTGAAGGATGAAGGGGCGGAGCTGAGCGATGCGGACAGGGAGAAGTTCCTGAGCAATATCCTGCACGATACCGAACGTGCCTCGAAGCTCTTGAACCGGCTTCGTGATCTCGCCCGAGCCGACAGCGTCGAGATCGGCGGGAGTTGCCGGCTGAGCGAGGTTGTCACCGCGCTCAGGAGGCGTTTCGAAGGACTCGAAATCGACCTGTCCGGCGAGGCGGATTTGCCGATGTCGGCGGAAAACGCCCGGATTGTTTTTGAAAACCTGATCGACAACTCCCGTCGCCACGCCGCGTCCAGGGTATCGATTGTTGCTGTGCCCGACGAGAAAGGCCTGACAGTTCAGGTGCAAGACGATGGTGAGGGCATTTCCGAAGGCAATCAGAACCAGGTCTTTGAACTCTTCTTCACCACCCGGCGGCAAAGCGGGGGCACCGGCATGGGGCTTGGCATCGTCCAGGCGCTCTTGAAGGCCCATGGTGCAGCGATCCGACTGCTGCCGGGTGCCGGTGGCGCAACCTTCGAGCTCTCCTTTCCAGTGAAGCCGCCTGCCGTCAGTCCGGCCAGCGGGAACTGAACACTGCGGCCAGATGATCGAGCAGTGCACGCACACGGCGGGTCAGGTGCCTGTTGGGTGGGTAGAGTGCATAGAGGCCGAACGTGTCGGTCTTGTATTCCGGCAGCACGTGCTCAAGCCGTCCGTCTGCCAGGGCGTCCTCGATGGCATAGAGCGGCGCGATGGTGAGGCCGAGACCGCCCATTGCCATACGGGCCAGGGCTCCGGGCGAGTTGGAGCGGACGGCACCATGCAGCCGGATGACCTGCTCTTCATCCCCGGAATGAAACCGCCAGGTGTTGAGTTCGGTCTGATTGCTGTCGACAAGGCAGACATGGGTTGAAAGGGCTCTTGGGTCCTGCGGTCTGCCGTGCCGCTTCAGATAATCCGGTGAGGCACAAAGAACCAGCGGCATGCCGGCCAGCTTGCGAGCGATCAGGGTGGAATCCCGCAAGGCTCCGATGCGGATCGCCAGATCGAGACCTTCCTCCACCAGGGCAAGCCGGTGATCGGTCAGGCGCATATCCACCTCGACATCCGGATGCTTGCGCAGGAAAGGGACAAGCGCCTCGCTCAGCCTCGTGCTGCCGAAGCCGGTCGGGGCCGTCAGTCTGATCTGGCCGGCCAGGGCGCCCTGACGTTCACGCACAAGCGAATCCAGATCATCGATCTGCTCCAGGATCGGCCGGCAATGCTCCAGATAGGCTGCGCCGACGTCGGTCAGGGACACACTGCGCGTGGTCCGGTTGAAAAGCTGGGTCTTCAACTGGCCTTCCAAATGCTGGACATATTTGCTGACAAGCTTGGTCGACAGGCCCAGCCGTCGCCCCGCGCTTGTGAAGGATCCTTCCTGCGCGACGGCGATGAAGGCTCGCATGGTTTCGATCTTGTCCATCACTATTGTCCTCGGCGGATCCTGCTCTCATCAACTAATTATCCCTTATTTGTACATAATCATTGAATGAATTCGAAGATTATTTCTATTCAAGGCAGGAGGCATATTGCAGGCAGCGGACCGGACAAAGACGCTTCGGCCGCAGAAAGATCCTTCAAGGCAAGAGGAAGCTGGCGATGTCCAACGCAATCAAGATCCACCGTTTTCCGCTCTCCGGTCACTGCCACCGGGTGGAACTCTTTTCCAGCCTCACCGGCATCAATTACGAGCTGGTCGAGGTCGACCTGGCCAATGGCGAGCACAAACGCGATCCGTTCCTGAAACTCAATCCGGTGGGCCTGGTTCCGGTCATCGAAGATGGTCCGACCGTGCTCTCGGATTCCAACGCGATCCTCGTCTACCTGGCCCGCAAATATGCGCCGGACTGGCTGCCGACAGATCCGTATCTGGAAGCGGAAGTCCATCGCTTCCTGGCCTTTGCCGCCGGTGAACTTGCAAGCGGCCCGGGTGCGGCGCGGTTGATCACGGTCTTCGGACGGCCGCTTGATCCGGAACGCGCGAAGTCTGTCGCCAAGGTGGCTTTCGATAATCTGGAAGCCCATCTCGATGGCCGCGAGTGGCTCGTTGGCGACCGGCCGACGATCGCCGACATCGCCATCTACAGCTACACGGCGCATGCGCCGGAAGGCAACGTTTCGCTGGAACCCTATCCGCGCATCCGCGGTCTTTTGAAGCGTATCGAGGCCTTGCCGGGCTTTGTGGCCATGCCGGCGACCAAGGCAGGCCTTGCCGCGTAACGTTTCCCCGAACTGCAGGTCCTTGCGAGCAAGGGCCTGCGTCTGGCGTTCCTGAAGGTACCGAGAGGATTTGACGATGGCTGAGATCGATGAGACTGCAAACCGGACGGTCATCCCTTCTCCGTTTCATGACGGCGAACGCCAGGTGCAGGAACTACTTGGCGACAGGGACGTGGAGCGATGGGCGCGTGGTGCCATCCGCGGCTTCATGCCGGATCAGCATCGGGCCTTCTACGAGGACCAGCCATTCATGATCGCCTCGGCACGCGATGCTGCCGGTCGCCCCTGGGCGACAGTGCTGGAGGGCTGGCCCGGATTTGTACGCTCACCCGATCCCGGGTCGTTGACGATTTCAGCGCGTCCTGTCGCAGGAGACGCCCTGGAAGAGGCATTTGTCGAAGGCGCGGATGTCGGGTTCATCGGGATCGAACTTGCGACCCGGCGGCGCAATCGCGTCAACGGGACAGTCGCCTCCGCAGGGGGTGACGGGTTCCGGTTTGCTGTCGGGCAGTCGTTCGGAAATTGCCCGCAATATATCCGGGCACGGGATGTGCGCTGGAGCACGGAAGCTGTCTCGGGAGAAGCCGTTCGTGGATCGCGTCTGAGTGCTACGCAAACGGCGTGGATCAGGTCTGCCGATACGTTTTTCATCGCAACCGGCTACCGGGGAGAGGGCGATGACGAGGCCTTCGGCATGGACGTGTCTCACCGGGGTGGTGAACGCGGCTTCGTGCATGTTCTGGATGATCGTCGGCTGATCTTCCCCGACTATGCTGGCAACAGGTTCTACAACACGCTTGGCAACATTCTGGCGGATGCGAGAACAGGGCTGTTGTTCCTGGATTTTGCAAGCGGCAGCCTGTTGCAGGTGACCGGTCGGGCAACGATCGTTTGGGATAAGGAAGAAGTGGCGAAAGTGCCTGGTGCACGTCAACTCGTGTCCTTCGAGGTCGACGAAATCGTTGAACTGACGTCGGTCTTGCATTTGCGCTGGCAGAAGGATGCATCGGCAATCCGGTCGTTGAGGCTCGCCGAGAAAATCCGGGAAAGTTCCGACGTGACGTCGTTCGTGTTCGAGGCTCGCGACGAGGGAGCTTTGCCTTCGTTCAAGGCCGGTCAGCATTTGCCGATCGAACTCAGCCTTCCTGCCGGCCACGGCAAGATCCAGCGAAGCTATTCGCTATCCGGCGATCCGTCCGAAGGCCGCTATCGAATATCCGTGAAGCGCGAGCCGAACGGACTTGTCTCGCGTCTCCTGCATGATGTGCTTCAGGTTGGCGGATACATAGACGCTGGAAGGCCGGCTGGTGATTTTGCGCTGCCGGAGACGAAAGACCCGGTGGTGCTGGCAAGTGCGGGCATCGGTATCACGCCGCTCCTGAGCATGCTGCATCATCTGGCAGGTGAGGATGGGAGCCGGCCCGTGTGGTTCGTCCAGAGTGTCAGGGATGGTGATCATCATCCCTTCCGGCAGGAAGTCGAAAGCCTGACGGCGGGGAGGCCGAACATTCAGCACGAGATCCGTTATAGCCGCCCGCAGCCTTCGGACGTTTCAGGTCAGGATTATGATGCGGTCGGCCGGATAACGGCACAAGATCTGCTGGACTTGTCACCCCTACTGCAGACGCAATACTTCCTGTGCGGTCCGTCTGCCTTCCTGGCTGATCTGAAGTCCGGGCTCGAACAGCTCGGTGTTTCGCAGGAGCGGATCCACTTCGAAGCCTTTTGAGGGCGATCCGGGAGTTTCGATCCGGTCGTCAGCCTTCCGGGGTGAAGTCGACATGGATATGGTTGCCGTCCGGGTCCCAGACATTGATGGCAACCGTCCCCGTGCCGGGCTGAACGGAGCGGCGATAACGTTCGCCGCGCTCGTTCAGTCTTGCTTCGAAAGCTTCCAGGCCGGAAGCGGTAAAGGCGAAATGTTCCAGTTTCAGCTTTGCTTCGGATCCGGTCGCTTCCGGCCCCTCAACGCCGACCAGATGAATGGCAGCATCGTTACCCGCGTAGAGCCAGGCGCCTGGAAAGGGAAAATCGGGACGCGGTCCGGGTTCCATCCCGAGAATGTCGCCATACCAGGCGATCAGTTCGTCGAGCCGCGTGGTGCGAAGATTGACGTGGTCTAGCTTTCCGATCTTCATGCGCTGGCCTTTCCCGAGCGGTCCGTTTTGTCCGGTAAGTGGTGATTTGCTGTCTGACCCTCGAGGGCTGGCAAGTCAATGCCGGTCGGCATCCAAGGGACCGTGCAAGGCACCGCGAAACGTCTGCCGGGACTGTCACAATTTTTAGCAAATAGTTAAGGCGGGGCAAGGCTTTCGGCTCTGAAGACCACTCGTCCGGTTCAGCGTGAAAAAAAAACCTTCTGCAACTGAAAATTTCCTATTGCATCGGGGGGCGAACGGGCGCATATACGCCTTGCCCAAATTCGCACGTGCCCGTGGTCGTCCATGGGATGTTCAACAAGACATCTCTTAAGGGGCCGCTGCCAGACAATCCGCCAAGGGGCGGGGCAGTTGAGATCCGGACGGCTTAAAGCAACGACGTAAGAGGGCTTTTTTGGTCTCTGCCGGGGTTTCCAACCTCCGGCGTCACTGAAGAGGCACTTGTTACATCATTGCCCGACGTGCGGTTCGGTTCTCCCGATCCAATCAACGGCATTTCCCGACGCGGGAAAGCTTTGTGCTGCTTGGCAGTCGCATAGCCCAACCGTCGCTGCAGTCAACCCGGCCTCCGGTTCCATCCCGGGGGAGGCCCGGTGCGCATTGCAGCCCCCTGTGACGTGAACGCAGCGCGCACGCCAAGGATTAGCGCGCCTGCGGCTGAGATTGAGAAAGAGGGGAGCCCCCCAATGAGCGACCGTATCCGCGATTTCCTCCGCCGACGTGACGAAGATGGCCCGTGCGTTGTTGTCGATCTCGACATCGTGCGCGACAACTTTGAAGCTTTTGCCAAGTCCCTGCCGGACACCTCCGTCTACTACGCAGTGAAAGCCAACCCGGCACCTGAAATCCTGTCGCTCCTGGAAAGCCTCGGCTCCTCCTTCGATTGCGCCTCCGTCGGCGAAATCGAAATGGTGCTGGCAACCGGCGCATCCGCCGACCGCATTTCCTACGGCAACACGATCAAGAAGGAGAAGGATATTGCGCGTGCCTATCAGTATGGTGTCCGCCTCTTCGCCGTCGACTGCGTCGAAGAAGTTGAAAAAATCGCCCGCGTTGCCCCTGGCTCCAAAATCTTCTGCCGCGTCCTGTGCGACGGTGTCGGCGCCGAGTGGCCGCTCTCCCGCAAATTCGGCTGCGACCCCGAAATGGCGCCCGACGTCCTCGAACACGGGCACCGGCTCGGCCTTGTCGCCCATGGCGTTTCCTTCCATGTCGGCTCCCAGCAAGCCAACCTCACGGCGTGGGATCTCGCTCTCGCCATGGCAGCAGGCGTTTTCCAGGAAATGGCGCTCCGCGGCATCGAACTGAAAATGGTCAACATGGGTGGGGGCTTCCCGACCCGTTACCTGAAGGACGTCCCGGGCGTTTCGACATACGGCGAAGCGATCTTCCAGGCGCTGTGCAAGCACTTCGGCAACCGTCTGCCGTCCACCATCATCGAGCCGGGCCGCGGCATGGTCGGCAATGCCGGCATGATCGAAGCTGAAGTCGTGCTGATTTCCCGCAAATCCGCAAACGACGAAGTGCGCTGGGTCTATCTCGATATCGGCAAGTTCCACGGTCTGGCCGAAACCATGGACGAGGCGATCCGTTATCCGATCCGCACCCCGCGCGACGGCGACACCACCGCACCTTGCGTGCTGGCCGGCCCGACCTGCGATAGCGTCGACGTTCTTTACGAAAAGACGCCGTACGAACTGCCGGTGAGCCTGTCCATTGGCGACAAGGTGCTGATCGAGGCTTGTGGTGCCTACACCACGACCTATTCCACGGTCGGCTTCAACGGCTTCGCGCCGCTGGCGTCCTTCGTCATCTGAGGCAAGTGCCATGATTGATATTGTGGACGAGGCGCCGGATCACACCGGCGCCCGCGAGGGTCTGCTTGACCTTTGTTTCGGTGAGGACCGCTTCAGGAAAACCTCCGAGCGTCTGCGTGAAGGCCGGCTTCCGGTCTTCGCATTTTCTGCAATCGACGAATCTGGCAAGCTCGTTGGCACGGTAAGGCTCTGGTCTGTGGCGGACCGCAACGGCTCGCAAAGCCTGTTGCTCGGACCCCTTGCCGTCGATCCGGGTTGCCGGGGACTGAAGGTCGGAGACCGCCTGATGCGGCACGCCCTCAACCAGGCTGCCGTGCTTGGCCATGGATCTGTGATCCTGGTCGGCGATCAGCCGTATTATACCCGCTTCGGTTTTGCTGCGGGCCTTCTCGACAAGGTCGGGATGCCGGGACCGGTGGACTATCACCGTTTCCTCGCACTGGAGTTCACTCCAGGGCACGTTGACGGCCTGGAGGGTGTGCTTTCGGCATCCGGTGTACCGGATCCGATGGCAGTACCGGCTGCCCGGGAAGACGTCTTCTCGGTTTCGCAAGCAATTTGAAGCTTTCGACTTGGAGACGGCGGCGAAGTTTTTCGCCGCCGTCTCTTGTTTTTTAAGCACAGGCTTGTTTGTTTAAAAATAACAGGGTTGAGACGGTCATTTGTCTTTCCTTGAACGGGCTTTCATCGAGAAGACTTGAAATTCCTGCAGAAACCAGCCACACCTAACAAAGGCGCAATAAGTGCGCTTTGCTGTTTGAAGGATTTCCCAACGGGCCGGACCCTCTGGAAGCGATGTGGGCGGCATATCGGATAGGATTGGAGTTACGCATATGACCGACGACACCAACGACGGTGCGCCGAAGAAGCCGGCGGTAAAAGCTGCCGCAAAGCCAACAACACGGCGCAAGACCACATCGCGTACGCCTGCTTCCAGAGCCGCATCGGAAAAGCCGGCAAGCTCCAGATCGACACCTGCCAAATCATCGTCCGCGAAGCCGGCAGCAGCCAAGGCTGCACCCGCCAAACCCGCTGCAGCCAAGGCCGCGCCCGCCAAACCCGCTGCTGCGAAACCGGCGGCCGCGAAACCGGCTGCTGCAAAATCTTCGGCCAAAACGGCTTCTGCAAAACCTGCTGCTGCGAAACCCGCAACCAAGAAGCCGTCCGCATCCGCCGCCAAGGCAGCTGACGTGAAGGCACCCGCAAAGTCTGTGGCGGCCACAAAATCTTCGACAAGCAGGACACCGAAACCTGCAGCTGCGAAAGCGCCGGCCAAGGCTGCGGCCAAGCCGGCTGCCAAAAAGGCAGCTCCGGTGAAGCCGGTAGCAGCGAATGCTTCTAAGGCGAAGACAGCCGCTCCTAAAGCTTCTGCACCGAAGGCAGCAGCTTCGAAGGCTGCTGAACCGAAAGCAGGTTCCACTGCATCAGCAGGCGCCGTTCACGGAACGATCACCGGTCCGCTTGTGATGATCGGTCTCGGTTCCATCGGCAAGGGAACACTGCCGCTGATCGAGCGTCATTTCAATTTCGACAAGAACCGGTTCACGGTCATCGACCCGGTCGATGGCGATGCCAAGCTTGTGACCGACCGGGGATACCGGTTTGAAAAAGTCGCCCTGACGCCTGAAAACTACAAGGACATACTCACGCCTTTGCTCACAGAGGGCGAGGGGCAGGGGTTTGTCGTTAATCTGTCTGTCGACACTTCATCTCTGGACCTGATGAAACTCTGCCGCAAGCTTGGCGTGCTCTATATCGACACGGTGGTCGAACCCTGGCCGGGGTTCTACTTCGACGACACCGTAACGGCTGCCGACCGGACCAATTATGCGCTGCGTGAGGCCGTACGACGCGAAAAGAAGAAACATCCTGGCGGCACTACGGCAGTTTCCTGCTGCGGCGCCAATCCTGGCATGGTCTCCTGGTTCGTGAAGAAGGCACTGGTGGATATCGCGACCGATACCGGCGTCAAGTTCAAGGAACCGTCCAGCCAGAAGGGCTGGGCGAAGCTGATGAAGAAAGTGGGTGTCAAGGGCATCCATATTGCCGAGCGTGACACTCAGCGAGCCAAGGAACCGAAACCGTTCGGCGAGTTCTGGAACACCTGGTCGGTGGAAGGTTTCCTGTCCGAAGGTTTCCAGCCTGCGGAACTCGGCTGGGGTACGCACGAAACCTGGAAGCCTGCGAACGCCAAGAAGCACAAGAAGGGCTGCAAGGCGGCGATCTATCTGGAACAGCCGGGCGCCAACACCCGTGTGCGGACCTGGTGCCCGACGCCGGGCGCGCAATATGGCTTCCTCGTCACGCACAATGAAGCGATCTCCATCGCCGATTACTTCTCCGTGGGCGACGGCAAGAAGGTCAGCTATCGCCCGACATGCCACTATGCCTATCATCCGGCGAACGTGGCCGTACTCTCGCTACATGAACTGTTCGGCTCCGCAGGAAAGGTTCAGGAGACGCTGCACGTTCTCGACGAAAGTGAACTGCAGGACGGCATCGATGAACTCGGCGTCCTGCTCTACGGTCACAAGAAGAACGCCTACTGGTATGGCTCGCAGCTGTCTGTGGAGGAGGCCCGGGACCTTGCGCCGTATCAGAACGCGACCGGTCTGCAGGTGACTTCGGCCGTTCTGGCCGGAATGGTCTGGGCGTTGGAGAATCCGGAAGCCGGCATCGTCGAGACGGACGAGATGGACTACAAGCGCTGCCTCGAAATTCAGCTGCCGTATCTTGGGCCGGTCAAAGGCTATTATACGGACTGGACTCCGCTGGAGGGGCGGCCAGGCTTCTACAAGGAAGATATCGACACCAAGGATCCCTGGCAGTTCCGTAACATTCTGGTGCGATAGGGAAAAAGAGCAACCTTTGGTGAATATAGCCGCCGGGTAACTCCGGCGGCTTTTTTGTTTTTTGTTAAAATTTGGAAAGTCGCCGAGCACGAAAACTTTGTGATCTACATAACATTCTTGAAATAGATTCTGGCTGAATATACGTCATAGGGTGCAACCATTCGGCGAGGGCAAGGTGAAAGTCGACCAGGCAAGACTGAACGCTGCCATCCGGGGCCTTTATGAGGCCGCGGTTACGGCGGAGCTCTGGAAGCCGGCCATGGAAGAGGTGACAGACGCTCTCCAGGCAAAGAGTTGTCACTTCTTCTCCAACAACCTGACAGATGCGGGGGACGATCTCTTCGTCACGGTTCGCATGGATCCTGATTTTCACAAGGATTACATGGGCACTTACGCAGAGCTTGATGTCAGGTATCCGCGCATCATGGATGCACCGGTCGGAAGAGTTCTGCACGGAGATCTCCTGTGGACCGACGAAGAGCGGATGGCCAGTCCCGTCTATCACGAGAACCTGCTGCCTTTCGAACTCTACGAGGTAACTGGCGCCCAGCTCGCCATGCCCGATCGCTTGAGCTGGCTTGGCTTTTCTCTCTATGACGAGGAGCCTTGGGAAAAAGACCAGCTTGAGGCACAGCAGCTCATCCTCGGCCATACCCGGCAGGCCTTGCGGATCCATCTGACACTGGCTGAAGCAAAAGCGAATACGGAAACGCTCGGCAATCTCCTGACAGCACGCGGGCAAGGGATAATCCTGGTGACCGCAGGGGGCAGGATCGTCTTCGCGAACGATCAGGCCGAAGCCTTGCAGCAAGAACAGGTTCTGAAAATGAGCAGCCGGGGACTTGTCTTCCGGGACAGGGCCTTGAACCGGCGACTTGCGCTTGCACTGGACGCCCTTCACTTCCGTTCGAGCGTTCCTTCAGGCGAGACCGTTACGCTCACCGATACAACGGATCATCAGATCGGCGTCCGCTTCCTGCCCGTTCCCGGAGGAATAGGTGGTGGCGGTTCGATGCTGGCTGTCCTGTGTATTCCGCTCCACATGCAGCGTGGGCCGGACCCATCTGAGATCAGGCAATTTGCCGGATTGTTCCGCCTGACACCTTCCGAGGAGCTTGTGGTTGGCGCAATCGCGTCCGGGCAGGATCTGTCGCAACATTGCGTTGAGCGCGGCATCTCACTCGACACTGCAAGAAAACACCTGAAGAATACAATGGCCAAGGCCAACTGCCGCTCGCAGAAAGACCTTCTGCGGCTGGTCGAGCGGTTCTGCTTCTTCCGTCTTCGCTGACCTGCGAAGCTCTTGCCATCCGGAATGCCTGACAGATTTATACTGGATCCGTTGTCGCTGATCTTGCCGGACCCGGGCCGCCTTGCGTTGTTTCCCCCGGTTTGTACCAAGACCACTTGCACCTGCTTTTCAGGCAGTGTCGCTGGTCACAGGGGGCAGGGAAGGGGATGAGCTAACAAGAGACGGTGACAGGGCTCGTGACAGGTTCAAACGCTGGTGACAACGATTGCCATCTACCCGAACCTGACGGGCAGCCGACCGTGAAAGAACCGGGCGCAAAACGAACCCGGGCTGTTAAGGCATAAAAAGGACAATGACAGTGCTGAATTCCATGGAAACAACTTCGCGAACCGATGCGCATCCCCTTGGACCGGAAAGCCGTCATGCCGGAACCACCAGGATCCTGCACTGGATGATTGCCGCTTTGGTTCTGGCGACATGGCCACTGGGCTACGTGATCAAGTTCGTGAAAAGCGATGTGTCCCTGGATTTCTACCTGCTGCACGAAAGTTTCGGCTTTCTGGTGCTCTGGCTGATGCTGGTTCGTGTCGGCAACAAGCTTGTTGCCCGAAAGCCGGCGGAGGAGGGCCCGGCTCTGGAACGACTGGCGGCCAGCGTCGTTCACGGCTTCCTCTATCTGTTCTTGATCGTCATGCCTGTGAGCGGGTTTCTGGCGACAAACGCTCATGGATTTCCGCTGAGCTGGTTCGGCCTGGTTCCGGTCTGGAGCCCGATCGGCAAGTCGCCAGACATTGCGGGGACACTGTCGGCCACTCATTCCTGGAGCGCATGGGCTTTGCTGGCACTGTTTGCCCTTCACATCGGCGCGGTACTGTTCCACCACGTTCTGAGGCGTGACCGGACACTCTACAGGATCCTCTGAGCCGAACAGCCAGTGCTGGGCAACGCTGACCGCTTCCTCCCGTGGTGAGCGTCAATCGATCAGCCGGACAACCTCCAGGGGCTCAACTCTGCCTTTTACCTGATGCTGGCCGATGGACCGGTACTCAACGGTGTTGCCAAGGCGCTTGGCGATCTCGCTGGAGACGAGGATCACCACATCGGAACTGCCGTCGATCTCCTTGCCGAGGCTCTCCAGCCGGGAAGCGGCGTTTACCGTGTCGCCGATGACGGTGTAGTTGACCCGCTCCGGTGCGCCGATGTCGCCAACGACAAGCGGTCCCATGTGAAGGCCGATGCGAATACGCACCGGGGCTTCACCGCGGACAACGCGTGCAGTGTTGTCCGCCCGGATGGCACGTGCCATGCCGATTGCCGCACGGGCCGCAGGCTCTGCCGGATTTTCCAGCCGTTCCGGAGCACCCCAGAATGCCATGACACTGTCGCCGATGTATTTGTCGATGGTGCCGCCTTCCTTTGTGATCTCGGCGCCGAGCAGGGACAGGTGATGATTGACGAAGGCTGCTGTTTCGGTTGCCGTCATGCCTTCGGAGGCGGATGTAAAGCCGGCAATGTCGGTGAACATAACCGCGACTTCACGTTCTTCCGGCGGTGCATACGCCCGGCCTTCACGCAGGAGTTTCCTGACCAGTGTTTTGGGTACGTACCGGCTGAAAGCGGTCAGGCCGCTGACCATGGAATTGAACCCGTTGGCGAGATCATCAAGTTCGCGCACGAAGCTGCCGGGCAGGTGCTCGGCGGAATCCAGTTCAAGATCCGCAACGGCCCTTGCCCCAAGTGCCGCCCGGCGGATCGGCTGGCCGATGCGGTGGGCAAGAAAACCGGCGCCGATCAGCGACAGACCGAGAAGGGCGATGCCGATCAGTATCGCATCGCTCAATTGCTCAAGCGGCTGCTCAAGAACCTCTGCCGGAAAATGGGCGCCAATGGCAATCGGCAACCCCGTCGGGCCGAGGTCCGGGCTTTGGAGGACGACAAACCGCTTGTTGCCAAGGGCGTCATAGCCGGCACGCATTTCGTGTCCCTGGCGGATCCCGTAGCCTGATGCATCGACTGTTTCGGTCGATTTGAGGGTTTGCAAAAAAGTGTCCGGGACGTTCTCGAGTTCAATCAGCGGACTTGTCGGCGACAGAAGGTTGAAGACCTCCGACAACGCAGGATGAGCAATCAGACCGTAGGTCTGCGGGTTGATCATGAACACCTGAACCAGGCCGGTGGAGATGTCGCTTGTGACTTCCGACAAGCGCTCCATGGACATGGCCATCAGGACGAGGCCTTCGTATTCACTGCCGTCAGGGCCTTCGGACAGGATCGGTTGAACGTGAGCGATATAGGTGTGCTGGCGCTGAGGGTAAAAAGCCGGCCCAGACCAGAAAGGGGCTGTCTTGTCCCTTGATGACGAAATCAGACCCGCAAGGGCATGCGTTTCGTCCGTCTTCGGCACGAATTGCGGTACCAGAATTCCGTCTGCACGGCCCCGGTCGACCTGGATGAAATTGCCGTTCCTGTCGGCGACGATGACAAAGGACACATGCTCCATGGCCGACAGCGCACCGAACATGTAGTCGGCGACTTCCTGAGGACGGCGCAACAGGATGCTGCCGGTGGAAAGCGCTGCCGCGGTAAAGGAGCTTGCTTCCTCGACGGCTTCTATCTGGGCGGAAAAGGCCTGCTCCAGCGAGTGCATGCCCGAGTTGATCAGCGAGCCGCCCAGGTTGCGCACGACCTTTTCCGACGTGGCCGCCTGAACGATCAGGACAAGCGCTGCGGTGACGAAGACAAAACCACCGATGACCGTCGTGAGCGTCGGCGTGATGTGAAGGCGCCTGTTAAAGGGCAAGTGCTTGGCCTGCGTGCTGAATTTCGACGCAATACCCATACCCTGATAACGTGGCGAGGCAAAGCACGGGTGACCGGATGAAACCGTGAGGATTGCAATGGATGATCGGCTCGGAGCTAGCCACGCAGCCGAACGACCTCGACCGCTGCCGATTTACCCTTGACCTTGTGCAGTCCGATGGCTTCTTGCTCGATGCTGCTGTCGAGACGTTTGGCGATCTCGCTGGAGACGAGAATCACAATATCGGCGTCGCCGTCGATCTCCTTGCCGAGGCTCTCCAGCCGGGAAGCGGCGTTTACCGTGTCGCCGATGACCGTGTAGTTGACCCGCTCCGGTGCGCCGATGTCGCCGACGACGAGGGGGCCCATGTGAAGGCCGATGCGAATACGCACAGGCGCTTCACCGCGGGCAACGCGTGCCGTGTTGTCTGCCCGGATGGCACGGGCCATGCCGATTGCCGCACGGGCCGCAGGTTCTGCCGGGTTTTCCAGCCGTTCCGGAGCACCCCAGAATGCCATGACACTGTCGCCGATGTATTTGTCGATGGTGCCGCCTTCCTTTGTGATCTCGGCGCCGAGCAGGGACAGGTGATGATTGACGAAGGCTGCTGTTTCGGTTGCCGTCATGCCTTCGGAGGCGGAGGTAAAGCCGGCAATGTCGGTGAACAGCACTGCAACCTCCCTTTCTTCCGGCGGGGCATCCGCCCGGCCTTCGCTCAGAAGTTTCCTGACAAGTGTGCCTGGAACGTAGCGATTGAAGGCTTTCAAGCCGCCTAACATGGCATTGAAGCCCTTGGACAGGTCGTCCAGTTCCCGGATGATGCTGGAAGGCAGCGGGGCTACGGTCGAAAAGTTCAGGCCCGCCACTTCTCTTGCCGCGACCGAAGCACGTTGCACCGGTCTTGCAATCCGTCTCGCGAGCAAAACCGCGCCAAGCAGGGACAGGATGAGCAGTCCGCCGCCAACAAGTAGCGCCATCAGCAGTTGTTTCAGCGGCTGGTCAAGGTACTCGGCAGGAAAGTGAACACCGATCCTGACCGGAAGACCCAGAAGGTTTTCGTTCTTCTGCTCCAGGATCACGAACCGTTCGGCGCCGTCAGAGGCAGCGCCGGAATAGACTGCCAGCTTCTCGGAAATATCGAAGGACTCATTCTTGACCCTGGGCATGTCCTTGAAGCCGGCCAGAAAGGCATCGGGCAAACGATCGACATTCAGAAGGGGCATTTCTGCTGTCAGGTCATCGAAGGATTTGTGAAGGTCGGGATGGGCGACGATTTCGTCTGATCCCTCTTTCATGAGAAAGACGGTTATGTCGTCTGTCGAAACGTGCCAGGTGATCTCGGACATTCTGTCGAGCGACATGCCGATCATCAGGCTGCCACGGTAGGTCTTGCCCTCGTGCAGCGGGCGTACAAAGACGTAATAGGTGTGCTCGCGGTTCGGCATGTAGAACGGCTCGCTCCAGAAAGCGCCAGACCGGTTTTTCGCGCGTTCCGCCAGGGGAACCAGGATCGGAATATCCTTCGCCAGATTGACGTTGCCGCCCAGCAGCTTGCCGTCCGCATCGCCCCTGTCGACATCAACACCTTCGCCATTTTCGTCTACCAGAACCAGAAAGGAGACCTGCTCCATCGGGGCGAGTGCGCCGTATAGGTAAGACAGGATGAGATCGGGATCATCGACCGGCAGTTCCTTGCGCTCATAGGTCAGTCGAGTGAATTCGGCGGTTTCGGTGATGGCATGAAGCTGCTCGACAAACGCTGTTTCGGCCGCATCCATGCCGATATCGACCAACTCACCGCCCATTCTTCTGACGACTTCCGAAGAAGTGACGGCCTGGATGAAGAGGATCGCAGCCGCGGTCACCAGCACGAAACTGCCGATGACGGAGGCAAGGGTCGGCGTGATGAAGAGTTTCCTGCGTGCTGGCACCGTGACGTCCCGATTGTGAGCTGTGTCGTCGTAAGCCGTTATCTCTTTCAAATTACGCCGCGCGTAGCAATCGGGGAACTGCACCGGAAGCTTGAAACCTGTTTCAGATACAAAAAGACCCGCACGGGGAAACCGTGCGGGTCTTGGTTCGTCGCGCTTGGAAAAGCGTGCGTCAGGAGGTCTTTTCTGCCCGGTCGAACGTGTGACCGTAGTCCACGGCAATCTCGTAATCCGGATCTTCTAGGACCGAGACTTCGACAAGATCGCCAGCCTTGGCCAGCAGCTTCTTGCAGTCCGGCGACAGGTGGCGCAGGTGCAGACGCTTGCCAGCAGCAAGGTATTTCGAGGCGAGGGCGTCAATTGCTTCCAGACCGGAATGATCGACCACGCGGCTGTCGATGAAGTCGACGACAACGTCCTCGGGATCGTTCAACGGATCGAAGAGGTCGGCAAAGCCTGTGGTGGAGCCGAAGAACAGCGGGCCGGTCAGGCGATAGACCTTCCAGCCCTCCTTGCTGGTGCCGATACGGGCACGGATCCGGCTGGCTGCATTCCAGGCGTAAGCAAGCGCGGAGATGATCACACCGACCACGACAGCGACCGCGAGGTCCGAATAAACGGTGACGCAGGTGACGATGACCATCACAAGCGCGTCGATCGGCGGGATCTTGTGCATGATCTTCAGGCTGGTCCACGCGAAGGTGCCGATGACCACCATGAACATTACGCCGACCAGAGCTGCGACCGGGATCCGTTCGATCAAGGGCGAAGCGATGACGATGAAGGACAGCAGGAAAAGAGCTGCGGCAATGCCGGAAATCCGGGTTCGTGCACCGGATTTCACGTTGATCATGGACTGGCCGATCATGGCGCAGCCACCCATACCACCGAAAAAGCCGGTCACGACGTTCGCCGTGCCCTGTGCAAGGCATTCCTTGGACGCGCCGCCCTTGGTGCCCGTCAGGTCAGCCACGAGGTTCAACGTCAGCAGGGATTCAATGAGGCCGATGGCTGCCAGGATCACGGCATAAGGCAGGATGATCTGCAATGTGTCGAGCGTCAGCGGCACCATGGGAATGTGGAAATCCGGCAGGCCGCCGGCGATCGACGCGAGATCGCCAACCGAGCGGGTGTCGAGGTTGAAGCCGAGCACGAGCGCGGAGACAACCAGAATGCCTGCAAGCGGCGCGGGGAAAGACGAGGTGATCTTGGGCAGGAACCAGATAACAGCCATGGTGAGGGCTATCAGGCCGAGCATCAGATACAGCTGGGAGCCTTCCATCCATGTCAGTCCGCCAGCGCCATCTGGAACCTTGAACTGGCCAAGCTGTGCAAGGAAGATCACGATCGCAAGGCCGTTGACGAAACCAAGCATGACCGGATGGGGCACCATGCGGATGAACTTGCCCCACTTCAGCACGCCCACCACGATCTGGATGAGGCCCATCAGCACGACGGTGGCAAAGAGGTATTCCACCCCGTGCAGGCTGACGAGGGAAACCATCACCACGGCCAGTGCGCCGGTCGCGCCGGAAATCATGCCGGGACGGCCGCCGATACAGGCCGTAATCAGACCGACAAAGAATGCTGCATAGAGACCTACCAGCGGATTGACGCCGGCAACAAAGGCAAAGGCCACGGCTTCGGGAACGAGCGCCAGGGCAACTGTAAGCCCGGCCAGAAGTTCGGTTTTGATGCGGGACGCATCCATTTTCAAAGGTTGTTCAGGCGCAACGGCCTCCGCGCGTGCTGACACGGGCTGCTCCGGATATTTGGTGTGGTTTTTTAGGTCAGCGCCAATCCCTGCCCGGATTTCCACTTTTGACCTGGATCAAGTTGCCACCTTCTAATCGATTTTTTGCAACGCAGCAAGGCAGGCCGGGCAGGAGCAGCCATGCGTTGACCGGGGTTCTTCCTTGATAAAGGTTCGGCGCTTGCCAGTTGAGGTAGTAAAGCACGTGTATGTCAGAAATTTTCCGTTAAGGAAGATGGGCTGGTTCTTGCTGGATACAATTTACGATATTGCAATAATACGAGCGATAATATTTGATGAAATTGGGTAACAACTTTAATTCTCTGATTATTTGGGGTTGTTGTTGTGTCAATTTCTCGTATCTGTTGCGTTGCTTTTTCCTTTTTGCTTGCGGTGTCAGCAGGCATCGCACGCGCGGACGAGATGATCATGGCCACAGATGACTGGCCGCCCTTCCGGATTACGGAGGGAGATACCTTCATCGGGCTGGATCTGGACCTGATGGACGAAGTTGCCAGGCGCACAGAAGCCGAACTCCGGATCGCCAAACTGCCCTGGGGGCGGGCGCTCACCGAGATGCAAGGGGGCGGCGTCGATGTCATGACCGGGCTGGCTTTCCGTCCGGACCGGGCGGAATACATCGCCTATACCGATACGCCTTATTTCAAATGCACGACCGCCTTCTACACCATCAAGGGACAGGCCGACAAAATCCGGAGCTACGAAGACCTGGCGCCACACCAGGTCGGCTACGTGTTGCATTCGGCCTACTTCGAAAGGTTCGACCAGGATACGTCATTGGACAAGGTTGGCGTTGCTCAGGAGCAGATCCTGATCGACATGCTGATGAAGGGGCGTTTCGGTATCATGATCGGTACGGATTGCCAGGTGGACTACCTGATCAAACGTCAGGGGTTCGCCGACAAGATTGAAAAGGCGCCGTATAATCCTGGAAACTCGGTCGACCTGTATCTCGGTGTTTCCAAGAAATCGGGTTGGGCGGCAAAGCTTGATGAATTGAACCGTGTCATCAAGGAGCTAGTCGACGAAGGCTTCATCGACAAGATTGCAGAGGACTATTACGGCTCGCACTCCTGACGTTGCCAAATCTTTCGATCCTTGAAGTCTTTTCCTGACTGGCAGAAGGAGAGACAAGTAAGCGCACGTTATTGGTTATTCTCGATAGATTGTACAACCGCATTGCAATCAGCTTCGAAAGTCTGCAAATTGTCCCGTAGGGTTATTGCTCTAGATACCGGACTGCGGAGGACGTGGCCGCAGCTGAACGGCTTGTTGTGAACGAAATTGTCGTGCAGGCAGCTTAAGGAGGGCGGAATGCATCGGCTCATTTTTTGCGCCATGCTGAGCGTTCTTCTTCTGATGTCCGGCGCCCGGGCACAGGACGTTCTCAAGCTGTCCGGTTTCGAAGCCCCCAACCTGACCCCCGTCGCCGAGAGTATTCTAAGTCAGGCCTATGGGGAGATAGGCATCCGCATCCAAACGGTTATCACCAGCCCTCGCAGGGCACTGCTGGATGCAGCTTCCGGCAAGACCGACGGTGAACTGGTGCGGATCAGAACCATAGAAGCCGATCATCGCAGCCTGTTGCGTGTCGATGTTCCGATTATCCTGGCTCGGACCTTCGCCTATACGAACAAGCCTCAGCTTCGCGGCAAGTCCTTCAAGCAGCTCCGGCACTTGCGGGTCGGCCATGTAGCGGGCGCACGGTTCGCCGCTGAACTGGCAGAGGGGTTTGCCGAGGTATGGACCGCAGATACGCCCGAACAATTGTTCGAGATGCTCCAGCGGGACCGGATCGACCTTGTCATTGCCGGGG
Organism: Labrenzia sp. THAF191a; assembly: GCF_009363335.1. GTDB lineage: Bacteria > Pseudomonadota > Alphaproteobacteria > Rhizobiales > Stappiaceae > Roseibium > Roseibium algicola. The sequence goes on from NZ_CP045333.1 coordinate 3,780,701, forward strand.
AGGGCACGGGGCGGCGCATCATCCGCGACCGCAAGCTGGTGGGTGTCTTCCCGTTGCGACCGTCTTTGCAGGAGGTCGCATTCTATCATTATCTGCATGAAAAACATGCTGATCTGGTGCCCAGGATCGAAGCAGTTCTGAAAAGAATGCTGGCGGTGCCGGTGGGTGAGGAAACCGACGGTGTCGGTGAGACGACACCGGAGAAAGATGGACACGTTCTGCACAAGACCGGCTTGAGCTGAAGGTTTTACGCAGGCTGCACGGCCGACGAGACGCTGCGAGGAACACTATGTGCACGAAGAGGCTCATCTGCTTGCTGGCCGGGTTACTGCTGGCTACTGCCGCTTCCGCAAGCGAGAGAATTGTGCTGTCCGGGTTTGAGGCTCCCGGTTTGACCCCGGTGGCGGTCGGTTATCTGCAGAAAGCCTATTCGAGCCTTGGGATCGAACTGGAGATTGTCGAAAACACGCCAAGCAGGGCACTGGTGGAATCCACCTCCGGCAAAACCGATGGCGAAGTGATCCGGATCGGCTCTGTGGGTGACCGTTATCCCACCCTCGTCAGGGTGGATGTGCCGCTGCTTTCTGTTGTGGCCTATGGCTACACCAACCGCGCAGACCTGAAGGACAGATCCCTGGAGGATCTTAAATCCCTGCGGGCAGGGCATGTGCGCGGGGCTGTCTTTGGCGAAATGGCGGCTAGCGGATTTGCAGAAGTCTGGTCGGCTGAAGAACCGGAGCAGCTGTTTCTCATGCTGAAACAGAAGCGGCTTGATCTGGTTTTCGTCCGCGAGTTGAGGGCGAAGGAGATGATAGAGAGGTTCGGTCTTGAGGATGCTTTTTCCCTCCCGTCCAGCCGCAAGGAATATGCCTTCTATCATTACCTTCACGAGCGGCACCGGGATCTGGTGCCACAAGTGGAGGAGGCCTTGCGCGCCGTCCTGAGTGACGAGCACAAGGATACCGGGGATGGCCCGAGCTAGGCGGGCCAATCCGCTGATCCGGACTACTGCCCGCCGGATGTACGGCTAGTTGCCGGTTGCTGGGCCTGTCCCAGGCTTGCACCGAGAAGGGCGGCCGCACCGGCAAAGCCGCTGTCTCCACCGACAACTGTATTGGGAACAAGCTTGCCGACGAGGCCGACCAGCTCCGGTTTGCGTTCCAGCGAGGTCAGCAGTTTCTCCAGCGCCTGCAGCAGAGCTACGCGGTCCTGGCCGAGAACGTCGACCTGCGCTCTCTGTCCTCGGGCAAGTTCCTCCAGATACTGGCGCTCGGCACGGCCGAGGGCCGCGCGTTCCTGTTCGCGCTGATTGGCCACCTGCACGGCTATCTGGGCTTCCACGAGACGGGGCTGTTCGTCCGCCGTGGAGCGTGCCTGTTCCGTTTCGATGCGTTTTTGCTGTGCATCCGTTTCACGTTCGTAGGCGGTGGAAAGCTGATCGGCCAGTTGCACGCGCAGGCGGGAGACCAGCAGTTCCGGCGGGATGGCCGGTTCGCCCAGACGGATCTCGCGGATGTCGACGCCGGCCTTGTTGCCTTCGATCTTGATCTGCTGCTCGATGGTCTGTTCCAGGGCATCGCGGTTTTCGATGAGATCGAGAACCTTTGTCGGGCGCACGGTGTAGGTCGCAGGCTGCACCGGCGTTCCGTCGGCATTCTTGTCCTGCACGCGGATCGAGGCACCGGCGACGTTCCTCACGATCGAGCGGATGGCCGGTGTCAGGATGCGGTTTTCAATCTCCTCCAGTCCGCCGACGGAGCCGACGACCACGGGTGCATTGTCAGGATCGACCTGAACGAGGGCGCGCAGTTCCAGGGGAATGTCCCAGCCTTCCACCTTGACGTAGACCGCCCGGTCGGCAGCGTCGCTGGGGATCTCTTCCTGAACGGAGCGTTCGTTCTGCTGGATATTGCCCTGTTGATCTACCGAGAGATCGATGATGCGTTTTACGTAGCCGCCCTTGTATTCCCAGGTCTGGACGCGGGTATCGACCAGCGTGACTTCATAGGCCTGCCGATTGAGGTAATAGGCCCCGGGGAAGAGCGGGTCTTTCCAGATGCCGACGCAGCCCCTGGGCACCAGGGGAACGGTAAGCGCCTCGCGGGAAACAGAGGAGGCAGAGACTTCTTCCTCGATGCAATTGATGCCGGGCTGACTGACATTGGACTTGACCACACCCACGTGCCCGGCGGGGATGATCGTCGCGTTGGTATTCTCATCGAGGCGAATGTCGAAGAGATACCGGTTCAGACGGTATTGCCCGGGCTTCAGCACCGTTTCCTGAGGGCCGCGCAGACCGCCCTTCGTCAGGAAGCTGTCGGCCTTCAGCATGTCGCCGACATCTGCATCTGCAATTGCCGGTGCCATGAACATGCCGGAGGGCATGGCGTCGCCGTCGAGTGCGGTCAGCTGGCCATAATAGCCTTCGGGAATGGTGACGACGTCCCATTCCTCGAAATCGTAGAGCACCCGGACAAGCGGAATGAAATGAAAGCCGGGCCCGAGGATCTGGGCCTGCGGGCCTTTTTCGCCGTCCAGGGCAATGATGCGGCCCTCAGGCAACTCCTCGAACGCATAGATCCTCTTCAGGTGACCAACACTGTTGGCATCCACCAAGATGAAGGAAGAGGACAGGAGCATGAAGCCGCCGATCAGCACCAGAATGACGCCCATGAACCGGCTCGAAAAAATTTGAACCAGCCTGTGACCGCCGGCTGGAACTCCGGCTCGTCGAAGAATGATGCTGGCTCCCAGAAGGATCGCCACAATTCCAATAATAACGCCGAGCATCACGTTTCCTCCGCCAAGGTTCCGATGCGGAACCTATCTGACTGCGGGTCATGGACTGAGTCAACGACACTCATGTGACACGTGGTGGTCGAACTGCGCCTGTGCCTCGATCAAATGAAAAAGCTCGACGGCAAACGCGGGTAGGATTAGAACCGGCGAAAAGACGCTCGGGAGGAACCATGAAGCCGACCAATCCGGTCTTCACCGGCATTGCCACCACCGTGTTCGAGACCATGTCGCGCTTGGCTATGGCGCATGGGGCCGTGAACCTCGGACAAGGGTTTCCAGATGTCGACGGGCCGGTGGATATCCGGCAGGCGGCGGCTGATGCGTTATTGCAGGGGCCGAACCAATATCCGCCCATGCTTGGCATACCGGACCTTCGCCAGGCCGTTGCCGAGGCCAATCGCCGTTTCTACGGTCTCGAGGTCGATCCGCAAACCGAAGTGATGGTGACTTCCGGTGCGACCGAGGCATTGGCGGATTGCATTTTCGCGTTGGTCTCGCCGGGTGACGAGGTCGTGCTGATCGAACCGCTCTACGATTGCTACCTGCCGCTGGTGAAGCAGGCCGGCGGCATTCCCGTGCGCGTCCGGGTGACCCCGCCCAACTGGTCGCTGGATGCTGAAGCTCTCAAGACAGCCTTCTCCGACAAGACCAAGGCAGTTCTCATCAACAACCCGATGAACCCGACGGCCAAGGTGTTTTCAGACGAAGAGCTTGAGTTGGTCGCCTCTCTCTGCCGCCAGCATGATGCCTATGCGATCTGTGACGAAGTCTACGAGCACCTCGTCTTTGACGGTCATCGGCACACACCGCTGATGGCGCTGGACGGCATGCGCGAGCGCACGGTGCGGATCGGCTCTGCGGGCAAGACCTTCTCGCTCACCGGCTGGAAGGTCGGCTATGTCACCGGGCCTGCCGCGCTGATGGATCCGATTGCCAAGGCGCACCAGTGGGTGACCTTCACGACACCGCCACATCTGCAAAAGGCTGTTGCCTATGGCCTGCGTAAGGACGACAGCTACTACGATGGCCTGTCGCAAGACCTTGCCACAAAGCGCGACCGCATGGCGGCAGGCCTTGCCGCCCTCGGCTTTTCCGTTCTGCCTTGCAATGCAACCTACTTCCTGACTTGCGGGTTCGAGGGGCTGGGGCTTGGACGGACCGACGTCGAGGCGTGTGAAACCCTGGTCACAGCCGCCGGCGTTGCGGCAGTTCCCGTGTCTGCCTTCTATGGATCGGATGCGCCTGAAGGCTACATTCGCTTCTGCTTCTGCAAGCAGGATGCCGTGATCGACGAAGCGCTCGCCCGTCTTTCCGCATTTTTGACTGCGGCCCGGGCCGAATCCGCTTAGCCTGATAGTGTGAAACCTTGGAAATGAGAAACTTCATGGACAATCCGGCTCTGGTCGACGTCACCCGCGGCACCGTGATCGAAAGCCTGCATCGGGGCAGCATTGCGATCGTCGATAGCGCCGGAAAGCTGGTTTTCGGTATCGGCAACGTGGAAGCCCGGGTGTTTCCGCGCTCCGCCATCAAGGCACTTCAGGCATTGCCCCTGGTTGAATCGGGAGCGGCGGAAGCGCTCGACTATTCAGATGCCGAACTGGCACTTGCCTGTGCGTCCCATAACGGCGAGGAAGTTCACGCAAATTCGGCAAGGGTCATGCTGATGAAGGCAGGCCTTGCCGAAGACAATCTCGAGTGCGGCCCGCAATGGCCCCAGCGGATGGAAGATGCAGCCAAACTTATCCTGGCTGATGAATCGCCCTGCGGCCTGCACAACAACTGCTCAGGCAAACATGCCGGTTTCCTTGGCCTGGCCAAGGTGATGGGTGTCGAGACACGCGGCTATGTAAACGCGGAACACCCTGTGCAACGTGAAGTTCGCAACGTGATGGAGCAGATGACCGGCGACACTCTGTCCGAGGATGTCTGCGGAACAGACGGCTGTTCAATCCCGACCTACGCTTCACCATTGCGCAGCTTCGCGCGCGCCTTTGCCGCCTTCGGAACCGGTGAGGGGATGGAGCCGCTTCGGGCAGAGGCTGCGGAACGGCTGTTTGATGCGTGCATCAACGAACCTTACATGGTTGCCGGGACAGGCCGTTTCTGCACCAGGGTGATGGAAGCTTTCCGTGGCCGAGTGTTCGTCAAGACCGGAGCCGAAGGTGTCTTCTGCGCTTCCATTCCCGAGCTTGGTTTCGGTGTCGCGCTGAAATGCGACGACGGAGCAACCCGGGCGTCCGAAGTGATGATGGCAACCGTTCTGGAAGCGATGCTGGAGCTGAACGATGATGAGGCAGCTCTGCTTGACGGACTGGTGAACCCGCCGATCCTGACCCGGGTCGGTATCCAGGCCGGACACATCAAGCCGCGCGAAGAGTTCCTGACCGAGTTGAAAGCAGCGCTGCCTTAACAAGCCGGCGCACTCTCAGGCTTCATTCCTGGCTCTCACTTGTTTCCTTCTAGTTTCAGATGCCGCTTTTTCGGCTCTTGAGGCAGAGGCGTGTGACGAGCGCTTATGATCTGGCTCAAAGATCTTTTTTCATCAGCACCTTGTTGCCGGTTCTTTCCATTTCACTCCAACCCAGGTGTGCGTAAAGAGCAACGTTCTCAGGCATGGCGAAATGGGTTGCCAGATGTATCTCGGTGGCTCCGCTCTCACTGGCAAGGACCTCGACGGCTTCCATCAACAGACGCCCGATGCCCATGCCCCTGATATCCGGATCGACGGCTATGTTCATGAGATGAGCACTTTGGCTGTGGAGACCCAGGATTGCGCAGCCGACGATACGGCCATCCGTTTCAGCGACGAAGACCTGGTTTTGCTCGATGTCTTCCTTCAGGCCGGAGGAGACGTCCGGCAGGTCCGGCAAGGTTGATTTTACCGGTGCATAGGCCCTGTCGATGCATGTTTTCAGGGCCGGGACATCTTGCAATTTTGCCATGCGGATGGCTGGTTGAGCGCTTGGTTCTGTCACAGGAGTTGTCTCATGGCACATCGTCCCGATTTGTCTTTCCGTTTCACCCACGCGATCACGCGCACGCCCGCCGACAGCGTGGCCGACGGCATCCGGGCAGTGGACACGGGCAACCCGAGTGGCGAAAAATTCAGGGCAGAACATGAGCGTTATGTCTCGGCCTTGCAAGAAGCCGGCTTGACGGTTGACGTTCTGCCGCAGCTTGAAACCTACCCGGACAGTTGTTTTGTCGAGGATCCTGCCTTCTGCCTGCCTGAAGGCGCCATCCAGCTTCGGCCGGGCACGGCCAGCCGTGAAGGCGAAGGCGCGGAGATCCGTGCGGCGCTGGAAAGCCGGTTCGGCAAGGTTGTCGATCTGCCGGGGAACGGTCATGTCGACGGCGGCGACGTCCTGATGCTCGACGACGTCATCCTGATCGGCCTGTCCGCCCGCACCGACCGGGAGGGCGCCGATGCCTTTGCCGGATTGCTGGGCGAGTGGGGCTACAAGGCCGAAGTCTGCGAGACGCCCGATGGCGTGCTGCATTTCAAGACGGCCTGTTCCACACTTGGCGATGGCGTCATCCTGGCGACCAAGGTCATGGCAGACAGCGGCTTTTTCGGTGACCGGGAAATTGTGGTCGTTCCCGAAGGGGAAGACTACGCCGCCAATGTGATCCGTGTGAATGATGTCGTGATGGTGCCGGAAGGCTATCCGAAGACATTGGCAGCCATCGAGGCGGCCGGTTTCACGACCGTCGTCCTGCCGACCCACGAAGCCCGCAAGGTCGATGGCGGCCTGTCGTGCCTGTCACTGCGGTTTGCGCTGGATTGATCTCTCTGGAGCTTTGCAGTTCTTAAACCTGTTCGTCTCGACCCTGGGAATGCGCGGAAGTGCGTTCTAGGGATGAGTTTGCCGAGAAGCATCAGGTTTTCGAACTCCTTGATCATGCCATGGCTCACCATGGAAACCACGCCGTTCCGTTTCCGCTCGTAGGGTTTTTATCTGAGGCATGGAGAAAGCAGTCTACACTTTGTCTCAGAGGATGAGCGCGTTTGTGCCGGGCGGTCGGGTCAGTCAGGCCGCTATCTGGTTGCCGTGAACGGTGAGATTGTCGAATTCCGAAACATTGTTCAATTCACCGGTCGCTTTTTCGAGCCAGCGGTAGCCGTTGATCGCGCCCTGTTGCGAGCCCTGGACGATGTTGTTGGTGATGACGGCAGCGCCCGCGCCATCAACCACGGTTACGGCAATACCGGTGCCGCAGTCCCGAACAACGTTCTGGGAGGCTGCGATGTTGCGCATATAGGGGCCCCAACCGAGCATCAGACCGAATTTCGGTGCGCCCTCAACCACATTGCCGGTCAATGTCGTATCCGCTTCAACGGCGATGCCGATGCCGAAGCCGGCCACTTCCGGCGGGTAGGGGCCTTCCTTCTTGATGTTGCGGATCAGATTGCCGGAGCAGACCGCCATACGGCCGCCATCCATGAAGTTGGCGATGGATATGCCGATCGTGCCGCCATCAACGATATTGTTGGCAATGACCGCTCCCTGGAAACCGAATTCGGAATAAATCGCCGTTTCTCCGGAGCGCAGGCAGGAATTACCGATGATCTGGACGTTGGAACCTGCATTGGAGCGGATTGCGGAGAAGGCGCAATCCGCCACGCGGTTGTTGGAAACCATGACGCCATGAGCGCGGAAAACATTGATGCCGTTGCCGAACTGGCCGGTGCCGCCGTAGCGGGCGCCGATACGTTCCACCCGGTTGCCGGAAACGATGGTTCCGTCTTCGCCTTCGCGCCAGCGGTGCACCCAGATGCCGCCGTTGGCGCAGTCGGTTATCGTGTTGCCGGTGATGGCAAGGCCGTTGGCCTCGTTCGAGCGCAGTCCCGCTTCCGCGGCACCGGAGATCCGGCAATTTTCGACCCGGCCTGAACAACGGTCCAGCAACAGTCCCATCTTGGAAGAACCGGTGATCTCGCAATTGTCCAGCGTGACGTTCTTGACGTTGATGAAATGCAGCAGGCCCTCGGTGAAATCGCCGATCGATCGATTGGCGCCATCGAAGGAAATCCCGGTCAGGCCGACATTGGCGACATTCTCGGCACGGATCAGCTGACCACCGCCGCCCTGGTAGACGAGCCGTGTTCTGCCGGGAACGCCGACAATCAATGTGCCGGAGGGAAGACGCAGATTGGCGACCGGATAGGTGCCGGCAGGCAGGAACAGCGCGCGGCCACGCTCAACGGCACGGTTGACGGCATTCTGGAATTGAGCGGTCTGGTCATCTGCCGCGTTGGGCAGAAGACCAAGATCTTCGGAATCGATAGAACCGCGCAGGTCGGCAACCTTCATCTGGGCCGTGGCGACTGTCCCGGAAAGACACAATGCTGTCCCGGCAAGAAACGCGCGTCGGTTCAGTTTTGAAAGATTACGTGTCATCGATCCGGCCAATTGCTTTCCGACGTCCCGGATTGGGATCCGCCTCAAGTGTCTGTGGCTGAAATCGCAAGAGCCGTGCCGGATTGGCATTTTCGAGACCGTACGCTGTAACCGGCGGAAAAAAAGAGACCGGCCAGGCACATGGCCTGGCCGGTCAGGTAACCGGTCTACAGGGGCAGAAGAGACCGGTCAGAGGCGATTAGAGGCTGCTCGGGTCAACGCTTTCCAGACCAACCCAGTTTTCGTCAGCCTTGGAAATGAAGCCCGGTACGTCCTTGTTCCAACGTTCCTGGATCGACGGTGCGAGGTTCAGGTAAAGCTTGTTGTCAACGATCTTCCACAGGTCCGGGTCACCATCGACCTTCACGCCCATGGCAGCACCGAAGGCGCAGAAACCGCCGTATTGCGGAAGATATTTTTCCGGGTTCTGCTTGAAGAGATCGCGGTTCTCTTCAGACGCGAAACGGTAGGTGGCGCCGTTGTGAACTTCGGTAATGGCAATGTCGCCGTCCTGCGGAGCGCCATTGACGAAATAGGAAACCGGATCGACACCGCGCAGGGCCAGGCCGGTGATGGTGGCGTTGACGTCAAAACCGGCACCGAAAGCGCTGGAGACAAGCCCGGTGACAACGACCAGGGCGGCAACTGAGCCGCGAATGAGGTTTGCAAACATCTGGAGACACTCCCAAGGGGTTGAATTGGTCCGGCAAAGACGTGTTCAAGTGATCTTGAAATAGGAACCGATTGGTTCCTAATCGGTCGCACTTGACCAACCCTGCCGGTGGTTCCTAAATAGAGTTAGGAACCGAATGGTACAAAACACAAGCGCGTGACATACGGTTGAGTTTTTTGTGAAGTGGCTTGACGGGAGATCGCATGGCAAGACCTCGGGAATTCGACGCTGATGAGGCATTGGAAAAAGCCATGGAGCTGTTCTGGGATGTTGGCTATGACGAAGCCTCGCTGTCCGAACTGCTCGATGCCATGGCCATTACCAAGGGTTCTTTCTACAAGGCGTTCCAGGACAAGCAGTCGGTCTATCTGGCGGCACTCGACAGGTACAACGATCAGGTTGTCAGCAACACGGTCGCTTTTCTTGGTGACCCTTCGGAAGGGGCAGGACGGGACCGGATACTTGCCCTGTTCGGCCGCATTGCCGACCTCGCCCAGAAAGATGGAGACAGGCTCGGTTGCTTTCTGTGCAATGCCCTGGTCGACAAGGCGGGGGGCGCAGAGGCAGAGGCAAGGCTGCAGGCGATGACAAGGCGTCTGGAAAACGGTTTTTACCGCGCGCTTCAGGACGATGGGCTTGAGGGCGCAGAAGCTCGCGGCACCGCGCGCGGCGTACTGACAGCCTATTTCGGCTTGCGGGTTCTCGGCCGGGCGGGTTTGTCCGCCGACATGGCGGCCGACTGCATCCGCCAGGTCGAGAGACTGCTTGGCCGTGTGCATTGAGACAGGGGCAGGAGCAAGTGGTTTATTGAGGCTCGGGGACTTTGAAGCCGCGAAATACTGAATTCCCGATAACCCAGTACCACCTCAACCCGAGGAAGCACGAAGTGCTGTCTCGAAGGATGGGCGACACATTCGGGAGCAAGCGGCCCATCCTTCGAGACGGGCTTTCAGCCCTCCTCAGCATGAGGGAGATGGGTTGAGGGGAAAGTCTTCAGGAGAGTGTCCCGAGCCTCGCCCTATCGCAGGCGCCTTGCCAGTTCCCGCAGAATGCGGACCGCGGCTTCCTCGATGACAGGGTAGGTCGGTCTCGTGTCGCGCGGACCTTTCGGCAAAGCCGGAACGTGAACGAAGATGCTGGCAATGCCCGAGCCGATGGAATCCCACAAGGTGGCATTGCAGAGATAGGTTCCGGCGTTGGTGGAAAGCTGTGCGGGCGCACCTGCGGCAAGCGCAGCATCGCGCAGGGCCCTGGCAGGCAGGGTTGAGCTTCGCGCGCGCTCTTGAGAGATTGCCAGTTCCGGCTTGACCGGTGCTTTGCCCAATGCATCCGGACGCACGCGTACGGCCTTGTTGACGGCTCTTGTTTCAATATTGATCGTTCGCCGGGTCCCGTCGACGCCGAAGTGCACGATGGCGTCCGGCGAAAGGGTGGTGCGGAGCCGGTCTGTGACATCTTCACGCCCTGCCCAGGTTGTCGGCAGGACATGGAAGACGAAGTCGACACCTGACTGATGCGCGCCCATGCGTTTGGCGAGCCGTCTCATGAGGCGCTCCGTCGGATTGACGGGTGCCCCCGGGAACGGTGAAAAACCGGTCACCAGAACGGTCTTGCGTCCTGAAGTGTTCATTCGCCAAGCCCCATCAAGGTCGCTAATTCGTCTACCGCGAGCGAGACAGCGGTCTTGCCGCCGCGCACTTCCTCTTCCAGGGATTTGAGGCGGTCGGCGGTTCGCGTGTTCGATGTCAGGGCTTCCATCATGCGCTGCTGAAGCATGTCCCACATCCAGGCGACTTGTTGTCCGCTGCGTTTTTGATGCCATTCACCGCTGGCCTGCATGCGCTCGCGAAACACCGTGATCTGCTCCCACAGGTGATCCAGCCCTTCGTTGGCGAGGCCAGACACCGTGATGACAGGCGGTGTCCATGTGGGCGACTTGGGAGCAAGAATATGCAGCGCTGCGCGATAGTCCGAGGCAGCGGTACGGGCACGGGTAGCGCCGTCGCCGTCGGCCTTGTTGACGGCGATCATGTCGGCGATCTCAAGAACGCCCTTCTTGATGCCCTGAAGCTCGTCACCGGCGCCAGGCAGCATCAGGACCAGGAAGAAGTCGACCATGTCGGCAACCGTGGTTTCCGATTGCCCGATGCCGACGGTTTCAACCAGGATCACGTCGTACCCGGCGGCCTCGCACAACAGCATGGTCTCGCGCGTCTTCGCGGCAACCCCGCCAAGCGTGCCGGCGGAAGGCGAAGGGCGGATGAAGGCCTTCGGATCCACCGCAAGCTGGGCCATTCGTGTCTTGTCACCCAGGATCGACCCACCGGTACGGGTGGATGACGGATCGACCGCCAGAACGGCGACCTTGTGCCCGGCGGCAGTCAGGTTGGATCCCAGCGTGTCGATAGTCGTGGACTTGCCGACACCTGGCACGCCGGTGATGCCGACCCTGAGGGCCTTGCCTGTGAGAGGCAGCAGTTCCTGGATCAGATGCTGGGCAAGGCGGCGATGCTCGTGCTTGCGCGATTCCACGAGCGTGATGGCGCGGGCAAGCGCAGCGCGCTGTCCGGCTTTCAGACCGTCCGCCAGCTTCGCGGGGTCGAGATTTCGTGCCGTTGTCATCATGCCTCAAGGTGTTAGCGCAGGATTCGGCAAAGGTCACTGCCGCCAAAGGGTGAAGACGCTTTCGCGATGGGTTCTGACGGCGCAAAACAGCGCCGAAATGGATGGAAACATTGAAACCCGCAGGCAAAAACGTGTTAGATACACGCCACTTCGATGAAATTCATTTTTGGTGCTGCATGACACCCTTGTCCTATCTGAAAGCCCCGTTCTGGGTTCTGGGTCTCGCCGGAACCGACAAGTCTCCGCGCAAGAATCCGCTTCTGGGAAGCGAGAGGCTGAATACCTGGGGCCTGCACAAGAAAAGAGTGCAGCTTGCTGCCGATCTTGCAGCCCGCAGACGCGCGAAGCTGGCCCATCTGGTTGAACGGGACCAGCAGGCTTTCTTCGATGAGAACGGCTATTTCCTGGTCAAGAACTTCCTGCCGGAAGAAACTTTCCGCCAGCTCAAGGAAGAAGTGTTCAACCAGCCGTTCGAATCGCGGGAGATGCGCCAGGGGCAGGCGGTGACGCGGATGACATTGCTGCCGCCGGAGGTGTTGCGCAAAAACGCTGCGTTGGCTCAGGCGGTGCGTGATCCGCGTGCGATCAACATGATCCGCTATGCCGCCTCGCAGGGTGGACAGCCTCTCAATTTCATTCAGACGGTCCTGGTAGAACCGTTGAAGGTGAAGAAAAAAGATCCGCAGTCCGATGCTCACGCCGATACGTTCCACGCGACGTCCAAGGCCTGGCTGTTCCTGCAGGACGTCGGTGAGGACGACGGGCCCTTCTTCTTCGTGCCGGGTTCACACAAACTCACGAAGGAGCGGCTGGAATGGGAGTATGAATGCTCCCTGAGCGCAGCCAAGGACCTGAGGTCCCACCATGCCAGCGGGTCTTTCCGGATCAAGGCGGATGAGCTTGCCTCCCTTGGCCTGCCGCAACCCAAGAAGATGGCGGTGCCGGAAAACACGTTGATCGTGGCCGATACCTTTGCCTTTCACGGCCGTACGCCGTCCGACAAACCGACAGTCCGTTCGGAAATCCACTGGCACATGCGCCGCAATCCGTTCCTGCCGTGGACCGGCGGCGACCTCAAATCCATGCCGGGTTTGAAGGATCGCGGCATGCCGGTTTTGATGGATCTTGCGGATGTGGCTGAAAAGACGCTGAAGCAGCGCAACGTGTGGCGCAAGGTGGGCGAAGTCATGGTGCGCTCGCAGCCGCACGTGTGAGGGCTGAGGTGTCTTCTGATTTCTTCGTTTCAAAGATCCGATAGTCAATTGTTCCCATCAAACCTCATCCTGAGGAGGACCATCAGGTCCGTCTCGAAGGATGCGACACTTGCTCAAGAGTGTGCCGCCCATCCTTCGAGACAGCGCTTTCGCGCTTCCTCAGGATGAGGGGGAAATTGGGGGTGTTCTGTCGGAATGAACCTGGCCGGCCGCGTAACCGTCAGCTCTTCGGTGTCCAGAGAATCCGCTGGAGCTGTGCATCGAACAGGTCGTTTTCGGCCGGAAGGCGGTCGAACGGGCCGTCGTAGCCCGGGATCGCGTAGACCAGTTCCACATTCGGATGACCATCGGAATGGCAGATCGCCATGCCACGCCACAGGTTCTGGCCGACGCGGCAGTCGGCGCGTGAGGAGCCGATTTCGGAAAAGGTCATGCCGATCCGTTCGCCGTTCGGGCCCTGCAGGTGGTGTGTCACACCGTGGACGGTGCGGACCTTGCCGTTCTGACCCTTGAACACCTGCAGCACCTGAAAGCCGTCACTGTTGAAAGCTGCAAGCGCCCACTCGGTGGAGTTTTCGTTGGCGGTTTGAATGCCTTCGGTGGTGAAGCCGGGCAGGGCTGCCTCAATGGCTTTCTGGCCGTATTGGGTTTCACCGGTAATGCCGCCGACATGATCTTCAGCGATTTGCACCAGCGTGATGTTGGATGTCCGCACCAGGCGCCCGGATGTGCCGTCCAGATCCGCCGTCGGTGCGCAGGCCGCTCCCGTAAGTGCGAAAAGGCAGGCAAAACCGATAGCAGTTAGACGCATGATGATACTCGGGCTGATTGGGCTGCGCCGAATTGCGCAGAAGCGATACGGGATTTACCAAGTAACGTCTTGTTTGCAAAGAGAGCGATGCCCCCTGTGGACAGTTCCCGAAGCTTGCAGGCAACTGCCGCAGGGGCATCAAGGCTTGCGTTTCAGCGTACTGGTCAGGTCTCGTCCCGATTGATCCATTTGGGTGCGGAAGGGGGCGTATAGTTTTCGAACTGGCGGATCATATCCAGCGGAGAACTGGCGATCTGCGCCATGTCGCGCATCACCTCTTTGGTGAAACCCTGGTCTGTCTGGTGATCGAGGAAGGCGATCAGGTGATCGTAATAGCCTTCGGCATTGAGGAAACCGCAGGGCTTCTTGTGATAACCGAGCTGGCCCCAGGTCCAGACTTCGAAAATTTCTTCGAGCGTACCAACGCCGCCCGGAAGGGCTATGAAGGCGTCGGACAAGTCTGCCATCATCGCCTTGCGCTCATGCATGGAATCCACGAGATGCAGTTCGCTCAATCCTTCGTGGCCGATTTCCTTGTCCTGAAGAGATCGCGGCAGCACACCGATCACCTTGCCGCCGGCTTCAAGTGCCGCGTCGGCAACGGTGCCCATCAGGCCGACCTTGGCGCCGCCATAGACAAGCGTGTAGCCCTCTTCGGCGATGACGCGTCCCGTTTCGCGCGCAATATCCGCATATGCCTCGAGAGCGCCGTAGCTGGAGCCACAAAAGACGCAAATGGATTTCATGTCTGTTCTCCGGTCGCTGAGGTGGCAGGCTCTGCCCTCAGGCATGTTGATCGTGTTCGATCCATGACACGCGGGCCCGTGGGCCCGCGTGTCATCTTCAAGGTCAGTCTTTGGCCAACTCGTCCAGAACCCGGGCCCAGGAACGGATGCCCTTGTGGAAGCTGGTCAGGTTGTATTTTTCGTTCGGCGAATGGATCTGGTCATCTTCCAGACCAAAGCCGATCATCAGGGAATCCATACCCAGCATGCGCTTGAAATCACCCACGATCGGGATCGAACCGCCCATGCCGGTCAGCGCAGCATCCTTGCCCCATTCCGCCTTGAGGGCTGTCTTGCCCTTTTCCAGCGCAGGCATCGCAAAGTCGAGCCTGAGGGCAGGGCTGCCTTCCTTGGCAATGAAATCCACCGTGCAGTCTGCCGGGATCTTCGAGCGCACGTAGGCGCGGAAAGCTTCCTGGACCTTGTCCGGGTCCTGATCGCCGACAAGGCGGAAGGTGAACTTGGCATGTGCTTCGGCCGGGATCACCGTCTTGGAACCGGCACCCTGGTAACCGCCCCACATTCCGTTCACTTCAACGGTCGGGCGGGTCCAGAGGTGTTCAAGCGGCATGCGGTCCTTTTCACCGCGCGGATATTTCAGGCCGACATCTCCGAGGAATTCCTCGACCGAGAAACCGAGTTCGTCCCACATCTTGGTGACTTCTTCCGGCATGTCGATGACGCCGTCGTAGAAGCCGGGCAGGGTCACCTTGCCGTTTTCATCGTGCAGGCCGGCAATGATCGAGGCGACGATGTGGTTCGGGTTTTGAGCCGAGCCACCATAGGAGCCGGAATGCAGGTCGCGGCTGGCTGCCTTGACGATGATCTCGTCGCCGACCATGCCGCGCAGCATGATGGAAATAGCCGGTGTTTCAGCGTCCCACATGCCGGTGTCGCACACGAGCGCGAGATCGCAGGACAGTTCGTCCTTGTTGGCTTCCAGGAACGGATGAAGCGACGGAGAACCAGACTCTTCCTCACCTTCGAACAGGATCGACACGTCGATCGGCAGGTCGCCGGTTTCTTCGAGATAGGCGCGGGCCGCTTCGACGAAGGTCATCAGCTGGCCCTTGTCGTCGGCGGAACCGCGAGCAACGATGATCTTGCTGCCGTCCGGCTTTGTCTCGATGGCCGGGTCGAACGGGTCGCGCTTCCACAGGTTCAGCGGATCGACCGGCTGAACGTCGTAGTGGCCGTAGAAAAGGACATGCGGTCCCGGCTTGCCGGACTTGCGATGACCGACAACCATCGGATGGCCGGTCGTGTCGCGTACCGATGCCTCAATGCCGATGTCGTTCAGTTCTCTTGCCAGCCATTCAGCTGCCTCACGGCACGGAGCCTTGAACGCAGGGTCGGTGGAAATGCTCTTGATCTTGAGGAGGTCGAACAGTCGGTCGAGGCTGTTGTCGAGATTGGCATCGATGCGCGCCAAGACCTTGTCGATGGAACTCATGACGGATCCTTGAATTTTTGAACAGATAGGAGCAGGCCCGATGGACTCGGGCAATGTGAGAAGGCCCTAACAGGCCATATCGGCGCGCGTTGCGCAATTGCTTATTCAGGAAGCAGAAGACGGCCGGCAAAGCGCCGGCCGCCGATCCATCAGGCGGCCTGGATCTCTTTCTCGCCGGTGGCAGGTGCTGCGTCACCGGCCGTCTGTTCGTCCTGCAGACCCTTGTCTTGCGACAGATAGACGGTCGAGGAAGGATAGGCGATTTCAGATCCGTTGGCCTCGACGATCTCCCTTATGCCGAAGAGCAGCTCTTCCTGGATTTCCTGAAACGCTGCGACCGTAGCCGCCTGCACATAGGCATAGACGTCGACCGTGACAGCGTAGTCGTCTAAACCGATCAGACGCACGCGAAGGGGATCTTCGATTACCTTTTCGTGGGCGAGGAGATAGTCGTGGATCGCTGCCAGAACGCGCTTCAGCGATGCCGGGCTCGTCTCATACCGCAGTTTGAGCTTGTGTCGGAAGTGAAACTGGTCGCGGTAGCTGTAGTTGATGATCTTTCGTTTGGCGAGATCGGCATTGGCAACGGTGATGAGTGTTCTGTCGAGCGCCCTGATACGGGTTGAACGGATGCCGATGGATTCCACGGTGCCCGCCAGATCGTCGAACTGGCAGAACTCGCCGACACGCACCATCCGGTCAGCATAAAGAATGATACCGCCGATCAGGTTTTCAATTGTCGGCTGGGCGGCAAGGGCAATTGCAAGACCACCCACGCCGAGACCTGCGATGACGCCGTAGATCGGAATACCGATCTGGGTTGCGCCATACCCGAGCACGATCAGCGCGATGGCAAGGGAGAAGACTCGGAAGCCGGTGCGCAGAAGGCTGACGTCTAGTCCGTCTCTTGCAGCCCCGGCACTGCTGGAAAACCAGACGTAGAACAGCTGCAGAAGCTGATAGACCATCCAGGCAGTCGCCGACCAGATGATGGCCGTCATCGACGTGCCGACTGCCACCAAAGGCATGCCTGTGATGTTGATCTGGTCTTCGCACACATAGCGGAAGAGACTTGCGGCAAGGATCACCACAACCGGATTGAGGATCGCGTGGACGATGCGGGTTCCTTCGTTCACGGAGACCGCACGCCACCTGCGCCAGCGGACGTAATATCCGAACACGACCGCGTAGAGAACGAGAAGTCCGCCAAGCGCCAGCCATTGCCAAAATGCCTGGTCGGCAAAATGATACTGGAGCAGGTCTGGCCCTGCTTCAATGACGTCATACCAGAGCGGTGCAATCAGGTTGCCGGGTGTGTAGATGTAGTATTCAAAGAGGTCTTCTCCGCGGTCCGCGGTGATGGGCAGAACCCGTACAACTGCATAGTCTTCGGGAATGCGCTCGACGGAGGATCTGGAAAACAGGTACTGCCCGCGCAGTTCCCCTTCATCCTGACGCAGCAGGTTGATGCTGGTGCCGGGAATGGTCCAATGGTCAGGCAATTCCGCCGTGTTGCCGGGCTTTCGCGAACTGCCTGCAGGCGAGCCGGGAATGTCTTCGAAAAGCGGCGCCGGGATCCTGTCCAGGATCTCCTGAAGCTGCAGTGCAATCTCGACGCTGGCATTTTCCCGGGAAGTCACGGGAATGCCGCTGAGGTCGAAAGTCTGCGCGGCTTTTGAAAGAAGCGCACGTACCAGAACCAGTTTTTCCTCTTCGCTGTCCGACAGGAACAACCGGTTGCTGTCATCATAAGTGTCCCGCACCGACATCCAGAGCGTGTTCACTTCGTTCATGATGTAGACGAAGCTTTCCAGTGTCGCACGCGGACTGGACGTGTCGGGTGGAGAAATCGGGTTGTCGCGCAGGTACTCCCGGGCGCGTGCCACCCGATTTTGATCCAGTGATCCTGCCCGTTCTTCCGTACTGGTGGGAGCAGTGCCGGGCTCCTGTGCACGGGCTATCGGCGCTCCGGCCAGGAGAACAGCAATCAGGGACAGCAGGAAAAGCAATTGCAGAGCCGAACCGAAGCGGCGCTGCTGCAAGCACTCAGCTTTGTATTGCGGTTGTGGCCGGTTTACTCGGTAACGCATGTTGCCCCGTCTGCCGTTGTTTCAATTGCAGCCTTAACGGGAAGGGGTAACTATCCTGTTACTCAGGGGAAAAACGGGGGTGGCGCATCACTCCTGAACCGGATTGGTGTAATCGCTTGCGGTGAGGACAATTTCCACCCTTGCAGGCCCGATGACATCTTCCAGCCGGGCGGAGAGAATGTCGCGGAACGCGTCTATGTCTTCGGCACGAACGGGTTTTTCAGGATCGAGATAGACCGCCACCCAATGCATGCGCCCTGCCTGAAGGACAGCTGCCCGATGCAGGCGATAGCCTTTTTCGCGGGCAAGGTCGCGGGCTGCCCGGGCGACCTTGGCATAGGTGCTGCTGGGGGCACTGACGCCGGCAAGGTCTGCCAGCGTCGTGCGGAAGGTCGAAAGCGGCTGCCAGATGATCGCCAGGATCAACACCAGAACGATGACCGCATCGCCGATCGGGACAAATGGTCCGAGAACCGTATCTTCCAGATAGGGCAGCGACAGAAGGGCTGCGCCCGATCCGACGCTGAGCGCGCCGTCGATGAGAGCGGCGCGGGCTTCGGTCTTCAGGATGGCGCTGCGCTTGCCGGTTTTCCGGTAGGCACGGTGAAAGTTGAATGCAAGGCCCAGGCAGATGCTGACGATGACGACTGCGTAGACCGCGATCGGACCAAACACCAGTTCCGGGACAACGCCTCCGGAAAAGAAGGTCCAGATTTTCGAGATGGAGACAAAGGCTGCGAAGACCAGCACGCCAATGAGGATGAGGCTCCGGAAGGTGACATAGAGCACCTCGTCGAAATCGTGTCCCCAGGGTCTGGAGCGTGTCGGTGGCAGGCCTACCCTTGCCCCGATTCGAGCGGCCGCAATGGCGGAGATGAAATTGACGGCCGAATACAGCCCGTCCACCAGCATGGCGTCGGACCGGGATGCCCAGGCGGTCACAAGGCCGGCAGCGGCCATGAACAGGTTGGCCCATTTGCCGATGACAAGCGCCTTGCGCTCGGTCTCCAGATTTTGGGCCGCGGTTGCCGGCATCGCTTTGTCTAGTTGCCTCTTTTCAACGAACCGAGCAGGCCCCGAACCAGCGCACGGCCGAGCGAGGAGCCGAGACTTCTGGCTGCGGACTTGAGCCCGGCTTCCAGGGCCGTGTCACGCTGGCCACGGCGGTTGCTGCGCCGTTCCCGGCTTTCCTGACGCGGCCTGTCATCGCGTCCGAAGTCGGGCAACTGGAAACCGGATCGCGAGCGCCGTGGCTCGCCATGTTTCCTGGCGTAGCTGTCTTCCTTTTCCTGGCGCCGCTGTTCCTGTCTCTGCGCTTCTTGCGCGCGTCCCATCAGGACTTCGTATGCCGACGTCCGGTCGCGGGTGCGCTCGTAAGTGCCAAAGACGGGGCTGGACTGGATCAAGGCCCGCCGTTCGGCCTGGGTGACGGGACCGAGCCGGGAGCAGGGTGGACGGATCAGCGTGCGCTGAACAACGGAGGGAATGCCTTTGCCTTCCAGGGTCGAGACCAGTGCTTCGCCGACACCGAGTTCCGTGATGACCCGTTCGGTGTTGAGATCCGGGTTGGGACGGAACGTTTCCGCAGCGGCCCTGACAGCCTTCTGGTCGCGCGGCGTGAAGGCGCGCAGGGCGTGCTGAATGCGGTTGCCGAGCTGGGAAAGCACGGTCTCCGGTACGTCCAGCGGGTTCTGGGTAACAAAATAGACGCCGACACCCTTGGAACGTATCAGCCGGACTACCTGTTCCACCTTCTCGATAAGTGCCTTGGGAGCATCGGAAAACAGAAGGTGGGCTTCGTCGAAGAAGAACACCAGCTTCGGCTTTTCCGGATCACCGACTTCGGGCAGTTCCTCAAAGAGTTCCGACAGCATCCAGAGCAGGAAGACGCCATAGAGCCGGGGAGCGGACATGAGCTTGTCGGCGGCGAGGATGTTGACGACGCCCCGGCCGTCCGGCGCGGTGCGGATGAAGTCACGAATGTCGAGGGCCGGTTCGCCGAAGAAATTTTCACCACCCTGGCGCTCCAGCACCAGGAGCCTGCGCTGAATGGCCCCGACGGACGCCTTGGAAACGTTGCCGTAGATCGTGGAAAGCTCGGAGGCACGTTCTGCCACGTGGGCAAGCATTGCCCTGAGGTCTTTCAGATCCAGCAGCAGCAGGCCTTCATCGTCGGCCAGTTCGAACAGGACGTTCAGTACACCTTCCTGCGTATCGTTGAGTTCCAGCAGTCGGGCAAGGAGCAGGGGCCCGATCTCGGAAACGGTGGTGCGGATCGGATGGCCTTGTTCGCCGAGCAGGTCCCAGAACACCGCGGGGAAGGCTTCATAGGTGTACTCGTCGGCGATCCCGACATCGCTGGCGCGTTTTTCAAGAAAGTCCTTGGAAACGCCCGCGGTTGCAAGTCCGGACAGGTCGCCTTTGATATCGGCGCAGAACACGGGAACACCGGCCTTGGAAAAGCCTTCGGCAAGGATCTGCAGTGAGACGGTCTTGCCGGTGCCTGTTGCTCCGGCAATCAAGCCATGGCGGTTTGCGAGCTTGAGCGTGAGGGTTTCTTCCCTGGTGCTGGCACCGATGAAAATACTGTCTTTTACCGTCACGATTACCCCCGAATCCCTGCATCTTACCGCAGCCTAGAGCCTTTCACGGCCAGATTGAAACTTTCTGTTGCCAGGCGGCATTGGACGAGCCTGCGGGCTGCATGCGGCATAGTCGAGCAGAAAAGACATTGCCCATCGACGCGGGCACCTCGAGACTTGTATAGAGAAGCCAAACGGACGCCGGATGACAGGGCGTCAGTCATTTGATCAGGAGATTTTCATGGACGAGCTCATCCAGCGGATCATGGCGGCAGCAGGCATCGAGGAAGATGTCGCCAAGAACGCCATCGGCATCATTCTGGGCTTCTTGAACAAGGAAGGTCCGGAAGACAAGATGCAGCTCATCTTCGATGCTTTGCCTGGAGCGAAGGATCTTGTCGATGCGCGTGCGGAAGCCGGTTCCGGCGGCGGGTTCTTGAGCGGTCTTGGAAGCATGATGGGCGGTGGCATGGGGGCCATGGCGGCACTCAATGAATTGACAAATGCGGGCCTCGACATGGATGGCGTGCAAAGTGTTGTCAAAGAACTCGTGTCCTATGCTAAGGAAAAAGCAGGGGACGATGTTGTGAATGAAGTGGTTTCACAAATTCCGGGACTGAGCCAGATCGTCTGACTGTCCCAGGTTCGGTTGCCGGTTGATTAGGGAGTTCTGAGCGCATGTCTTATTCCATCGATGAAATCGAAGGTATCGGCCCAACCTATGCTGCAAAGCTGGGTGAAGTCGGCATCAAGACAACGGAAGCTTATCTGGAGCGTGCGAAGGACCCGAAAGGTCGCAAGGCGCTGGAAGAAGAAACCGGCATCGACGGCAAGCGGATCCTGAAATGGGCCAACATGGCGGATCTGATGCGCATCAGCGGCGTTGGTGAGGAATATTCCGAACTCCTGGAAGCTGCCGGCGTCGACACGGTGAAGGAACTGAAGCATCGCAATGCCGCCAACCTGGCGGAGAAGATGCAGGAAGTGAACGAAGCCAAGAAGCTCGTTCGCCAGGTGCCGAGTGAAAGCCAGGTTACCAAATGGGTCGATCAGGCCAAGGAATTGCCGCCGATGATGACCTACTGAGGTCGGCAAGCCGAAAATTGAAATGACAAAAAAGGCGTGCGGAAAGCGCGCCTTTTCCTTTTGGCGATTGGCATTTTGACGTTGTTGCCCGGCGTGCGTGCCTGGCGGGGTCTCCTCTGACGCATGTTGTTTTGCAGCCGCGCCAGAACAAAAAAGGCGCACCGAAGTGCGCCTGTTGTTAGCCCCTGGAAGCTGTTGGCTCTAGAAGCAGCGTTACACGCTGATCTGGCCGTAACGAAGCGCTTCGACCACGGTGTGGGTCTTGTTGGAAGCGTTCAGCTTGACACTGGCATTCTGCAGGTGAGCGTGGACGGTCCGCTGGGAGATGTCGAGCACGTCTGCAATTTCTCCGGCGGTCTTGCCATAGGCCGTCAGTTCCAGAACCTTGCGCTCACGGGTCGACAATGCGCCCGGTCGCTGTCCGGAAATCACGCCGAGTTCGCGCAGGCGCGAGAAGGCGGCAGCTGCAAGAGCTTCCAGGTTGGAAAGATCGTATTTGTTGACCTGAAGAGCAGGGCCGCTTGCAAACACGAATGCCTGGAAAGGATAGAGTTCCGTTACCGGGATGACGAGAACCTGACTTCCTTCCCCGGCTGACGCCAGAAGGTCGGAATGTTCCATATCACCGGCGGAGATTGTCCAGACGCGAGCCCGGTTGGAGCCGAGGCCAAGCATCAAGGCGCTGTCATTTGCAGAAAGCGAAGTGCTTTCAATTCCGTCGTTGCGTTGATCGGGCCACCGGAACCGTTGAACGAGGTTGTCGATCGGGCGGTTCGGCATCGGCAGGCCGGTAATGAGGATATGCGTCGCCCCCATGCGGCGAAGGTTCGATTCCAAAATATCGAGAACATGATGGGCGGCATTTGCTTCCGAGATTGCTCTCAGCTTGCTCTTCAATTCCGTTTGATCAAGCATTGTGCACATCCTTTGCGGCTTGGGTGGCCGCGTCTTTGCGGGCGTCCGTACGCGAGCCGGAACATCCGCTGATGGGTGAAATCCGTTCCCGCCGAACCTATTCAGGTAAGTGTCGGATCCGGACGCCGCGCATTTCTTATGAGGGTAGAATTTCCCATGCGTCAGCAGCTATACGCTACAATACAATTGATGATCGTACCAATAGGGAAAACTGGCAAATTTAGCTTATTCCGCCAAAAAATTGACAAGTTGGCGCCTAGAAGAGGCCAAATTGTCTTTCTGAGAAGTGTTTAACGTCTTCGTAAGTGTAAGTCGAAAAACGCAATTTGTAGATAAATTGTTATTTCACACGTCTAATTAATTCTACGAGCGAATCGCAAGTCGGAACTGGCTCCCGGTTTCATCTGATTCATCTGTCCGAGACCTTGTGATCTTCAAATCCTTACCCATTCTGCTGAGTTGCCAAGCTTCGGGACCAGGGACTAAAACGGGGCCAGGGAGTACGTGCGATGCCGAACAGCTTTACTGGACCTGAAAGTTTTTATTCTGCCGACGCGGAGGCCTGGTGGGCTGCCGTCGACAAGGCCCTGAAGGGGAGTACCCGGCAGAAGCTTTACGGGAAAACCGAAGACGGATTGGATATCGCGCCGCTTTATGAGCGCAGAACAGACAGTCCGGCGCGCGCCCTGCGGGCTGCCGCAGGTGACTGGTCCGTGGTTCAGCGGATCGACATTCCCGATCCTGCCGCCGCAAACGCACAAATTCTGGAAGATCTGGAGGGTGGCGCGAGCGGCCTTGACCTGGTTTTCCGCGGTGCTGCCGCAT
This sequence comes from Labrenzia sp. THAF191a, assembly GCF_009363335.1. GTDB lineage: Bacteria > Pseudomonadota > Alphaproteobacteria > Rhizobiales > Stappiaceae > Roseibium > Roseibium algicola. The sequence continues at coordinate 3,803,964 of NZ_CP045333.1, forward strand.
CATACGGCGACGGCATTCGGGTCGACGATCTATCCGGTGTCGACCGCCTCCTGAAAGACGTCGAACTGGATCTGATTGACCTGCGCTTTGAGGCGGGGCGGGAAAATGTCGAGATTTTCGCCTCCCTTCTGGCACTGCTCGAAAAGCGCAAGATCGATCCTGCAAGTGTTCACCTGACGGCCGGGATCGATCCCTATGGCTGGGTGGCAGTCAATGGCGTCGCACTTGCCGACATGGAAAACGCCTACAGGCATTTCCGCGATCTGGTGGTCGCAGCGCAAGATTTTGGCAGCCCGGCACGGGTAATGAAGGCCGATGGCCGCATATGGCACGAAGCGGGCGCAACGCCTGCGCAGGAGCTTGCGCTTGTTCTGGCTTCCGCCACAGCTCACATGCGCTTGCTGGAAGGCACGAGACTGGCGCCCGAACAATGGGCTGACAGAATTTCCTTCAGCCTGATCGCGGAAGCCGACCAGATCGGAACCATTGCCAAGGCCCGCGCGATCCGCTCGCTCTGGGCGTCGGTACTGGACGGTGCAGGACTGCCGCAAGCAACTCTGCCGCTCCACATGTCGACTTCCTACAGAATGCTGACCCGCCGGGATCCCTGGGTCAATCTTCTGCGCAATACGGTGGCAACCTTTGCAGCCGGTGTTGGTGGTGCAGACAGTGTCTGTGTCCTGCCGCATACGCTGGCTGTCGGTTTGCCCGACGGCTTTGCCCGCAGGCTGGCGCGCAATACGCAGTCTATCCTTCTGGAAGAAAGCAACCTCGCGAAAGTGACCGATCCGGCCGCGGGCTCTGGCGCCATTGAAGAACGGACGGATACAGTTTGCGAGGCCGCCTGGTGCCTCTTCCAGGAAATCGAGGCGGCCGGCGGCCTGTTCGAGGCGGTGCGCACGGGTCTCGTGCATGATCGCATCGGGGCTGCCAGGACCGGTCTTGCCAAGAACATCGCCACCAGAAAGCGTCCTATCACCGGCGTAAGCGAGTTCCCAGACCTTGCTGAGAAGCCTGTCGCGGTGCTGAAATCGAGCAAAGAAGATCTTGCAGGCGTGAGCGCACCGCGTGAAGACCTGCCGGAACCGGGAGACGGAGAGCGCTTTGCGACCTTGCGCAAGCTGGCCCTTCAGGGCGTGCCCCTGAACGAGCTGGGCATGCGGCTTGACCTTCTGCCGCGCGACTATTCCCTTCCGAAGCTGGAAACGGCCCGGATAGCGGAGCCCTTCGAGCAGCTTCGTAGCAGGTCAGAAGCCTTAGAGCAGGTCGCGTCGACAACACCAGCGGTATTCCTGGCGTCTCTCGGCAGCCTCGCCCAGTTCTCGGCCAGAGCCACCTGGACGGCAAACGCCTTTGCGGCGGGTGGGTTGAAACCCGTCGGACCGGCTGTTTATGGTTTTCTTGAAGATCTTGTTGAGGCCTTCCGGCAAAGCGGGGCGATGCTTGCCTGTCTCGTCTCCACGGACGATGTTTACGAGGCGCAGGCGGAAGAGGCAGCTCATGCCCTCAAAACGGCAGGGGTGGATTACCTCTACCTTGCAGGACGCCCGGGAGACCGGGAAGATGCCTATCGCAAAGCCGGTGTGGACGCTTTCGTCTTTGCCGGGTGCGACCTGCTTGCACTCTTGAAGGATGCATTTGACCGGCTGGAGACCCAACAAGGGGTCGAGCCGAAAGATCTGGAGGTCCAATCATGAGCAGGATCCCGAATTTCGCTGACAAGCCGTTCCGGAAAATCGTGAAGGCTGCGGACGCCGGCTCGCAGGAGAGCTGGCAAACGCCGGAAGACATCGTTGTGCCGCCTGTCTATGGGGCGAAGGATCTTGATGGACTGAAACATCTGGATACCTGGCCGGGCCTGCCGCCGTTTCTGCGCGGTCCTTACCCGACGATGTATGTCCAGCAGCCCTGGACAGTGCGCCAGTATGCCGGGTTTTCAACGGCCGAAGATTCAAACGCCTTTTATCGGCGTAACCTTGCCGCCGGTCAGAAGGGCCTTTCGGTGGCTTTCGACCTTGCCACGCACCGCGGGTACGATAGCGATCATCCGCGTGTTTCGGGTGATGTCGGCATGGCAGGGGTTGCGATCGATTCCATCTATGACATGCGTACGCTCTTTTCCGGCATTCCGCTGGACAAGATGAGCGTCTCCATGACCATGAACGGCGCAGTGCTGCCGGTGCTGGCGCTTTACATCGTGGCGGCGGAAGAGCAGGGCGTTGCCCAGAAGGATCTCTCGGGCACCATTCAGAACGATATTCTGAAGGAGTTCATGGTCCGCAACACCTATATCTATCCGCCCAAGCACTCCATGCGGATCATCTCGGACATCTTCAAATACACGTCCCAGAACATGCCGCGCTTCAATTCGATCTCCATTTCCGGCTACCACATGCAGGAAGCGGGGGCGACGGCGGATCTGGAGCTGGCCTATACGATCGCCGACGGCATCGAATATGCCCGCGCCGGTGTCGCCGCCGGCATGGATATCGACCAGTTCGCACCGCGGCTGTCCTTCTTCTGGGCGATCGGCATGAACTTCTTCATGGAAGTTGCCAAGCTGCGTGCCGCGCGCCTGATCTGGGCGACCCTCATGGAAGAAAACTTCCAGCCGAAGAACCCGAAATCCCTGTCGCTGCGCACCCATTCGCAGACCTCCGGCTGGTCACTGACGGCACAGGACGTCTTCAACAACGTCATTCGAACCTGTGTGGAAGCCATGGCGGCAACGCAGGGGCATACGCAGTCGCTGCACACGAATGCGCTGGACGAGGCGCTGGCTCTGCCGACCGACTTCTCCGCACGTATCGCCCGCAACACGCAGCTGTTTCTGCAGCAGGAAAGCGGCACGACGCAGGTGATCGACCCCTGGGGCGGTTCCTATTACGTCGAGAAGCTGACGGCAGACCTTGCGGAGAAGGCCATGGCGCACATCCGCGAAGTGGAAGAGCTTGGCGGCATGGCGAAGGCCATCGAGAAGGGCATTCCGAAGCTGCGGATCGAGGAAGCGGCCGCCAAGACACAGGCGCGCATTGACAGCGGTGCGCAAACCGTGGTCGGCGTCAACAAGTTCAAGCCGGAAAGCGAACAGGCGATCGACGTCCTGAAGGTCGACAACGCCCAGGTGCGCGCCGCCCAGATCGACAAGCTCAAGCGCCTGCGAGAAGAGCGCAACGAGGCCGAGACCCAGGCCGCCCTGGAAGCGTTGACCCAATGTGCCGCATCCGGTGACGGCAATCTGCTGGATCTTTCGGTCAAGGCCGCACGGGCCAAGGCGACCGTGGGAGAAATCTCCCTGGCAATGGAGAAGGTGTTCGACCGGCACAAGGCCGAGATCAAGTCGATTGCCGGTGTCTACAAACGGGAGGCCGGAGCCATGTCCGGAACCATCGAGAAAGTCCAGAAGCTGGTGGAAGCCTTTGAAGACAACGATGGTCGCCGACCGCGTATCCTGGTCGCCAAGATGGGCCAGGACGGACACGACCGCGGTCAGAAGGTGATTGCTTCGGCGTTCGCCGATCTCGGTTTCGACGTTGATATCGGGCCCTTGTTCCAGACGCCGGAAGAAGCTGCCCGCCAGGCGGTCGAAAACGATGTTCACGTGGTCGGCGTGTCATCGCTGGCGGCGGGCCATCTGACACTGGTGCCGGCTCTGAGGCGGGCGCTGGCGGAAGAAGGCAGGGAAGACATCATGATCGTCGTTGGCGGTGTCGTGCCTCCGCAGGATTATGACGAACTCTACAAGTCCGGGGCGGCGGCGATCTTCCCACCGGGAACCGTGATTGCGGAAGCGGCCATCGGGTTGATCGGCAAACTCAACGAGCAATTGGGATATGGCTCCGCTGAAGCAGCTGAATAGGGCCCGTGTCGGCAGTTGTCAGGTATCCTGGAACTTGCTCACCGGGACCGGTGGTTCCAGGTACATGCCGAAGAGGTAAGGACCCATGCGCCAACGGATTTCCGTAAAGACCCGGGTCAGTTCCTTGTCGTCGTCGATCAGCACCCGGTCCGGCACCGGCAGGTCCGGGTCCTGAACGACGATGCCAATGTCGCCGTTCTCAAGGTCGTAAAGCGTACATTCGCTCAGGTGCGTGCTGTCCAGATTGAGCAGCTTGCCTGATCGCAGCCGCGCTCTTGTTGCAGGCACCGGCCGGCCTTCAAGGGGGGAATTTGATCGCGTCATGGCTGAAGACCGCTCGCTCCGTCGGACCTGTTGAAATTACGGAGGATGTTCTAGGCAGCGTAGCTTGCGCAGGACTGGAAGGCGTTCCGGAGCGGATGGCCTTCCGGTCGACACCACCCAGGGCCTGCCGTGTCGCAAGGGCTGTTTCCAATTCACGCGGGCTGACATGCTGAGGAACACCATCAAGACCTGGGCAAAGCGCATCAAGCGAGATCTCCATGCCCTTTATCTGGCTGGAAGGGATCCGAGGGTACCCTGGTATGTGAAGGCCCTGGCCATCGCGATTGCGGCCTACGCTCTGTCACCCATCGACCTGATACCGGATTTCATTCCGGTGATCGGATATCTCGACGATCTGCTTCTTGTGCCGCTCGGCATCTACCTGGTGGTGAAGCTCATTCCGCCGCAGGTGATGGAGGACTGCCGGGTGGAAGCTGACAGGAGATCGGAAAAGCTGCCTGCCAGCAAAATCGCGGCAGTACTGGTTCTACTGATCTGGATCGGTGCGGCCTTGGCTGCACTTCTGTGGTTCCGGCGGCTTGTTTCTGTCTAATCTTCCGGAGTTTTTTCAGGCTCGTAAATCAGAATGTCGCCGGGTTGGCAGTCGAGCACGTCGCAGATCTTTTCCAGGGTCTCGAAACGGACACCTTTCACCTTGCCGGACTTGAGCAGCGAAACGTTCTGCTCGGTTATGCCAATGCGTTCGGCAAGCTCCTTGGACCGCATCTTCCTGCGGGCGAGCATTACGTCCAGTTCAATGATGATGGGCATGAAGGGACCCCCGGCGCTGTCGCTTGCTTATTTTTCGATTTTCTTCTGCGAGCTGGACGGCCTTACGGAAGAGAGAGATGAGCAAGGCATGAGTGTCCCGAGAATCATGCCTGATATTTCACTGCCATCAGCCACGGCGTCAACAATCCTTTGTTCTTGTGAAAGCTTCCGGCGTACAAACGCGACTGGCCGTGGATGACCGGGAGCCTTGTTGCTTGCAAAGGCTGAGAGAAGGTGCGGGGGCTGAAGACATCTGCCCACCTCGGTGCCACCGTGCATGAGGCCGAGTTGCCGGGGGCAGGCAACGCCATTGATGTTCAGCATTCGCAACGCTCCATGGTCCACCTCAAATGAACTGCTGGTTCTCGTCTGCAATAAGAGCAGCCTCGCGAAGGATCCAGCCGAACAGCAACATCAAGGCACCAAGGACGAGAAAGAAGATCTCGCCACCGTCCAGACTGATGTCGACGGTGCGCTGGCCCGGGGGAAAGTCATAGGTCAGGAGGACCGAGCCGATCGGATCGCTGATCAGGTCGAAGACCGCGAACACGATAAGCCAGATGCCGAAGGAAAACACGTTTGCAAGCGTCTTCGGCGAGAAGAACTCCATCTTCTGAAACCGCTTGAAGACCTGGCGGATGTTCCAGCCCACCGCCAGCAGCAGACTGAAGGCAATGGCTGCCAGTATGGATATTCCGATGCGCTGCACCTGCGGAATGTCACCCAGCATGCGTTCGGTATCGGCGACATCAAATGTTTCTTGCGCACCGATCATCAACTCGTTCGGCAAGGCGATACCGATCGTGACGACCACGCCCAGACCCAGCAGGATCAACAGGATGATGGTGACGGCCCATTTCATGAATGCGGATACACGCCGGATCCGCGTCAGTCGCTTCTCCCGTTCCGCCCATTCAAGTTCGCTCATCGGTTACTCCGCATCATGTCATTGCGGCATCGTATCTAGTTCATCTGTCGGGAAAACACAAACTCAAAAACATTGCTATTGACAAAAAAATTATTGCAATCAATTTTTAAATTATCGTTTTACATTAATTTTTTAAATTTGTGAGGCGATGAGATTGTCATACATGAAGTGAGATCACTGATGGTAAGTTCCTTTGCCAATTATGTTTTTCGTGCGCCGCCGGCCATCGGGCGCGGTCGCTCCAGGCAACGCCCCGGTGTGATCAGGCGTGTTCTGCGGAGCCACTGGCTGTTGGAGCCGCTGGTTCTGTGCGCCGTTCTTGGTGTGCTTGTCGTTGGGGCGAGTGCCGCCGATCTGGAGACTTTTGACGCTCCTGTCTATTCGCAAGCGCCTCAGTCGCTCTGGGCTGGGCCTTATCTCGGCTTTGAGGCAGGTGTTTCGCAGACCGTGACAGACGTCAAATCAGGCGGTCGATCGAAGGATTTTTCACGGGTCGACGCAGCGTTCGGTCTATTCGGCGGTTACAACTGGGAAGTCTCCCGCTTCGTCCTGGGTGTGGAAGGCGGTGCGGCCTATCTCGGCGGCCGTGAAAAAGGCAACCATCCGACGCTGGGCACCATCGAGACAGGATCCAAGTGGACGATCAATGCCAAGGCCCGGGTCGGCGTGCCGATCAACAACGTCATGCCTTATCTCAGCCTCGGTATTGCCGCGACAGAACATAGCCTCAAGGCGAACGGGACGGAGAGAAACTCCGTTTCGGTTGGTCCGGTGATCGGCGGGGGTGTCGAGGTTGCGGTAACGGATGCGTGGCATCTCAGGGCGGACTACTCGATGACCGGGATCCTGGACGAGAAGGCCAGATATGGCGGTGTGAAAGTAGATCGGACGGCCGGTAACCACCGGCTCATGATCGGGCTCTCCCGTTCGTTCTGATCTGTTTCCTGACAAGCCAACCCTGTCGGACTGATGTGTCCGGCAGCATGGAACGGCTGCGCTTTTCCCACTGAGCGCAGCCGTTTCCCTTTGTCTATGTGAGCTCTGCTATCCGTAGACCAGGTTCGGCAACCAGGTGATCAGTCCGGGGAACAGCATGCACAATGCCAGTCCAAGCACCTGAAGTGCCAGGAAAGGCAGGGCGGACTTGAAGATGTCTGTCATCGGAATGTCCGCCGGTGCAACGCCTCGCAGGTAGAAGAGCGCGTAGCCGAACGGTGGTGACAGGAAGCTCATCTGCATGTTCACCAGATAGAGAACACCGAACCACAGCACAAGATCGTCCGGGCTGTCGAGCCCGAAGGAGGCTGCTCCGAGCGCCTTGATGATCGGCACGAAGATCGGCACGCACAGGAGCAGGATACCGACCCAGTCCAGGAACATGCCCAGGACGACAAGCACTATCTGCATGATGATCAGAATGCCCCATGGGCCGAGGCCGGTGGCTTCCAGTGCGCCCTGCACGAACTGCTGACCGCCTTCCAGTACATAGAGACCAACGAAAATGGTCGCCCCGAACATGATCCAGATCACCATGGCCGAAGCCTTTAGGGTGGTCAGGGAGGCTTCGCGCAGTGTCTGCCAATCGAGATTGCGGTGGATGGCGGCCACGACGATGGCGCCGAAGGTGCCGATGCCGGCAGCTTCCACCGGAGTTGCGACGCCGGTGAAGATCACGCCCAGCACGATCACGATCAGCGCGATCGGAGCGGACATGTTCGACAGCAGCCGGACCTTTTCCTTGAACGGAATACGCTCTTCCTCCGGGATCGGCGGGCCTTTACTGGGATCGATCATGCAGCTGACGATCACATAAAGGATGTAGAGCCCGGACAGCAGCAGGCCGGGAATGACCGCGCCGATGAAGAGCTCACCAACGGACTGCTCGGCCACGACAGCGTAGATGATCGCCAGGATGGAAGGCGGGATCAGGATGCCAAGCGTTCCGCCGGCCATGATCGAGCCCATGGCGATCTTCGGATCATAGTTTCGCTTCAGCATGGCGGGCAGGGCGATGATGCCCATCGTGACCACAGCCGCCCCGATGACACCCACCATGGCTGCCAGTACGGTGGAGGCGATGATGGTGGCAGCCGCCAGGCCGCCCTTCACGCCGCCAAGCACCTTGTAGATGACATCGAACATGTCGTTGATGATGCCGGCCCGTTCCAGCATCGATGCCATGAATATGAACAGCGGGATTGCCGATAGCTGGTAGTTTGTCATCAGCGGAAAGATGCGCGACGGCACGATGTTGAGCGCCCGCTCGTCACCCAGGACGAACAGGAACACACAGGCGAGCCCTCCCGTAACGAAGGCCAGCGGCAGCCCTGCCATCAAGAGGACCAGCAGCGAGCCGAACATGATGAGTGTCAGCCACTCGATTCCGATTTCAAGTCCCATGGATCAAGCCCTGCCCATCACTGCGCGGATGTCCTGCGCGAATTTGGAAATTCCCTGGAGCACCAGCAGCAACCCGCCGAGCACCATGACCCACTTCATTGGCCAGAGCGGCACTTCCCATTCGTTGAAGCTGATTTCGCCCCAGCGGATGTTCGGATCGGTCCACTGGGCAAGGTTCCAGCTTGCAACGACATCGCTGAAGCCGATTTCACCGCGCGCCCAGTCAGAAACCAGCGAGTTGCCGGAGGGAACCGCGATGGCATCGAACGCGAAGATCCACGAGGTCACCAGCAGGGTGCCGGCGAAGATGAAGAAGAAGACGGATGTCAGCAGATCGACAATTGCCTTGCGGCGCGGCGAGAGCGGCGCATAGAAGACATCGACCCGTACGTGGGATTCCGTCAGCATGGCGTAGGACCCGGCGATCAGGTACTGCATGCCGAACATGAGGTACATCGCCTCGTGAGCCCAGTTGGTCGGGCTGCCGAAGACGTAGCGGCTCATGACCTCGAAGTAATAGACAAGAACGGCGATCACCGCCCAGTAGCTGACAAACTCGCCACAGTAGAGCGAGAGCCGGTCAATCCAGCCGGTCCAGCCGGACGAGATGTGATCCGCATCGTCCTTGCGCTCGGCTTCTTCCAGCTCCTTGAGCTTCTTTTCCGCCTCGCTGAGTTCCGGATCCGGTGGCAGGTTCTCGTTTGCTTTGGAAACCAGCCGGGGCAGGAGGAGTGCGTCGACCGCCACACCTGCAAGCAGGAGCCAGAAGGCGTACTTGGCAACATTGCCCCAGAAATCGAGGGTTTCGCGAGCTGTTGCGGCAGCCGGGCGGGCGGTCTCCAGAGTTGCCTCGGCCTCGGCAACCCGGGTCTTGCCCTGTTCGACACGTTGTTCGGCGCGCTGGACATCCCGTTCCGCGCGGCGCTTGGCAAAGCTGCCTTCTTCGGCCTGCGCTTCCGCCTCGGCGAGCTTTTGGCGCAAGGCAGGAAGATCGGCCTCTGCGGTTTTCACTCTTTCGCCTTCGCGCTCGAGCGTCCGCTCCGCCTGTCGCACTGCGTTGGCCATGTCCGAGACGACCGCGCGCGCATCCTGACTTTGTGCGTTGGCGTAGAGGATCAGCACGAACACCGGGATATAGACCAGCCCGATCAGGCTTTTCAGGTAAAGACGATGCAGGCCCAGGATGCCGCCGGTGACAAGGATGAAATAGCCGAGCACCAGCGAGTAGCGCCGTTCAGTCGGCTTAGGCCGCTTGGCAAGGGCAGCGGCGATCAGCGGAAAGATGATCAGCCCCAGCCAATAGGCCCAATGCGGCAGGGTAAAGTCCAGATGAGGCATGCCTCTCCCTTCCCCAGGGGAAACAAGCCCCTGTTGAGTTGAACAGGACCCGCGTGGCTGGCCGCGCGGGTCCGTTTCCCGAGACGTCGTCTGGGATCAGAGGTCGAGTTCGAGGCCTTCGACCTGCTCCGGCGTGACGTAGCCGAGCGAACCGGACATCATGTAGTCGAGCTGAATCTTGAAGAGGCGCGCACTGTCCTTGTCCCGGTTCGCATAGTTGAACCAGATCGGAACGGCGACTTCGGTCATCAGTTCGACATCGTCCTGGCTGAGCCGGGTGATTTCGGTGCCGTCGGCCTCGAACTTCGCCCAGGCTTCCTGGTCTGCCTTCTGGATGGCTGCATGGTGCATGTCGGAATAGACGTGTGTTTCCATCTCGACGAACTGCTGCATCTGCGGGCTGAGCGCATTCCAGGCATCCATGCCGACGGTGATGTCCATCAGGTCGACCGGCTGATACAGCGACATGAAGCCCGGAGGGCCCATGGAGATGTATTTGGTGACCTGGCTGAAGCCGAGGGCATAGTTGACCGCCGGACCGACATAATCGGCGACGTCGATGGTGCCTTTTTCAAGTGCGGGGAAGATTTCCGATCCCGGAAGCACCGTCGTTTCCGCGCCGATCTCGGTGAAGACTTCGGCGACCATACCGCCGGGCAGGCGCATCTTGCGGCCGCGGAAGTCATCGATGGAGCGGATCGGCACCTTGGAGTGGATGATGTTGGGGCCGTGATGCACCGGTCCGACAAACATCATGTTCTGTGCCGCGTAGAGTTCACGGGCGATTTCGAGACCGCCAAGGGAATAGTAGAACACGTCCCATTCGTGCGGGTTGCGCATACCGAGCGGATAACTCGTCAGGAAGGTGGCCGCGGGGATGATGCCCTGCGCATAGATCGTGAACGGGTTGACCGCGTCCAGAACGCCGTTCTTGACGGCGTCGAACAGCTGGAAATCGCCCACGACGTCGTTGGCGCCGAATGGCTGGAAGGCGAGCTCCCCGCCTGTCTTTTCGGCAATGGTCGCGCACCAGTCCTTGAAGATCTGCAAACCGGCACCGCCTGGCCAGGACGTCTGGATTTTCCAGGTCGTCGTCTGACCTTGTGCCGAAGCGATATGCGGCGCAGCGAGTGTCGCTGCTCCGACCGTGCCGGCACCTGCGAGCGTCCGCAGGGCCTGCCTGCGTGTCGTAAGTTGTTTCATGGTATCCTCCCAAATAGGTCTGGGAGCAAATGAGCGCTCGCGCGGGGAGTGTTTCAACGCCCCTTCTTCTTCGCGGAGACAAACCAGCTGTTTGTGTTCTTAAGCAGTTGTTTTGTAACTGGTTCGGGATGACCTCGAGGAAGTCTGTCGCTCTTCTTTTCCTCCCAACCACGGGAAGGATATTACACTTACAGAATCCTGCAACCTTGCCGGACGCTCAAAACATCTTTTCCTTTTTGGAAAAAATGGCCGGAACTGTTTTGAAAATAGAGAAGCTCTAAACTGACGCTGTCTCATCTTCCTTAAGGGAAGACGTGTCAGGTCAGCCGAGTGTGGCGAGCCCTGTCAGATCTGCCAGAACCGCTTTTGGAGAAAGATCCGGATATTCGTCAGGCATGCCCATCCGGTTCATCCACACGGTACGGAAACCGAATGCGGTAGCGCCGGCAATATCCCAACGGTTTGACGACTGGAAGGAAACTTCTTCCGGATAGATCCGGAAATGGGTCGTGACCATTTCATAGACCTGCGGGTCGGTCTTGAAGGTTCGAAGCGCGTCGACGGAAAAGATCTCGTCGAAAAGCTCCGTCAATCCGGCGGCCTTGGCGGCAGCTTCGAGCATGGCCGGAGACCCGTTGGACAGGATTGCGATTTTAGCGCCGGTCGCCTTGAGGTTGGTCAGCACCTGCGGCACTTCCGGGTAACAATCAAGTTCCCAATAGGCGCTGAGAAGATCTTCGCGCAACGACTTGTCAGCAGAAGGCACCAGGGCGAATGCGGTGTCCAGGCCTTGCTGGGTCAGTTCCCAGAAGTCCAGATACTTGCCCATGAGGGCACGCACCCAGGAATATTCAAGCTGCTTTTCCCGCCAGAGCGACGACAGTCTCTGGGCATCCGGTCCAAGCTTCTCCGCATGTTTGCGGACGGCGGCATGAACATCGAACAAGGTTCCATACGCATCGAACACATAAGCTGCATGCGCCATCTTCAAGACCTCCAAGCCCTTTCACGAAACCGCGGAAGAGAACAGCCTGCGGCCTCCTGCGTCAAGCGCAGCTATCTGCAACAAAGGTCGCAGGCAGGACTTATACAGCAATTGTGCCCCGCTATTGGACTGGGGGCAGGGTGATTGCGCCATCCTCTTCCACCGGCCAGAACGGGTTATAGGCAATCTCGAGCAGGTGACCGCCGGGGACTTCCACGTAAGAGGAATACCCGCCCCAGAAGGCTTTCTGGGGTTCCTTGACTGATCGGGCGCCCGCGGCAAGCGCTTTCAGGAAGCTTGTGTCCACCTCGGCTTCCGACCTGCCGTTCCAGGCGAGCGTCACCGCACCAGTGGGGCGGTCGGTGACAGAGCGTCCGATTTCCTCTTCCAGGGAGGCGCGGCCATAGAGGGCAAATACACTGCCGGGAACCTGGAAAAAGACCACTTCGGGACCTGGTGAGGAATGAACCTGCCATCCCAGGCCGTCTTCGAAGAAGCGGCGTGCCTCGGCAACGTCTTCGACCACGAGCGTCGTCACGGAAATGCGCTGTTCCATCCTGAACTCCCAAAATTGCTACAAGAACATATAGTGAACTTTGTGTGGCGAGAGTCAATGGTCAGAGGGCGGGGTCGGGGTTTCCAAGCCAGGGCCGGTGATGGGATCCGCATCTTGTCATTGCACGATCCGACTTGAAAAATTGATGTCGCTCAAGTGGGTGTTTTGGTGATTTTTATCCTGATATCATCGTATCTTGCGAAGAATGACAGCAACTTTCCTCAATTTCGCGGTAAGCTATTGACCTGCCGTGATGAGCGGTGTTGTTTCGGCGGACAGACTGCACAACCGCAGCGCAGAAAAGGGAAGAGACATGAGCGGATGGAGTGACACCTGGACCTGGATCGACGGGACTTGGCACGAGGGCAATCCGCCGATCATGGGCCCGCGCACTCATGCTTCCTGGCTCGGTTCCAGCGTTTTTGACGGCGCCCGCTTCTTTGAAGGTGTGATGCCGGACATCGATCTCCACTGCAAACGCGTCAACGACAGTGCCGTAGCGCTGGGCATGAAGCCGACCATGAAGGTTGGTGAAATGGTCGAGCTCACCAAGGAAGGCTGCGCCAAATTCGGTGGTGACCAGCAGATCTACGTCAAGCCCATGTACTGGGTCGAAAGTGACGGACCCGGGGTGATCGTGGGCGATCCGGACAGCACGCGGTTCTGCCTGTGCCTGTTCGATGCGCCGATGGCACCCAAGGATGCGGCGATGAGCATCACGCTGTCTCCATTCCGCCGTCCGACTGTTGAATGCATGCCTGTCAACGCCAAGGCCGGCTGCCTTTATCCCAACAATGCGAGAGCGATGCTGGAGGCCAAGGGGCGCGGCTTCGACAACGCCGTCGTTCGCGACATGCTGGGCAATGTCGCTGAACTGACGTCGGCCAACATCTTCATGGCCAAGGAAGGCAAGGTGCACACGCCGGTTCCCAACGGCACCTTCCTGAACGGCATTACCCGTCAGCGCGTCATTCAGCTGCTGCGGTCCGTTGGCTATGACGTTTTCGAGCGCACCATGGACTATGGCGAATTCCTGGAAGCCGACGAGATCTTCTCGACGGGGAACTACAGCAAGGTAACGCCGGTCAAGCGGATCGAGGAACGCGACCTGCAGCCTGGTCCGATCGCGGCTCGCGCAAGAGAACTCTACTGGGAATTCTCCCACGCCTGAGTGGGGAGTTTCATCTGACGACCAGTGCCGCGGCTACCACAAGCGCCGCGGCGGCTGCCAGGGATGAGGCAGTAAAGGACCCGGTCAGATGATGCATCTGGCCGGCAACCCAGGGCCCGGCCATCTGCCCGACGCCAAAGCTTGCCGTCAGTACCGCAAGCATCTGACGGATTGCAGCCGGTCCGTCCCGGCTGACTTCGCGCCGTGCCTCCATCAGGCCAAGGGCGGTGATACCCATGAAGGTTGCCCCGAGGAGCGCTGCGCCGAAAAGGAAGAGCACAGGTGCTGTGCTCACCGCCGTCAAGGCAACCCCTGCCGCTTCCAGCACGCAGGCAAGAGCGAAGCCCTTTCGAGTGCCCATGCGCGCGGCAATCCTGTTCCAGACGTAAATCGAAGGCGCAGCGCACAGCCCAACTGTCAACCAGACGAAGGCTTCGGTTGATTGAAGCGCCGGATTGGCGCGAGCGATCGTATTGACGAAGGTCGCGGTGATGACATAGCCGAAACCGAACAGGCCGTAGGCCAGGATCAGGCGGATGCGGCTGGCAGAGCCAAACGGAGATGCCGTGGCTTCGTCGCGGGAGCTTTGCGCAGGTGTGGTGACTGGCTGGGGAGACGGCTCGGACGGCACCAGAAATGCAGCCACCAGAAGAAAACAAAGCGTGGCAGCGCCACTGGCCAGCCAGAGCCCACGCCAGTCTGCCCCCAGATGCGCCAGAAGGGCGACCAGAAAAGCGGAAAAGGCAATGCCGCAGCCAACCCCGGCAAAGTGGAGAGCGCTCAAGCCACCGCGACCGGCTGCCGTCAGCCGCTCCAGGATCAGGCTGGTTGAAAAAACCAGCGCAAAGGCACTTGCGACCCCGCTGGCGAAGCGGATCAACAGAAACAGAGACAGGGAAGTGGTCAGCGCCATGGCGGCACTGGTCAGGGCGCTGGCAAGAAGACCGCCGAGAAACCACAGCCGCGGATTACCGGGCAGCGACCTTGAGGCGCCGGCAAGAGCTCCGGCCAGATATCCGAGAAAATTCGCGGACGCGATCAGGCCGGCATCATCAGGCGGCAACTGCAGGCCGTCGGTCATGAAGGGCAGGATCGGGGTGTAGACGAACCGGCCGATGCCCATCGCGGCAGCAAGGGCGAGCAGACCGCCGAAAGCCAATGCGGCAGGAGAGCGCGAGATGGGTGACATGGGGTTCCGGTCGTGAGGCGATATGTGAAAACTGACAAGCAGTCGTTGCTATCTTGCACGATCGCTCTGCTTTGTCATTTCAAGGAACGCGTTGAAGTAGGGTTGGTGCAGGGCAGGGTGAAGGCGATCAGTTTCCTGTCCGGACAACAGCGGCGACAAGACGAGTATTGGTGCGTATTGGCTTTCGCAGGGCATTGTTTCGCACCGACTGGACCTTGGAACCGGGAAACCGGGTCATGCAGGCCTTATTGATACCGTCGCAATGAACCATGCTCCACCGTAGCAACTGTTCGGGTAGCCGCAGGTCTTGTCGTTACACCATGAAATCCAGTTGTTGTAGCATTCGTCAAGAGTACTGCTGTTTCTGGAACTGACCTGAGAGGCGATAGTGGTGGCAAGGATAATATTTCTTGAGAAAATAGGCGGTATTTTCTATTTGTTATTTAATAATGGCTAGATTTAAAATCGGTAATTATCTAAATCATTTGTATATTCTTATATAATTCTATCTTTTTAAAGTGTTTTTGTTAAAAATAACGGCGCTTTTCTTTCGAAAATTACTGATCACATTCCCGTGAGTGGCGCAACTGCAGCCGTGTGGACGCGTTCCCCTCGTGGGAAGTGTCAACGGCAGATCGTACGTCCTAAAATAAAAAGAAAAAATTTCTTTATTTTGGGGATCGGCGCTTGCCGTGACGGCCCAGCAATCCTATTTTGCCGCTCGACGCGGCCGTTCCTGCATTCCTTCATGAAGCAGGAATGTCGCCGCCGGTCACCGACCTTTTAAGGAGTTTGTCATGTCTTTCGAATTGCCTGACCTGCCGTATGCATATGACGCGCTGGCCCCTTACATGTCTGCTGAAACTCTCGAGTTTCACCATGACAAGCACCACCAGGCCTATGTCACCAAAGGCAACGAGCTGCTCGCCGGCAGCGGCCTGGAAGGCAAATCCCTGGAAGAAATCGTGAAGGAAAGCTTCGGCAAGAACGCTCCGCTGTTCAACAACGCCGGTCAGCACTACAACCACATTCACTTCTGGAAGTGGATGAAAAAAGACGGTGGCGGCAGCTCGCTTCCGGGTGCACTGGCTTCCGCTATCGACAGTGATCTTGGTGGTTTCGACAAGTTCCGCGCCGACTTCATCGCCGCCGGTGTTGGCCAGTTCGGCTCCGGCTGGGCCTGGCTCGCAGTCAAGGACGGCAAGCTGGAAATCATGAAGACCCCGAACGGTGAAAACCCGCTGGTACACGGTGCAGCGCCGATTCTCGGCTGTGATGTGTGGGAACATTCCTATTACATCGACTACCGCAATGCGCGCCCGAAGTACCTCGAAGCTTTCATCGACAGCATGGTCAACTGGGACTACGTGCTGGAAATGTACGAAGCTGCAACGAAGTAATTCGGGAACCACCCCGTTTTATGAAGCCCCGGCCTGAAAAGGCCGGGGTTTTTTGTTTGGCTGTTTCGTCAGCGTTGACGCTGTGTTCACCGAACATGGCGCACTTCACGCGACCGTGATTTTCAGACCGAGCGGTACATGGGCTGTACTCGCACTGGTGAATCATTGCCGAAGGCAATTTCCACGAGAGGGAGAGAACGATGCGAATGATCAAATCGGCTGTTGTATTGGGTCTTGCGGCCGGGATTGGCCTTGCCGGTTCCATTGCTCAGGCGTCTGACGATCCGATTGCGACCCGGCAGGCCATCATGTCGTCGGTCGGCGCGGCTGCCGGGCTCGGTGGTGGCCTGATGAAAGGGGAGATCGCCTATTCTCCTGCTGCCGGTAAGGCTGCCATCGCAACGATGAATGCAGCAGCCCTGACATTCGGAGACTATTTCCCTGCTGGCTCCGATCAGGGTGAAACCGGAGCCGCTGCGGCCATTTGGGAAGATCCGGACGGATTTTCCGCTGAGCTGGCCAAGTTTGCGGACGCGACTGCAAAAGCCTTCGAAGCATCGGGCAAGGACGGTCCTGCGGATGTCGAGGCTTTCAAGGCTGCGATGGGCCCCGTGTTCGGCTCTTGCAAATCGTGCCACGAAACTTACCGTAAGAAAAACTGACCGGCGGCATTCCGGGGTCTACCGCACACAGACTGCAACAGGCAGGCTCCAGACTGTGAGACAGATCAGCGGCTTTTCACCCTGCCCGGGTTGAAGAGCCGCTGTTTTGGCGTTTCGGTGCCAGGAAGACCCAGGGAGACCTCATGAAAAAGGCTGTCATCGTCCTCGTCGTTCTTGCGGTTGTTGCGGCAGGTGCGGGTTGGTTCCTGTCCGCGCCGACGAAGCTGAGCGAAGCCCAGCTTGCCGCCATTGCCCAAGGGGATGCGTCGCAAGGGGAACTTGTATTCTGGGCCGGCGGTTGCACGTCCTGCCATGCGGCCAAGGATGCTGCAGGAGACGACAAGCTGAAGCTTGGCGGAGGCCTTCGCCTGGAGACGCCGTTCGGCGTGTTTGTTGCCCCGAACATTTCGTCCAGTACGACAGACGGTATCGGAGCCTGGTCGCTTGCTGATTTCGCCAATGCCATGACGCATGGCACATCGCCGGACGGGCGAAACTATTACCCGGCGTTCCCTTATACTTCCTATGCCCGTATGTCTGGCGAAGACATCGGCAATCTATTTGCCTTCATGAAAACGCTGCCATCCGTCAACGGCAAGACGCCACCTCATGAGCTCGGTTTTCCGTTCAATATCCGTCGTGGATTGGGGCTTTGGAAACGGCTGTTCCTGGATCCGTCACCCGTCATAGCCGCCCCTTCAGGCGGCAACGAAGTCGACGCTGCCCTTTGGGACCGCGGGCGGTATCTGGTGGAAGGGCCCGGTCACTGCGGTGAATGCCACACGGCTCGAAATTTTGCAGGGGGACTGGATCTGGCGAAATGGCTCGGTGGCGCGCCGGCTCCCACAGGAGAAGGCCGTATCCCGGACATTACGCCGGTGGATGGTGGTTTCGGCAGTTGGAGCGCAAGCGATATTGCCTATTATCTGGAAAGCGGCTTCACGCCTGAATACGATTCCGTCGGTGGTGAAATGGTGCATGTTCAGGAAAACATGGCCAAGCTTCCTGCCAGTGATCGTGAAGCGATCGCCGCCTACCTGAAAGCCATCCCGCCCGTTGCGCCGACAGCCAACTGACGACACCACGCGGACATTTTGTCATTCCATGATTCAATCGCAGCAAATTTCGATCGTACCCGTTTCAACCGAAAACGACCTGGCGCCGATCCGGCACCTGTTTCGGGCCTATGTCGACTGGCTCGGCATCGACCTTTCCTACCAGGGCTTCGAAGAAGAGCTTGCAGGTCTGCCGGGGAAATACGCGCCGCCGTCCGGGGCGCTTTTCCTGGCGAAGGATGAGGAAGGCTCGGTTCTCGGTTGTGTTGGCCTGCGGGCGTTCGGAAAAGACGGCGCGTGTGAAATGAAGCGGCTCTACGTCCTGCCGGACGGACGCGGCAAAGGTGTGGGTGGTGCGCTGGTGGAGGCTGTAATCGCAGCGGCGGTTGCCGCCGGCTACCGGGAGATGCTGCTGGACACGCTGCCAAGCATGACGGGCGCCATCAAGCTCTATAAAGCCGCGGGGTTTGAGCAAGTTGGCGCCTATTACGATACGCCGATCCTGGAGACGGTTTTCTTCAAAAAGCAACTGAACGGGTGAACAACTGACGCTTTCAAACAAAACCACCTGCGAGCAGGTGGTCAAGTTTCGCTTTTTATTATTGGGTCGTTTTGCCCGTGCACAGTTATTCGAGAAGTTGGAACACGTATCTCCATCAAGTTGTAGAGCCGGTCCATTGCTATTCAACTAAGGGATAATACGTATTTCTCAATCCGGTTGCAAGTCGTTCATCGATCAGGTTGCAATGATCGCTTCAACTTCGACCCTCAACTGTGGGTGAAACAGAGCGGCAACACAGACCAGCGAGCTAGCAGGAACCTCATTTTCATAGAGTTCTGCAAGGGCTGACCGGATTTCCGGCAAGTCGGTCATGTCGGTGACGAACACGGTTACTTTCACCAGATCTTTCAGTGATCTTCCATAGTGGGCGGCGATCGTGTGCAGCTGAGCGAACACCGCCCTGGTTTGCGGGCCGGCCGAATCGGCCTGTGCAGGTGTGCCGAAAGCTGTGAAACCGGATGTATAGACCGTCTGTCCATGCCGAACGGCGTGGGTATAGGGGCCTGCCGGCAGGCCCAGTTCCTCGAAATTCTGTCGGGCAGGAGGCATCGTTTTTCCTTTGCTGATTACGGCAGGCGGGCTGAAAGGAACAGCGTTGCCTTTTGCACGGGCGGGCCGAGAAAGAAGGCGATGACGGCAGCAGCGGGCCAGGCCAGACGAAAGGCATTCATCCATTGCCAGAAGAACCTGTCGCTCCAGCCGAGGTTCAGGAATGTGACCCAGCACGACATCAAGAGCGACAGACCCAGTGACATCAGCAACGTCGCGATCAATCGGTTCTTCATGACTGACTACCTTTTGATCGCTTCGCTGGTGCCGATTTCGCCCAGTTCTTCAATGTAGCTGACCTGTGTCAGGTTCTGCGCGAGATAGGCCTTGGTGTGCGGCATTTCGAAATGGGCGGCCAGGGCGTCCTTGTCAGTCCAGCTTTCCCACAGGGTGAACTTGTCGGGATCCTGCAGGTTCTGCCGGATTTCAAAGAAATTGCAGCCGGGTTCGTGTTGGGTTTCAGCCACAAGTCGGCGCAGTTCCGTCTCTGCCCTGGTCCGCTCCGCACCCTGTTGCAGTTCGATACCAGCGCTGATGAAGTAATTGCCCATGAGTGTCTCCGTTGCGTTTAAGAACGAAGACAGATTTATTGATTTCTCTAATCTCAATCTATATCGAATAATGAGAGTTTAAATTTTGAAAATGAAATCATGCTCGACGACATTGCCTTGTTTGTTCACATCGCGCGTAATCGAAGCCTGGCAAAGGCAGCCGCGCATCTCGGATTGCCTGCGGCAACGGTGACCCGGCGCCTGGCGAAGCTAGAGGAAACCATAGGCACTCAGCTGGTCTTTCGCTCCGCGCGGAAGTTCAATCTGACGGTGGCGGGTGAGGCGTATTTCGAGGCCTTTGCCGACCTGGTTCAAAACGCTGAGACGACATTGGACGGGTTAAGCACTGATCTGCACGGTCTTCGGGGAGCGTTGAAGGTGGCGGCGCCCACCAATATTTCCATCGGCATCCTGCAGCCCATGTGGTCGGATTTTCTCAAGACCTTTCCGGAGATCCAGCTGACGCTGACGCTCAGCAACGAGAACAAGGATCTACTGGAACACAGGGTCGATATTGCCCTTCGGGCCGGACCCCAAACCGATGAGCGGCTTTACCAGAAGCGTCTCGGGGTGGTGGCAACGGTTCTCGTGGCGGCGCCTGCATATCTTGAACAGGCCGGCGCCCCGGATCGACCGGACCAGATCGGCCGGCACAAGGTGGTGCGGGTGTCCACGCTTCCGCAATGGCAACTGACAAATCGGGAAACGGGCTGCCGCGAAACCGTGCCTGTCGATGCGCGTGTCGTTGTCGATGACATCAGTCTTGCCCGGCAGCTGGCCGGCGATGGTCACGGGCTCGCTCTGTTGCCTGTGAGCGAGATTTCCGATGACCTGATTTCAGGCCGCCTCACACCTGTGCTCGCAGACTGGCAAGGGCAGCAACGGGATATCTTTGCGGTATGGCCCACCGGGCGGCTGCTCAATGCCCGGGCGCGCTGCCTGCTTGATTACATGGAACCGTTCATGGCAGCGCTTCCCGTATTTCAGGGGACTGTCGTCCAGCGTGATCCTGCAAGATCCGCTTGATGTCCTACGCTGTGTAGGGATTGCAGCGGATGTAGCGCGGCTGATCGATGTAACTGGACATGACCGCAAGCCATGCGTTGCATTCGCCTTGAGTCTTGAAGCAACCGGCCTGGGAGATGATGTATTTCTGGCTAAAATTGAAGACCTTGCCACCGGCAATGCCTTTCCAGCCGCTGCCGGTAAAGGTGCGGCAGTCATAAGCTGTGTTGTAGGTGCTGGGGATGTCCTGCCGGTTCTTGGTGAAAGTGGGGGAGAACAGCAGCGTTTCCACCACATTGCCGCCGGTCGTGTCGTAGGACTGACATGCGGCAAGGCTCAGCGTGGCGGCCATGACCGGAACCAGGCGCAACCCCTTTTTCAGCCCATCAGCAAGGCGGTGCGGAAGTGTGCGGTAGCAGGTCATCACGGGCTCCAGTGAACAGCGTCGGTACGGTCCAGGACCGTTCAATTGATTGATTTGCAACAACTCTCACATGAGCCGAAGACTTGGTCAAAATCAAGTCACGTTCGCTCGGGTGGTACCCGCACAAGCGTGTGAAAGTAATTTAGGTTCCTGGGCGTGCGAACTGCTCCGCACGCCCGGATAATCTTCGGGTCTGACGAAGTGTCAGGCCTTGTCGGTCACCAAAAGGGCAAAGGCCTGGGTCTCTGCGACTTCCTTCAGCCGGTCGAAACGGCCGGAAGCGCCGCCATGGCCGGCTTCCATGTTGGTTTTCAGCATCAGCAGCTTGTCGCCAGTGCCGGTTGCCCGCAGCTTGGCGACCCATTTGGCCGGTTCCCAGTAGGTTACGCGCGGATCGGTCAATCCGCCTACCGCAAGGATGGCCGGATAGTCCTTTGCCTCAACGTTGTCATAGGGCGAGTAGGACGCGATGTAATCGTAGGCTGCCTTGTCCGTGATGGGGTTGCCCCATTCCGGCCATTCCGGCGGCGTGAGCGGCAGCGTGTCGTCCAGCATGGTCGACAGAACGTCGACAAACGGAACTTCGGCAATGATGCCGCCGAATTTTTCCGGTGCCAGGTTGGCAATCGCACCCATCAGCATGCCGCCAGCCGAGCCGCCCTGAGCGACGATGCGATCGTGCGAGGTGAAGTTTTCCGCAACAAGATGGTCTGCTGCGGCTATGAAGTCGGTGAAGGTATTCTTCTTGTTCTCGCGCCGCCCATCCTTGTACCAGTGGAAGCCCTTGTCCTTGCCGCCGCGAATATGGGCGATGGCGTAGACGAACCCCCGGTCGACCAGCGACAGGCAGTTGGTGTTGAAGCTTGCGGGAATGGTGATGCCGTAGGAGCCATAGCCGTAAAGCAGCAGAGGTGCGGAGCCGTCGAGCCTGGTGTCCTTGCGGTAGAGCACAGACACCGGCACGGTCTCGCCGTCGGCTGCGGGAGCCATCAACCGGCGGGTGACATAGTCGTCCGCATCATGGCCGGAAGGCACTTCCTGTTCCTTGCGCAGAACACGTTCGCGGGTCTCGACATTGTAGTCGAAGGTCTGCGATGGCGTTGTCATCGAGGAATAGGTGAAGCGGATCGTGCTCGTGTCGAACTCGTAGCCGCCGCCAAGGCCGAGTGAATAGGCCTCCTCGTCGAAGGCGATGGAGTGCTCGATGTTGTCTGCAAGCCGGCGGATCACGATGCGCGGCAGGCCGTCTTCGCGTTCCAGCCGCGTCATGAAGGACTTGTAGACGCAGTGCGACAGGATCAGGCATCCTGCCTTGTGAGGCACAAGATCGGACCAGTTTTCGCGGCCGGGATTGCCTTTCGGCGCAGTGACGATCTTGAAGTCCTCGGCGCCGCCTGCGTTTGTCAGGATGTAGAGTGTGTCGCCGTGATCGTCGATGGAATACTCGATACCGGTCTCGCGCTCTGCGACAAGCACCGGTTCGGCGGTCGGGTCGGTGGCCGGGATCATCCAGACTTCGGATGTCTCGTGATCATGAATGTCGATGACGATGGTGTCGCCGGACTGGGTCTTGCCGACGCCCATGAAGAAGCCGGCATCCTTTTCCTCGTAGACGAGAACGTCGCTCGCAGGGTCGGAACCGACTTCGTGACGGAAGAGTTTCGAGGGCCGGTGGTTGGCGTCGAGGCGAACGTAGAACACATAGCGGCTGTCTTCCGAGAAGACGCCGCCGCCGCCCGTATCCTCGATGGCGTAGTCAAAATCCTTGGCAGACTGGGCGTCGCGCAGCCTCAGTGAATAATATTCCGAGCCCTTGTCGTCATAAGCCCAGGCGATGAGCTTGTGATCCGTCGACTGGCTAACGCCGCCGATCCGGAAATATGCCGTTCCTTCGGCTTCCTTGTCGCCATGGAGAAGAACCGTTTCCGCGCCGCCGTCACGCGGGGTGCGAAAGAAAACCGGTTGCTGGCCGCCGGTTTCATACTTGAGGCCGTAAGCGAAGGGGCCGTCGGGAGCAGGAACCGAGCTGTCGTCTTCCTTGATGCGGCCGCGCATTTCCGCGAAAAGCTTCTCCTGCAGAGCCTTCGTCGGTGCCATCTGCGCTTCGTGATAGGCATTCTCCGCTTCCAGATAGCTGCGGATGTCGGCATCCAGCACGGACGGGTCTTTCATGACCTCCTGCCAGTTGTCCGCCCTCAGCCAGGCGAAATCGTCCTGGCGGGTAATGCCGTGGGTCTCAAGGGTGAGGGGGCGCGCTGCGGCGCGCGGGGGAAGGGCATCCTGTTTCATGGATCGGAGGTAAGATTTTTGAGCCTTGAAGGCAAGGGTCAATACTGCCGAGGCGGCAGGGTGTTTCCGCCTCCTGGCCATCCTGCCGTGCTTTCAGACAAGAGCGGCGACCTGCAAAAGTCTTTGACATTTTTCAGGCGTTCGCGCACTTAGGAAGAGATGGTTCCCGACTCCGAACTCCGGACCGGGATTAAAAGGGAACACGGTGCGACGAGCCCGAAAGGCTGCAAATCCGTGACTGCCCCCGCAACTGTGAGCGGTGAGCAAACCTGAAAGCGCCACTGGGGAGACCCCGGGAAGGATCAGGCAAGCAATGACCCGCAAGTCAGGAGACCTGCCATTTCACCTTAAACCTTAACCCGGGCGGGGTGCCCCGGAGGAGTGAGTGACATGGCCAATCGGCACCTGCCGGCAAAGTTGCACATTCGGTTCCTGACTGCCCCGCGAAATCGCGGAGGGCGATATGAACCGGAAATTTTCTGCTGAATTCTCAAGACTTGCCAACCTCCTGACCGAGGCTGATCCACTGGCGGCGCGCGCAGTGCGCGCGATGGTTCCTGATGGGCTGCAAAAATCTGTTGTCAGCAAGAATGTTGGTAATGTAATAACATTACATGATGAATGTGCCAAACCTACCCGATCCGGCCGTGCCAAGTGCAACCAGGAAAGCAATGCCTTTGCTTTTCCGCAGCCTCCTGTCGGTTCACTGGCAGAAGCCGTGGAGGCGCGTCATGAGCAATGATCCGCACAAGATATTCGTCTGCACGACCTGTCGTCACAATGGGCAGGCTTGCCATCCCGGATATGGGCTGATCTGCAAGCTGAAGAGCGCAATGGCACAGGCAGTGCCTGTCGTTGGAGACGAGTTCGAAATCAGCGGAACAGCCGACATGGAGAGCTGTTCGAGACCTTGCACGCTGGCATTCAAGGCCACCGACAAGGCGATCTACCTCTTTGGGGACATTGAGGACGATACGGACATCGACGACCTGGTCGACTACGCCAATCGGTATCGCCAGATTGAAAATGGATGCGAGGTGACCGAGGAAAGACACGGCAAGCGCTGGAGCGCATCGCAAGGCCGGCTTCCGGCAGCGATGATCGTTTCGGAAGCTGACGGGACGGCGTTCTCATGACTGGGGTCGATCTGTTTGTTCGCGAGGTCAGCTGGAAGACGGGGCAGGGCAAAACCATTCTGCATCCGCTCAGCTTCGATCTGCCTGCCGGTGAGGTTCTTGGAATTGCCGGCGCCAATGGTGCCGGCAAATCCACCCTGTTGCGGCTGCTCTATCGCTTCCTGAAACCGAAAACGGGCGAAATCCTTCTGGATGGCACGGATCTCTGGCACATCAGTGCCAGGGAGGCCGCCAAAACGATCGCCGCCGTGCTTCAGGAGCAGCCGACCGACTTTGCCTTGTCCGTGCGCGAGATCGTCACACTCGGCCGGCGTCCCCATGCAACCGGTATTGCCGGCGCAGGCAAGCGGGACGCCGAGATCGTCGATGACTGTCTCGTGAAAATGGATCTGCTGTCCTATGCACAAAGAGCCTTCGGCACATTGTCCGGGGGGGAAAGGCAGCGGGTGATGGTGGCCCGGGCGCTGGCGCAAGAACCAAAGCTTCTGGTGCTGGATGAGCCGACCAACCATCTGGACATTCGTCATCAGCTCGAGATCGTCGAGCTGATTGCCGATCTGGACATTACCATTGTCACCAGCCTGCACGACCTCAACCTGGCAAGCCGTGTCTGCGACAAGGTCTTGCTGTTGCATGAGGGCCGACTGGTTGCCCAGGGAATGCCGGAGACGGTGCTGACCCCCGGCAACATTGAGCAAGCCTATTCGGTACAGGTCCGACTGGAGCAACTGTCTGCCAGCCGCGAGCGCTACCTGACCTTCCATCTTTGAATTTCTGGAGACTTAATATGAAAAAAATTGCCCTGGGCCTCGCGCTCGCCTTTCTGTCTGTTCCGGCATTTGCGCAGACGAGCGTGGACAGCTGCAACCGCACGGTGACCTTCGACACGCCGCCAAAAGCAGCCGTTTCGAATGACGTCAATCTGACCGAGATGATGCTGGTACTTGGCCTGCGCGACCGCATGGTTGGTTATACCGGCATTTCAGGCTGGAAGACGCTGGACGCGGAGATGCGTGAGGGCATTGCCGAACTTCCGGAACTCGCGTCGAAATATCCGAGCAAGGAAGTGCTGATCGGAGCCGACGCCGATTTCTTCTTCGCCGGCTGGAACTACGG
This sequence comes from Labrenzia sp. THAF191a, assembly GCF_009363335.1. Classification (GTDB taxonomy): domain Bacteria; phylum Pseudomonadota; class Alphaproteobacteria; order Rhizobiales; family Stappiaceae; genus Roseibium; species Roseibium algicola. The sequence goes on from NZ_CP045333.1 coordinate 3,829,437, forward strand.
CATGAAGGTGGGCGGTGAAGTGACGCCTGAAACGCTGGAGCCGTTCGGCATCAAGGTCTACGAGCTGACCGAATCCTGCATTCATATCGGCGACAAGCCGAAGGCGTCTCTGCACGATCTTTATAACGACCTCCTCAACCTCGGAAAGATCTTCGGTGTTGAAGACACCGCCCACGATCTTGTTGCGGCCTACAAGCTGGAGCTGGACCGGATCGCGGCAACGGTGCCTGCTGGTGAAGAGCCGCTGCGGGTCTTTGTCTACGACAGCGGCGAAGACAAGCCCTTCACCGCCGGACGATATGCCATGCCAACAGCGCTTATCGAGGCAGCCGGCGGCGTCAACGTGATGGACGATTTTGAAAAGAGCTGGGCGACCGTCGACTGGGAAACCGTGGTGGAAAAAGACCCGGACATGGTCGTGATCGTCAACTACGGCGAAGTGACGGCTGACCAGAAACGCGACTTCATGAAACACAATCCCGCTCTGGCCAACATTGCAGCCGTCAAGAACGACCGGTTTGTCGTGCTGGACTATGTCGAGGCAACCCCGGGACCGCGGAACCTCAAGGCCATCGGAAAGCTCACCGAAGCGTTCTGGGGAGAGTGAGCCTTGCAAAAGATGCTTCGAACTGCCGTTGCAGGCAGAAACGATGGGCCCGCATGAGCGTGCTCACGGACAAAAGCGCTGGCCTGCGCCGGTTGCGGGGGAATGGGGTATTGCTTCTGGCCGGCGTGCTGGTGCTGGCTATTTCCATTGTAGCTGCCATCGGTGCGGGTGCGGTGGCGATCCCGGGCGGCACTGTCTTCAAGATCCTGGCCAATGGTGTGATGCCGGATCTGTTCGCGATTGACTGGACCAAGGGTCGGGAGGCTATCGTCTGGGAGATCCGGTTTCCGCGGGCGCTGTTGGCCGGGTTTGTCGGTGCAGGTCTGGCCGTTGTCGGCGCGGCCCTGCAATCCGTCACGCGCAATCCACTGGCCGATCCGCATCTGCTCGGCATTTCGTCCGGTGCAGCGGCTGGCGCCATTCTTGCGCTGCTGCATACAGGCCTGTTTCTGGGATTGATGACCGTTCCGCTGATGGCATTCGCCGGTGCGTTGGCGGCAACTTTTCTTGTGCTCGGGGTGACACGGTTTGCATCTGCAACCAGTGCCGACCGGCTGGTGCTGGCCGGTGTGGCCGTGTCCTTCATCATCATGGCGATCGCCAATATCCTGATTTTCCTGGGCGATCCGAGGGCAACGCATACGGTTGTCTTCTGGATGCTGGGTGGTCTCGGTCTTGCCCAGTGGGCTCAACTACCGTTTCCGCTTGGCATTCTGCTGCTGGTGGCGCCGTATTTTCTGCTGCGGTCTGCCGATCTCAATGCGATGACCATCGGCGATGAAACAGCGTCGACACTCGGCATTCCGGTTGCCCGGTTCCGTCTCACGGTATTTGTGCTGGGAGCTCTGATCACCGGTGTGATGGTCGCCTTTTCAGGCATCATCGGCTTTGTCGGGCTGATGGTGCCGCATATTGCCCGCTTTCTTGTAGGGGGCAATTATAGCCGGGTTCTGCCGGCATCGATGATGCTTGGCGCAATCTTCCTGATATGGGCGGATATCATCGCACGAACGCTTCTGTCCCCCGAGGATATGCCGATCGGCATTGTCACCGGGTTGATTGGCGGCATTTTCTTCGTGCTCCTCCTGCGCTCCCGCACGGGTCAGGCACACTAGAACCTCGCATGGACCGCTTCCGGCCGTTCAACCGGGCCTGGTTGAACGGCCGCTGGTCAGAGCGAGCCTCAAGGTTGGTTGTGGCGGATCTCGACGGTTTCCATCAGGCAGCATTCGTATAGTGTTGCTCTATCGAGACCAAAACGGACCCACATGGACAAACTTCCCACCAATCTTGCGGAATTCACCCACATCCGGATCATCATCGGCATGGTGATCGGGCTGGGTGTTGCGCGGCTGCTCAATGGCCTCGCGCGGTATGTTCAGCATCCCCAACGCGAAGAGATCTACAGCGTGCACCTTGGGTGGTCGTTGTTCATGCTTTTGTCCGTCGTTCACTTCTGGTGGTTCGAATTCGCACTTGGCCGCATTCAGGTCTGGACGTTCGAAAGCTATCTGTTCGTAATCGCCTTTGCCGCACTCTACTTTTTTATTACCGCCGTGCTTTATCCGGACAAGATGGGCGAATACGCCAGCTACAAGGATTATTTCCACGCCAGGCAGACCTGGATCTACGGCTTGCTTGCCCTAATGTTCGTGCTCGACATCGTGGACTCGCGGCTGAAGGGGATCGATTATTTCAACGATCTTGGAACCGCGTATCTGGTGCGTCAGATCGTGATGATCGTGCTGGTGCTGGCCGCGACGAGGATCCGCAAGTCCGCTTATCACATCGGTCTTGTCAGCGTTGTCCTGCTGTCGCAGATCTGGTTGATCACCAGCAACTTCAGCGTCCTGAAGTAACTGGCGTCCTCTGGCCGTTCATCGGAACCACAGCTTCAAGCGGCTGCGCCCGTCGGCCTCATCTTGCCGCGCATGAAGATGAAGATCATCACCGCCATGTTGAGGAAGTTCCAGGCGATACCGTTCAGGAACGCGGCCTGGTAGGAGCCTGTGAGGTCGTAGATCCAGCCGGACAGCCAGCCCCCGAGGGCCATGCCGAGAATGGTTGCCATGATCACCAGGCCGACACGCTGTCCAGCTTCGCGGGCCGGCAGGTATTCTCGCACGATCACGGCATAGCTGGGCACGATGCCGCCCTGCGACAGACCGAAGATGAGGGACACGAGATAGAGCGAAGCCAGGCCGTTGAAGGGAATGAACAGGAACAGCGCTGCGCATTGCAGCACGGAACCGATCAGCAGGGTCATGACACCGCCGATCTTGTCGGCGATATATCCGGATGCCAGCCGGCTGATCACACCGGCACCGGTCATCAGCGCGATCATGTCCGCTCCGGGGGCGACGCCATAACCGAGATCGACGCAATAGGCGACGATGTGAACCTGTGGCATCGACATGGCGACGCAGCATGCAAGACCGGCGACCACGAGAAGAGCCTGCAGAACCGCGGGTGGCAGGCCGGTGTCCTGGCGACCGAAACGGGCCGTGGCCGCACCGGTGCTCAGGGATGTGTCCGGAGGAGGCCGGCGCAGCAAAAGCGCCAGCGGCACCATGGCGACAAGGCAGATGACGCCGATGAGGATATAGGTCTGGCGCCAGTCGGACGTCGCAAGGCTCCACTGGATCAGCGATGGCCAGAGCACACCGGCAAGATAGTTTCCGCAGGCGGCGCAGGCGACGGCAAAACCGCGCCGTTTCAGGAACCAGTGGGAGATATCGGCGATCAGCGGGCCGAATGTGGCCGCGGTGCCCAGACCGATCAGCAGGCCCTGCGCCAGAGAGAAGCTCCAGACATCCGGCGCAAAGGCGGCCAGAACGAAGCCGGCGCCGAGTGAAAGTGCAGAGCCGATGACGGGTATGACAATGCCGTAGCGGTCGACGACGCGGCCAAGCAGGTAGTTGCCCGCGGCAAAGCCGAACATCGTCGCGGTGTAGGGCAGGGACGCTCCGGCACGATCGATCCCGAAATCCGTCTGGACGGCAGGCAGAACGATGACAACCGCCCACATGCCTGCACCACCAAGGGTGCTCAGCAAAATCGAAATCGCCAACCGGAACCAGGCGTAAGGCCCGTCCTGGACGTATGGATCGGATGCGTTGGCAAGGGACATGATCGGGTACCGGGAAAGTGCAGGACCATCTGCCTAACAGGTTCGCCGATGGGGAACCAACAAATATCCTTGAACCAACCGACCACAAATTCAAATGATTGCACGAAGGCGGAGGGGCCGCCTTCGTGCCGGAGCAGGCAATTAGCGGACGTCAGGCGTTCGCTTTGAGGCTTTCGGAGATGAAATCACTCAACGAGCGTGTCGGATGACCGATCAGGTCCTCCAGGGCCGTGGAAGTCGTGAAGAGCTCGCCTTGAGACGCGCCTCTGTCGGAATCAGCAAGGACATTTGCAAAACCTTCCGGCAGACCTGCCTGGACCAGGATGCCGGCATAGGTTGCTTCTGGCAGATTGTTGAACGGTATCTCACGGCCGGCCTGGCTGGAGAGTTCCGCTGCCAGGTCGGCAAGACTGAACGCAGGTGATCCACCAAGTTCCAGTGCTCGCGTGCTCAGGTCGCTGCCGGCAACGGTGCGGGCTGCGGCTTCTGCGTAATCTTCGCGTCCAGCGGCGGAAAACTTGCCATCACCGCTTGCGCCCGCAACGGCGCCATGGGCAAGGGCAGCCGCTACAGTGCCGCCGAAATTCTCGACGTACCAGCCGTTGCGCAGCACGGCATGGGCAATGCCGCTTTCGCGCAGCATCCGTTCCGTTTCGGCATGTTCCACACCCAGCTGGAGGCTGGACTGCGGAACGTTGAGAAGGCTGGTGTAGACGATGAAACGGACGCCGGCTGCCTTGGCTGCGTCGATGACGGCCTTGTGCTGCGGCGCGCGCTTGCCGACCTCCGATCCGGAGATCAGCAGAAGACGCTCAACACCTTCCAACGCAGCCGGCAGGGTGGCGCTATCATCGTAATCTGCCTTCACCACCGAAACCTGGTCCGTGGCAAGATCGCCGGCTTTTTCCGGTGAGCGGACAAGCGCGCGAACTGGCTCGACGGTGAGGCCGGCAAGATGTTTGAGGACGAGACGGCCCAGCTGACCATTGGCACCCGTGACTGCGATCATTGTGTTTCTCCTTGAAGGTTGATCGTTCGAAAATGCATCGGATGCTGCCCATGTAGACGGATCACTTACTTTTTGTTAGTACGTACAAAAAGGTTAGTTTTGAGATTTATTGGATCTCGGACAAAAAACTGGAAAACAGGATGAGCGATACGGCAGAAATAACCCCCAAGTGCGTGCTGAACAGCGGCGCGCCCTTGTCCGAATTGATGCAGCAGGGGGAACTGCTCAACCAGAATTGTCCATCACGCGAAATCCTGCGGCATCTGACGAGCCGTTGGGGCGTGTTGGTGCTGATTGCGCTTCTGGATAAAGATCAGCGGTTTTCGGAACTTCGTCGCACCGTCGGCGGCGTCAGTGAAAAGATGCTGGCGCAAACGCTGCAGACTTTGGAGGCCGACGGGTTCGTCAACCGCTATTCCCACCCGGTGGTGCCACCGCATGTCGATTACAGCCTGTCCCCGATCGGCCGGGAGGCTGCAGAGAAAGTGCGAGAATTCGCTGACTGGATCGAGATCAATATCGCCAGGATCCTGTCCGCCAAATCCGGCCATGAGGAGGCCGTGGCAGCGGAGTAAGGATTTGAGGCGTTGTTCCGGCTATTGAGCGCGGAGATGAACCGTCAGTGAGTATAGCGGTCGACGATCTGCCAGTATCTCGGATCGCGCCACACCCTGGAGACGGCAGCCGACAGCCGGCCTCTGATCTGCGGATCGAGATCCTTGTTGGCCGCCAGCCACTGGATGCCGTGGGTAACCGGAGCGCCGATGACGAGACTTCCCGGGTCGTATCCCTGTTGGCGGAACATGTAGCTCGCCCGAACAGACATGGTGTACCAGGCATCGATCCTGCCGGTCTTGAGCATGACGCTCATCTGTTCGGCTGATGGTATTTCCTCAACGTTGCGAACTCCAAACCGCTGCAGGATCTGGCTGCGCTGGCTGCCCAGATGCACCCCGATGACCTTGCCGCTCTCAATAGCCTTTTCAAAGGTATCCAACGGCTGATCGAGCGTTACGAATGCGCTTTCCGTATAAAGCAGGGGGGCGATGTACTGGAATTTCTCACTGCGGTTCCTGGAATAGGCAGCAGTAAAGAGAAGTGAACCGGGTGTGTTTTCAGCCAGGAGCTGCGCGCGCCTCCAGGGGGCGAAGCGGATCTTGATATCGAGGCCGGCCTCTTCTGCAACGAGCTCCATGAGCTCGACTGCAATGCCCTTCTCCTGCTCATTGATGGAGAGAGGGGGCAGAAATCCGGTGAATGCGACAAGCTCTTCTGCAGCGGCTGGTGAAGGCAGGACCGGCTGGCCGGCAAGTCCCAAGCCTAGGCCGAAAACCAGTGCGCGCACGCAGGTGCAAGCAAAACTCCGTAGTACAGACAAGTCCCACCCCGATGTTCTTGAAGTTTGTGATGCTATTATTATCAGGGGTGTGTAACTGAAATCTAAAACTGGAAACTGTTCTTGAAACGGGCTTTTAATGCATGCATTAAATCTGCCCGCCTCGAAGCTGTAGCCGAGGCGGGCAGATAAACGGTCTATTCCGACTTGGCGGGTGGCCGGCCGCCGTGAACGAAATTCATTGCATGGCCATTGAGGCAATAGCGCAAGCCTGTCGGAGGTGGCCCGTCCGGGAAGACGTGACCCAAATGCGCGTCGCAGCTGCTGCAACGGATTTCAGTTCGGATCATCCCATGGGACTGGTCTTCAAGTTCCCGGATAGCTTCCGGGTCTACTGCCTCGAAAAAGCTGGGCCAGCCGCAGCCGGAATCGAATTTTGTATCCGACATGAACAGCGGCGTTTCACAGCACACGCAATCGTAACGGCCGATGAGCTTGTTGTCCCAGTAGGGACCGGTGAAAGGGCGCTCGGTGCCGGATTGGCGGGTCACATAGAACTGCTCGGGCGTAAGCTGCTCCATCCATTCGGCGGTGGTCTTCCTGATGGGGGGAGATGCTTTTTCGTGGCGGGTGGTTTCGTCGCTCATTCGGCATTCCTTATTTGATGTTTTTCCCAGAAATAGGGGCGTGCACAGGTTGCTGCAAGCCGGAGCAGATAACGGTTTCGTCAATCGTCACCTGCGGAGCCAGGCCGTGTTTTATCCGTTCATGGATTGGAAGGTGCTCTTGATTGTCGCCGTGAATGGTCCGGGGCTAGCGAGCCAGGTGGCTTAAGGACGTCTTCACCCGGTTACCACCTTCCTGCCTCGCCTGAAAAACGCAGTTTTCGGCAGCAGCGAGGAGGAATTCCGAGCTTTCCGAGACGCCCGTCTGTTCAACGACCGCGCAAGCCGCACCGACTGAGGCCGTCATGATGCCATTGCCGGCAGTATTTTCGGGGTTGGGAATGCCAAGGTCCTGAATGGCCAAGTGCAGATATGCGCTGATTGTCTCGGCGCCCATTTCATGAGTTCTTGGAAGGAGGAGAGAAAATTCCGCCGTTGCCGTTCGTGCGGCGATATCCGCCGGACGGCGCGCGGTCTCCTTCAGGGTATCGGCGACCCTGGTCAGGCAATCCTCGGCAGCGCTCGGTCCGAACCTCTCCACAAGAGCTTCGAAACGGTCGAGAGACACCTTGATCAGACTGGTGTGGGTCTTTTCACGCAAGGCGATTGCCCATTCCCGTTTCAGGCCATCCTCGAAGGCACGGCGGTTGAGAAGTCCGGTGAGCGGATCCGTCTGGGTTGCCGCATCCAGCAGGCTTTCCAGCTCCTTGCGTTTGGAAATGCTGCGGAAATAGACCGCAAATGCGTAAGGCTTGCCGGCGGCATCTTCCAGAAGATGCGTGGTCACCTCCGCCCAGACCATCGGGCCGAAGGCGGAACGGAGCTGAAGATCGGCATGGGGAAGGGGGGCGTCGGCATCGCCGCTTCCGGAAAGGATCCGGTGCAGCAGGTCCGCATCGGTATTCGGGTTGGCCAGATAGACCAGGTCGCTCAGGTGATCGACCAGTTTGTCAGCACTCCATCCGAACATGCGCTCGGTTGCCGGAGAGATGAAAGCGGGCGTGCCGTCCAGTCCGATCAGAACAATGGCTTCATTGCCAAGTTTGACGAGCGTTTCAAAGTCGATGTTGGACGGGCGGAGTAGATCCGTTCCCGAAGGCGTATCCCTATTGCTACCCAACACCATCGTCTGTGCCTCGCTCGAATTCCGTGGCAACGCATTCCCGAATTGAAACTGAACGGTATTCACGCTTTGAAATCAAGTGGCAAGCTGCCTTTCTTGGGTGCAGACGGAGGTGGTTTGACCCGAGTGTGAATGTTGTCGGGTGTATTGCGGGCGCGGATACCTCAAGTTTCGGCGGTGATACGTTTTCAGCACAGAATAAATCTGTGAGATCCCCAATTGTCAGTCCTGCCCCTGACAAAAGCGCTCATGTGACGCGGGTGAATTTACCGAAAATCGACAGACATACGCTTGAACACGTAAATTCAACTGCCTAAGACATGTCATAACCCATCGGGACCGTTATTATCCGGCGGATCGGGGCTGATTCGAGCAGGCCCGTTTCCGTCGTTTCTTTAAAAACCGTGACGAAAGATCAGCATGACGCCAGCCTTGATCGACGACACCACTCTCTATGCCGTCCTCGCGCCCTTTGCTGCGGCTGTGGTTGCGCCTTTTCTGACCCGCTGGTTCAAGCACAACGCAGCCTGGCTGCTTGCTATCGTGCCGGCCTTGATCTTCCTGCATTTCACAGGGTTCGTCGAACCCGTGTCAAAAGGGGAAAGCTTCGTTGCGGCGAAGGCCTGGGCGCCCAGCTATGGTGTGAACTTTTCCGTCTATGTCGACGGATTGTCGACGTTGTTCGCCTTGCTGATATCAGGCATCGGAACGTTCATCATCCTGTATGCCGGCGGCTATCTCAAAGGCCACCCGCAACAGGGCCGGTTCTTCTCGTTCCTGTTGATGTTCATGGGGTCGATGCTCGGCCTCGTGCTCGGCAACAACCTGATTTCCCTGTTTATCTTCTGGGAACTGACGTCGATCACGTCCTTCCTGCTGATCGGCTTCGATCACCTGCGCGCCGCGTCCCGCCGGGCCGCGCTGCAGGCGCTCGTGGTCACGGGCGGCGGCGGCCTGGCCCTGCTGGCCGGTTTCATCCTGATTATCTCCGCCACGGGCGAAATCGAGATGTCGGTGCTGCTGGCCTCGCCGGACATCATCAAGGATACCACGCTCTACGTGCCTATCTTCCTGCTGGTTCTGGGCGGTGCCTTCACCAAGTCGGCACAGTTTCCGTTCCATTTCTGGCTTCCCAACGCCATGGAAGCGCCGACACCTGTTTCCGCCTATCTGCATTCGGCAACCATGGTGAAGGCCGGTGTCTACCTGTTGATGCGCATGCATCCGCTGCTGGGTGGAACAGAACTCTGGACAACGGTCCTGCCGCTCTTCGGCGGCATAACACTGCTGGTGGGCACGATCCTGGCGGTGCGCCAGACCGACCTGAAGCTGATGCTTGCCTACACCACCGTGGCATCGCTCGGGCTTCTTGTCATGTTGACCGGGACCAGCCAGGAAAAGGCGCTCGAAGGCGCTGTCCTTTATCTTCTCGCGCACTCCCTGTTCAAGGGCGCGCTCTTCATGGTCGCCGGCACGATCGATCACGAAGCCGGTACGCGTGACATCACGAAGCTGGGCGGCTTGCGTTCGGCCATGCCGATCACGTTTGCAGCTGCCTGTCTCGCGGCGCTTTCCATGGCCGGCCTGCCGCCTTTCATCGGCTTCATCGCCAAGGAAGTGCTCTACTATGGAACCTGGGGCTGGCTGGAACTCGGTCTGCCGATCACCATCACTGCTGTCATCGGCAATGCCTTGATGCTGGTGATTGCGGCCGCGGTTGCCATCAAGCCCTTCCTCGGTCCGAAAGTGGAAAAACTGAAACATGCGCACGAGGGACCGGTTCTGCTGTTTGCCGGTCCGGTGTTCCTGTCTGTGACCGGCCTCGGGCTGGCCCTGATTGCGCATACCACTGGAGAACTGTTCGTCGGACCGACCCTGTCTTCGCTTCTCGGCAAGACGACGCAAATCGAACTGCACCTGTTGCCGACGTCGATCAACGCGCCGCTGCTGCTGTCGCTGGTCACCATTGGCCTCGGCATTGCACTGTTTACCCAGATCGACCGACTGCGCGGGCTGATCGGTTCCGTCCTGACTACGATCGGATGGGGACCGGACAAGGGGTTCGACCAGTTCGTGGCCGGTATTGTCGGATTGTCCTGGCGGATCACCCGCCTGCTGCAGTCCGGCAAGATGCAGACCTACATGGTGCTGACCTTCATCTTCACGGGCGCTGCCGTGTTGTTGCCGGGCTTCCTGACGGACAGCCTGCCGGCAATGCCGAAGATGCCCGACTATCGATTCTATGAATGGGGCATCCTGCTGATCGCCTTCTTCGGTCTGATTGCAGTGCTCGTCGCCAACACCCGCCTGACAGCCATCGTGTCTCTCGGCATCCAGGGCTTTGCGGTCGCGCTGATCTTCATGATGTTCGGCGCACCGGATCTGTCCTTCACCCAGTTCATGGTGGAGACGTTGTCGGTCGTCATCCTTGCTCTGGTCATGACCAGACTGAACCTGTCGCCCAGTGACCACCGGCATGGTCTTGCCGCGATTGTCACCGGGATCGTCGCGATCGGTGTCGGTCTCGGCCTGACGCTGACGCTGCTTGCAATCACGCAGCAGCCCTTCGACAGCCGTTTGTCCGACTTCTTTGCCCAGTTCAGCCGCTCCATTGCCCATGGCCGGAATATCGTCAACGTGATCATCGTCGACTTCCGCGGCTTTGATACGCTGGGTGAAATCGCCGTGGTGGTTCTGGCCGGGCTTTGTGTTCTGGCGCTCATCCGGGTGCGGACGAAGCCTGAAAAACCGATCGAGAAACCGAAGACGGTCGCACCGCCCACACCGGCCCAGACAGGGGAGGCTCACTGATGCGTACGATCATCTTCCGCACCATTGCGCCCTATCTGTCCGCGCTGATGGTCCTGTTTTCGATCTTCGTGCTGCTGCGCGGCCATAACGAGCCGGGTGGTGGATTTATCGGCGGACTGATTGCCGCATCGGCATTGGCGATTTTTGGTATCGCCTGCGGAGTTGCTTCCGTTCGCCGCGCCATCGTGTTCCACCCGATGGGGGTGTCCGGTTTCGGACTGTTCCTGGCGGCTCTGGCAGGCATCCCGTCGATATTCAAGGCGCAGGCCTTCATGACCAGCCAGTGGCTGGAAGTGCATGTTTTCGGCGTGGAGATCGTATTGTCGACGCCGTTGTTCTTCGACATTGGCGTTTACCTGGTGGTGGTGGGTGCCATCGGCTCCATCGCACTGGCGCTTGAAGAAAGGGAGGCCGACTGATGGAAACCGGCGTTGTCATCCTGATTGGCCTGTTCTTCACCGTGGCCGTCTACCTGATGCTGTCCAAGCAGCTTGTACGCATTCTTCTGGGTATCGCCATTCTGGGCAATGCCGTGAACATGCTCATCTTCACCAACGGGCGCCTGACGCGCGAGGTTCCGCCCCTCATTCCGGAACATCTCTATGCTCCGGAAACCGCAACGGCCAATCCGCTGCCGCAGGCGCTGGTGCTGACGGCAATCGTCATTTCCTTCTCGTTCTTTGCGTTCCTGCTGGTGCTGGCCTTCCGGGCCTACCAGGAACTTGGCACCGATGAAGTCAACGAAATGCGCATCGCCGAACCCGAACACGACCAAACTCCGCCGCAAGGGTACTAAGCTACATGGCCGGTTCTTCCGTTTCCGTCGATCTTTCCCAGGCCATGGTCACTACGCCGGTTGCGGCAGGTGACTGGCTGGTGGTCGCACCTTCGCTGATCACAATCCTGGGCGGTGCGCTGTGCCTGATGCTGCGCAAGAACACCGATCTGCAGCCGAAAGTCGGCATCGGTTTTCTGGCGCTGCTGGTGCTGGCTAACCTTGCTCTGCTGATCCGGGTGCTCGATCATGGTGTTATCACCATGGTGATGGGCAACTGGCTGCCGCCGTTCGGCATTGCCTTCACAGTGGATACGCTTGGTGTCACGCTGTCACTGATCGGCTCAATCGTAGCCTTCTGTGCGGGTGTTTTCGGCGCTGCCACCGTTGACAGTACTGGACGCAGATATGGTTTTTATCCATTCCTGCTTCTGCTGATGACGGGGGTTTGCGGCGCGTTCCTGACCGGGGATGTGTTCAACCTCTATGTCTGGTTCGAAGTTCTGCTGATTTCGTCCTACGGACTTCTGGTCCTCGGCAACGACAGGATCCAGCTTGACGGCGCGGTCAAATACGGTGTCCTGAACCTGATCGGCACGAACCTTTTCCTGATCGCGACAGGTCTGCTTTACGGAATTTTCGGCACGCTTAACATGGCGGACCTCGCCATGAAGGTTGCCGCCCTGGAAAATCCGGCTTCCGGCACACTGGCAACGGTTGCCGCGCTCTATTTCCTTGCCTTTGCCATGAAAGCGGCCGCGTTCCCCGTCAATTTCTGGCTGCCTGCGTCCTACCATACGCCCAATGTGGTGGTGTCGGCGGTATTTGCGGGCCTTCTGACCAAGGTCGGTGTTTATGCGCTGATCCGCATCTTTGTCCTGATCCTGCCGGCCTCTCGCGGCTATATGGCCGATTTGATCGCGCTGGTTGCCATCGCCACCCTGATGACAGGGGCGATCGGAGCTCTGGCGCAGAGTGAAGTGCGGCGGCTGCTCGGCTATGTGGTCATTGCCGGTATCGGGGCGATGCTCGCCGGTGTTGCCGTTGGTTCGACACTGGCAGTCTCGGGTGCCATTTTCTACGCGGTCCATTCGATCATTGTCATGACGGCGCTTTATATGGCAGCTGGCATCATGAACATGATGGGCGGTTCCTACGACCTGAGGCAGCTGGGCGGGCTCTATCAAAAGAGTGCGGCGTTCGCAGCCGTGTTCCTGGTACTTGGTTTTGCTGTTTCGGGTCTGCCACCATTCTCCGGTTTCTGGCCCAAGGTCATTCTTGTGGATGCGGCCTTCGCAGACGGCCGGTCCTGGCTGGGGGCTGCCATTCTTGTCAGCGGGTTCCTGACAACCATGGCGATGGGTCGGGTCTGGATCTTCGCCTTCTGGCGCGGTGGACCTGAAGGCACTACAGACGGGCAGGCCGTTGCCGTAACGGGCGAGGGCGGGGCGCAACTTTCTGGAGCCGCAGTCTGGTTGCCACTCGGCATTCTGACTGCGCTTGTTGTCTATTTCGGTCTGCAGCCGGAATGGATGCTGGAGCTTTCAACGCGAGGGGCAAGCGGCATTGTTGAACCGCTCGGTTACCTGCGTTCAGTCTTTGGAGGCCAGGGATGACCAGTCTCTTTCTCATCAATATTCTTCTGATGCTGGCTTGGGGAGCTGTCACAGGCAGCTTCTCCGAAGCCAATCTGGCCTTCGGCTTCGTGCTCAGTTTCGGCGCGCTTTACCTGATCCGGGAACAGGTCGGTACTGCCGCCTATTTCCAGCGGGTCTCCAAGGGCTTCGGTCTGGCTGTGCTCTTCGTCTATGAGCTGGTGCTGTCGGCCTGGCGGGTTGCGATCATCGTGCTCAAGCCGAAGATCAAGTTGCAGCCGGGCATCATCGCGTTTCCTCTGACAGTGGACAGGGATTTTGAAATCACGATGCTGGCCAACCTGATCACCCTGACGCCGGGCACATTGTCCGTTGATGTCTCCGACGACCGAAAGACGCTTTATGTGCACTGTATCGACGTGCCCGACCCGCAAGCCACGATCGACGACATCAAGAACGGTTTTGAACGCAAGATCCTGGAGGTGTTCAGATGACACCGCTTGAGACCTTTTCTTCCGGTTTCCTGGAAATCAGCGTCAAGATCGCACTGGCTCTGCTGACGATTTCCTTCATCATCATCGTCGTACGGACGGTCAAGGGACCGAGCCTTCCGGACCGTGTTGTCGCCCTGGACATGCTGGTTGCGGTGGGGATCGGCTTTATCGCGGCCATCGGCGTTTCCACCGGCTTTTATCTTTATATCGACATTGCGATTACGCTCGGCCTCGTCGGTTTCCTGGCAACCGTCGCTTTGGCCCGCTTCGTCCTGAACCGCGGCGTTGCCGGCGACAAGACGATCATGGACGAAGTCGAAGAGAGCATCGAGCGCAGGGAGGCGGAACAATGAATGCTGCCGTTGAAATCATCACCGGTATCATGCTGGTCGTCGGAGCTTCCTTCGCACTGGTCGCATCGATCGGTATCATCCGTCTGAAAGATGTTTACATGCGAATGCATGCGGCCTCCAAGGCGGGTACTCTGGGCTCGGGCTTGATGCTGCTTGCGCTGGCAGTTCATGCTGGTGATCTGGCCGTTGTCACACGGGCAATCGCCGGAGTCGTATTCTTCCTGCTCACCGCCCCAATTTCGGCTCATTTGTTGGCAAAAGCTGCATACGCAGCCGGCTACCGTCCCTGTGCCGATACCAAGGAAGATGCCCTTGCAAAAACTGTCCGGCCGAAAAGCTGAGGCATGGTGTGCGGCAATGGTCCTGAAAGACAGATTTCCTGACAATACTATCGGTTCATTGTCGAATTAGGTGCGTTAGGTATAGCCAATATTTGTACAATTTGATTTTTATTGCTTCTGATCGATTTTTATTTGAATTACGGGGTTGTCGTTCAACGAAAGCGGCGATATAAGGCTGTGACGATTGCCTGCAAAGTAGAATCGTTTTTGATTTCTGAGCCCGCAAGTAACTGAATTTCTAGTTCCGCTTTCGGCAGACATTTTTTGCAGGTAAACCACAAAGCTAATTTTGAAATCAGTAGAGAACGGGTGAAATATGACTGACAGTCCGGTGGATGCGAATCTGATTGATCTTACGGCAGACATCGTCTCAGCCTATGTGAGCAACAACACCGTTGCGTCAACAGATCTGCCAGGCCTGATCAACGAAGTTTACGGTGCGCTGCAGAGAACTGCCAGCACTTCCACCGAGCCGGAGCCGGAGCCGCTGAAGCCCGCCGTGCCGGTGAAGAAGTCGGTCATGCCGGACTACATCATCTGCCTGGAAGACGGCAAGAAGTTCAAGTCGCTGAAGCGCCACCTGCGCACGCACTACAACATGACCCCGGAAGAGTACCGCGAGAAGTGGGACCTGGGTGCCGATTACCCGATGGTTGCACCGAATTATGCGGCTGCCCGTTCGGAACTGGCCAAGAAGATGGGCCTCGGCCAGCAGCGCAAGCGCTCCAAGTAAATCTCACGGCCTTGGCCGAGAACAAAAGAGCTGCCCATGGGCAGCTCTTTTTTTGTTTTGTGATGGAGATCTTCAGTTGATTGCGGAGGGCGCTCGGTGTGAGCGCAACTGAAGCACTTGCCGAAAGAGCAGAGTGAGCAAAGTGGAGGGTTCTCAGGCTGCTGCCAGAGCTCCTTGCGCGTCGCTGCGGATGCGCCCGACCATCGATTTGAGACCGTTGGAGCGCTGCGGCGTCAGGTGCTCCTGCAGGCCCAGTTTGGCAAAAATACCTTCGACGTCGGTGTCAAGAATGTCCTGCGCGGTCTTGCCGCTGAACAAAGAGGTGACGATTGCCACGAGCCCTTGCACGATAAGCGCATCGCTGTCGCCCCGGAAGCTGAGCACAGGTGTGCCGTCGCCTGTCTTGTCTATGGAGGTGATCAGCCAGACCTGCGACACACAACCGCGCACCTTGTTGGCATCGGTCTTTTCGGCGTCGGCGAGATCAGGCATCTCCTTGCCAAGGTCGATGAGGTATTTGTAGCGGTCTTCCCAGTCGTCGAGAAAATCAAACGTCTCAAGGATTTCGCTCAAGGTTGTGGTCATGGCACCGGTCTTTGAAGGTCTTGTCCGCCTTCATATAACTCGTGAGCGGCAAAGTGCAAATGCCGGCAGGTGCGAGAGAGGGGGAATAAAGATACGCCGCAGATGAAATGGGCAGCTTTCCATCTGCGGCGCAGCGGAACAATCCGCTGAAGTGAAGCCGTCTTTGCGTTGCTGCCGTGCAGCAGCGCTCCAGCGGGGGCGCAATCGGCCGTTTTCAGATCCAGGAGGTCGTAGGATCTTGAACGACCAGTGTGCTCAGGTCTTTTGGCCTGAGCGTGGTTTGGGCCGTGGCACCGGCCCAAGCACTGCCTCTTTGGAAGAGACGTTATCAAAGACCGGCTGCCAAGATGGTGTGCCGGCGAAAACCTGAGGTTCCTGGCCTGAAGGCTGGCCGGATGTCGTGCCAGCACTCTGTACGGGCGTTGAGCCGGTCACCAGCTGTTCGCTTCCCGATTTCTCGGCAATCTGGGTGTCGAGAAACTCATAGACAATCCGGGCGCCGTCGCGTGCGCGGCTGCCGATTGCCGTCAGTGCATCGCCTCCCGTTTCGCAGGCCTGCGGATTGCGTCCGCAAAAGCCGCCGATGTCCGACATCGTTGCCTGTGCCGCCAGGAAGGCCGACACCGGATCGATGTTTTCCGTCGAAGTGTCTTCCTGATCTGACCCGAGGGGAATCAGGACGAGCACCAAGGTGAGCCAAAAGGCCGTCCTCAAGAGAAAGAACATGTCGCTACCCATAGTCTGTTCTGTCTTGCGTGCCTTTGTGCCGTTGGCACGCTTGTTATGAAGGCACATTACCAGCGACATGAGAATCCCCGGTTGAGCGGGAAAAGCCAATTTTCATAAAATAAATCAGGTATTTAAATCGTATTTTCTGAAATATTGATTCAAATTTTAGCTAATTCCGGTCAAGATATTGAGGCCAATGGGTTTTTCGGAAAAAAACGCAATTTGGATTCATCCTTTATCGTTCCTTAAGTGCTGCAACCGACAATGGCCGTACAAAAGGTGCGAGCGGATGTTTCCGCGATTGTTGTGTGGTAGAGTAGATTGCGTAACCTTCTGAAAAACATGCAAAATATCTGGGGGCTTTGGGTGGCTCGCGTGGATGGAATGATTCATCCCGAAGCTGCTTCCGATCCTTTTCTTGCACCGTTGCATCGTTCGTTTCTGCTCAGCTGTTTCGTCAGCGGCGCTGCGGCTCTGGTGGTACTGCCACTGCATCTGGCGCTGGCCGGACCGCCTCAGGCAGCCACTCTTCTCGCGCTCGCCTGGATGCTGAGCCAATGGCCTCTGGCGCTTTATCTGTCCCAGTCGGGGGCGCTGTCCAAGGCTGCCGGTCTTTCTGCTTCCATGTTCGCGGTGTTTGTTGCCGGCGTCTGCGCGGTTACAGGCGGCGCGCTGTCCTTTGCGTTGGCTTGGCTGCTTGTGCCGCCGATGGAGGCAGCGCTCGCAGCAAGCCGGCGGACGGCACTCGCAGTGACGGGGCTTTGCGGCGCCCTGGTCCTTGCCCTGATGTTTCTTCCGCTGCCCGTCCTTCCGGCTTCCGGATTTCCAGGGCTGGCGACGCCGTTTGCGACCCTGGCGGCTCTGCTTTATGTCGGTTTGCTGTCGCTCCGCATCGCGCTTGACCGGTCTCTTGCGCAAAAAGTTGTGAGGGCAACGGAGGAAAGACGCCTCCAGATCAGTCAGAGTGTCTCCGACATCTATTGTGAACTCGGGCCTGACGGTGGCCTCAAGGTCATTGGCGGCCCGGTGAAGGATGTGCTGGGGCACCTGCCGGTGGAAAGCGGGGAGGACTGGCTGTTTCCGCGCCTTCACGTTGCAGACCGGCCGCTTTATCTGACCTGTCTTTCCGAAGCCCGTTTGAGTGGCGCCACAAGAACCTTCGAGGCACGTTTGAGGGTTGGCGCAAATCGTCCGGGTGAAGCAGGGCAGGCCGACTACCGGCGTCTGGAAGTGCAGCTGCGTGCCGGCCGGCAGAACAGTCTGGCTTCTGCAAACGGTGCGGCACTTCTGCTGACGCTTCGTCCTCTTGAACCCATCGAGCCGTCGGCAGGCAAGACCGCGGGATCCGCTACAGACGGAAGCGCACGCGCGGACCGAATTTCGCGGGACATGCTTGAAACGGCGGGTGTTGAAGCTTCGCAGGCGCTGTCGGACATTCTGGCGCAATCCGAACGGCTTGAGCGCCTTGGGCGTGATTCCTCCGATCCTGTGCTTAAGTTGGCGGTGCAGTCCCTGCGCCAAAACGGCGAACGGGGCCTGGCCTCGCTCACAGCGGCTTTGGAACTGGTTCCGACTGACAGCTCTCCCGGCGAACCGGAAATTACCGGCGTTGATGTGGAAACCTGTCTCGTTCAATGCGTGGACATGGTCGCAAGGGTGGCCGAGCGTCGCGGTGTTGCTCTGGAAATGGAAACCGGCCAGGACAGTCCGCTGGTTGCTGCCGACAGAAAATTGCTGCGGCAGGCGCTGTGTTTCCTGTTGGTGGATATGGTGGAAACTTCCGAGCCTGGCGCCGTGTTGAGCATGGGTGTCAATCTCGGTGCAGGCAACGCCGACTATGTGTTTTCGGTGAAGAACCGTCAGTCCAGCCTTTGCTGGAGCGCCGAGGCCGCGGCAACCGTGCTGGGCGTTTCAAGGGCCCTTCTGGAGCGCATGGGCGGCAGCCTCACTGTTCAGACCATTCTGGGGCAGGGGGAAAGCGTGACTGTGACCCTGCCGCTTCGGACGCAAGCGCAGCAGAGCGCCGGTCGGACCGGCGAGGTACTCCGTGTCGAGCAATTGGCAAGATCGGCATAGGCGCAATGGCAAGAGCAAAGAAAACGACAAAGCAGACCAAGGCGCAGCAAGCAAAGTCGTCGGAATCCCTGATGGCGAAGGCCGGTCATATGGCGCTCGACAATCCTGTCGCAGCGGGTGGTACCGTGGTGATGGGGCTGACGGCATGCCTGATCGTGGCCAATGCGATCGGCCTGCAGCCTGGCCGGCATCCGGCGCCCCTGTTCACGACACGAGATCGACCGGACGCCATGCAGCTGCCGGAACCGGATGGCAGAAGTCCCGGGCTTCAGGTGCAGGAGATTTCCACCCTGGTGCTCGATCTGCAGATTTCCCTGCGCAAGATCGGCCTGTACGAAGGCCCTCTGGACGGACTGAACGGCCCGGCGACCGAACGTGCCATCCGTGGTTTTGAACGTCACGCCGGACAGATCGAGACCGGAGAGGCAACGGAAGCCCTGCTTGCTCTTGTGCTGATGCAGGGAGAAAGCCCCGTAACCTCCGTGAATGGTCCCGTGCCGCGTCCGAAGCCCGGGTTCTCGGGCACGACAAGACAAGACAGCGCTGAAGTTCTTGATGCCGGTACAGACGACAGTGCCGATGCCGGTGTAGATTCCGACCCGAAGTTGATGAAGATCCAACAGGCATTGTCCGAACTCGGCTACGGTCCACTGAAGGCGGACGGCGTGATGGGAGCCAACACCACCGCTGCCATCAGGCGGTTTGAATTTGACAGGGGTCTGCCATTGACGGGTGAACCCGGCACCAAGGTCATCGAGCGCCTGGAAATGGTCAGTGGCCGGTCGCTGTCCGGCTAGAGTACCGGACGGCGAGTTGCCGCGTGAGCGCAACTGTCGTAGAGCTGGGCCTTCCTTCTCCACCTTCGGGAGTGCCGGCGGGGTCGGCAGAGGCGGTCAGCATGCGGGTTACATCTGAGTTTTTTGTCAGTGCATTAGTCCGGCGCGTCTTCGGCGATGGCGGCTTTGCTGCTGTTTCCAGGAAAGGGGCTCCCGAAGCCGGTGCGGTCTTTATCTGTGTGGACCGCCTTGACGGTAGCTTCGACTTCTATGGCCCGGCGCCGCAAGCCATGTTCAGCAGTCTGCCACAGGGGCGCTTGTTCGAAAGTGTCTTCGAACGGGCGGACAGGGAAACGATAGACGCGCGGCTGGCAAGCGAAGCGCGAATGGATCCGGACTATTGGCTGGTGGACATCGAAGCACGCGACGGCAGGATTGACCTGCCCTTGGTGCAGGATGAGCCGAAGCCCGACACAAACCTCTTCCGCTTTTAGTGCAGATTTAAATATGGGCGTTCAGCCCTCCCGCAACACCCGCAACACAGTGCTTGAGCGGGTGTTCTCAGGAACGGTTCGACTTGCGAGTGGTTTCGGCTTGAGCGAAACCAAACTTCTGTCCGTCCGTTGTCGCCGCATCGCGGCGCGAACCATCCTGATATTGCGAGCCAAGCTGTGCAGATACGGGCTGAGTGACCTGGTCATGCAGGATCCACTGTCCGACCAGTACCTCGGCAGCGCCCTGGCTGAGCGTGCGATGGAGGCGCAGCAGGCCGCGCAGTCTTTCCAGTGACAGGTTTTCACCCAGCATGCGGATCATCACGGTCGTGACTTCGGATGCCGACATACCAAGCGCTTTCAACGCAACGGTCAGACCTTCGGCCTGATCGTCATGCATCAGCAGATCGCAAGTGGTCTGTGGCAGTCCGAGCCCCTGGCCCAGCAGATCCGCAAAGCGGGACCGATGCTGGAAAAGGGCTTCGCTCACCAGTGCGTCCCGCAATTTCAGGCGCGCGGTGTCCGTGCGTCTGTCGGTTGCGGAACCTGGGGTTTGTGCCTGTTTGACCAGGCTGGTCATCTCCGCCGCGGCGATAGCTTTCGATTTGAGCGGAGCTGGTAAATGCAGGAATTGTCCCATAAGTCCATCCGGGTTTAATGCGTCCTGACCTGCCAATTCTAAACCAAGAGTGGCAACGATGTCACTACGACAACTGAGTTTTGCCTGGTGAGCTTGTGTCAGGGTGACGTCTTCCCGGTCGAGAAGGATACGGATTACAGGGGCTCCGGCATGTTCGCACAATGTCGTGATCACCGATTCGCGCAAGGATGGCCGGTTGGCGACCGCTTTTCGAAGGGAATCCGGGCCGGCCTCCGCAACCTTCAATAGGAGATCCACAGAAAGCCTAGGACTGTAACGAAGGGCCGGATAGGCCGTCAGTTCGTCTTGGTCGGATGCGAGCTGCGTCAGGAGGTCGTCGGGAATTTCCGGATGCGCGGCCAGCAGATTTGAGATCCGGCGTCTGTCCGGCAGTGAGGTTTTAGGCAGGAAGTTTGACGCCAACTCCAGAAAAATGCGTTTTTCTTCAACATCATGCCGAGTGCGTCCGGCAAACAGCTCACTTGCGGCCAGAAGCACACCACGATCATCGCCCTTTGTGGACGCGGATTTGTCCGGAGAAGCGGAATTCGGCAAAGGCTGACTGAAATGTTGGGTTTGGCGCATGACACCCGTCTACAAAATACGAAAGACCGGACCACCGGAGGAACTTGCTTCGTTCAAATTGCAGGAAAAGCGTTAGCATGCTGTTAACCCTGACAGCTTCTTAATGAAGAGCAGGAAGTAATGCGTCGCCCGTTTGACCGTTCCCCGCCGGTAATACGCCGTCAGGGGAGATCGGAACCGAAGGAGGAGACGATGGGCACCTTGTTGGACTTTACATCAGCTCAACGCCCCGCAGCACGTGTGGGCTATCGTTCCAATCAGCGCCGTATGGCAAGCCGAGAGACCTTTGGAGAAGTTATCCTCTTCCCAGGTGTCCGGTACGAGCGCCATGACCTTGATCTTGCCGCACGAATCGCGACCATCGGAAAAGCGGCCGGACCTGCTGGCTCCGACAAGGACTGACGGTCCAAGCCTCTCCAGCCGCGCAGGAGAAGTTTCTTTTTAGCGGCCTGGAGAAGCGCCCGATGGGCAAAGGCAAAGCGGAACAATCCGCCACCGCATCCCTCGCGGAGAGCGGTCGCAGATCAGGGCAGGGCGGCATTGCCGTGGCTGCCGTGCTGATTGCCGTCAGCCTCACTGCCTGTACGCGCCCGACAGGGGATTTTGATCGTGCCAGGCCATCCGTCATTCATGACAGGGTGATGCCGGCCGCGGGCGACGAAGCAGCACGCCTGCGCGGTGATCCGGTTTCCAAGTTCAACTACACGAACGACGAAAAGCTGATGCGCAACCGCGGCTGGACGCTGATCCGTCCGCCATGGACCAAGGACTGGATCGGCGGGACCATGGTTGAGCTGTCGCGCACACGCGTTCTTCCGGAAGTTGAGGGGCGTGTACCGCCCGATCTCTATCTGATCTATCTGCGCTCGGACAAATTCCAGTCTTCCGATGCCCGCTACGACAAGATTGCCGCTGACGCATCCGGCGATGCGGAGCTTGTCATGCCTTTTTGCGAAGTGGCCTTGCGTGTGAAGGCCGCGGATGACGAGCGGCTGCGAGTTCTGCAGAACAAGCCGGTGAAGTCCGAAGAAACCTATGAAGGGGCGAAGGCACGCGTCTGGGAAAACCGGGTGATGATCAAATGGGTCGGTCAGGCGCTGCGGTATCGGATCATCGCCTACAAGAAGGCGCTCGACGGACTGGAGATCGAAACGCCGACCCGCGATCGCGTCTGGAAGGTCAATAACGCCATTCGGGAACTGGAAGGTCAGGTTCGCATTGCCGAAGCCGGTTGCGATCCGGACAAGCGTTATGGGGACGACAAGCCTGTTCGCAGGTCCCGGATCTATACCGGGTGGGGAACTGAACGCGCTCCGGTCGTGAAATAGCACGCTTCCGATTTTCAGGCCCGAATTCTGACATTTTATTGAGTGCTATATTCTGCCCACGTCAGATCTACTGATGCGCGGATACATTTTCGGCTGTAAAGGCGGTACTGCTTTTCCACAGGCTGGAGGCACGGTCGTTCAAGGTCTGACAAAACATCTTTGAGAAGACTTCTGCACGGGTTCTTTTGCAAGAAACCAACGAGAATATATTTCGTAAGCTAAGCGTATTCAAAATTTTTAAACGATACCGCTCGGTATTATTTTTTTACCAAACCACGACAGTCAAAATCTCGTTTTACTTGTTCTGCTTCACTTTTTGTCAAATTGACTTGCCTTAAGGGCATGCGCGCATAAGTTTTGTTTATTGCAATGCAAAAAAATGTGAACACTGAAAAAAGAGACGTGATCGCAAGCTCTTAGCCTAATTTTGGTCGTTTTTCCGGCAAAAGGATGTCTTTGAAGGGGTTTTGTGGCTTGCCGTTCTTCAGGCGTCGAACTAAACCGTTTAGTTTACAGAGTAGTCACTCCCGGGAACCTGAAGGTGGTCGAATGAGTCCGAACATCACGCTTCTCGTCAAAGAAGCGCTCTCCCATCAACATGCCGGACGCATTGGATTCGCGCTCAGCATGTTTGAGGAGATACTGAAGCTCGACCCCAAGAATCCGCAGGCAAATTTTTCGCTGGGCATTGCTGCTTACCAGAACGGTGACGTTGGGCTTGCTATCGAGATGCTGCGGAAGGCTGAGCGCAAGGCCGGCAAGCACCCGCAGGTGCATCAGTTGCTCGGTCTGGCCCTCATGAACGCTGGCGATCTGGCCGGCGCGCTGAAGTCGCTGAAGAAAGCCGTGGCCCTTGCGCCCAAAGCCGCTGATTTCCATGCCCATCTCGGTGACCTCTACACGCTCAAGCGTCAGCCGGTGCTGGCGCGACAGAGCTTTCAGCGTGCATTGGCGATCGATCCGGAAAATGGTTATGCCCTTGTCGGCATGGGCCAGCTCGATATCACTGTCGGCCAGATCGACGAGGCTGTCGCCTGGTTCGAAAAAGCCATCGCATTGGGCAAGGAACTGCCCTCGGCCCTTCACTGCCTGACGATGGCACGCACCTACAGGGAAGAACCGGCTGAACTTGCCAAGATCGATGACCTGTTGAAACAGGCAAGCGCATTGCCTGCTCCGGAGCACGCTCACCTGCATTGGGCGGCCGGCAAGATCCACTACGACCTGGGAGACACTGCGCGTGCTGCGCAGCATTACCGCTCCGCCCGCCGGTTGCGTTACCAGTCGTTCGATCAGCAAGCCCATGAAGAGCGCATCGCGTTCATGAAGGAAGTATTCAACGAGACATTTTTCGCCGAACGGACGGAATTTGAGGATCCCTCGGAGCGGCCGGTGTTCATTTTCGGCATGCCGCGATCAGGCACGACCCTGGCCGAGCAGATCGTGAGCCGGCACTCGCGCATCGCCAGCGGTGCGGAAATTCCGTATTTCCGCCTGCTGCAGCAGGACCTGGGATTGCGGGGGGCGCCAAGTGCTGCCCTTGAAAACCGGCTGAAGAGCCTTGGGCCGCGTGAGTTCAAGCAGTTTGCACGGCAGTACCTTGCAGAACTGAGTGCAATCGACCGGCGGGCAGATCGTGTCACCGACAAGATGCCGCACAATTTCGAAGTGCTCTGGCTTATGAGCCTTCTGTTTCCGAAAGCGGCTTTCATCCATTGCGTTCGCTGTCCTGCGGACACATGCGTTTCGCTCCTGTCGCATTCGCTTTCGCCCGCGCATAACTACGCCATGACACAGAAGTCACTGGGCAGTTATTTCGTTGCCTACGACGGTCTGATGAAACATTGGGAAAAGGTTCTGCCGGTTCGCATCCACACGCTTTCCTACGAAGACCTGGTTCATAACCAGGAAAAGGAAAGCAAGGCGCTGCTGGCGTGCACAGGCATGGACTGGGAAGAACAATGCCTGGAGTTCTATAACGGCGACAGTCCCGTGACGACGTTCTCCAATCTCCAGGTGCGGAAGCCGATGTTCAGATCATCGATCGGCCGCTGGAAGCGTCACAAGGACCTTCTGGGAGACCTGTTCGAGGCGCTCGGTCCGTTGTCACCGCTCAATGAGGCAGCACCGGTCGGCAATAGTTCCAACTACGGTCAGCAACAAACGCTTGCAACCGGTATGCCTGACAACGACATTTCTCACCTGCGGAACGCGGTTTCTCCGATATCGTGACCAGTTGCGGCGTCGGGGCGTGACAGCGTCCCGGCCTGACCGTTTTTCACGATTGCAGGGTATCTTAGCGAATGGAACCGCAGCTTGCGGCCCTGAGAGCTCGGTCGATGCTGTCCGCCCGGGTCGGGTGGGGCACATAGGCCCGCAACAACGCAAAACCGCTTAGTGGTTCTTCCGTTTCGATGACGATGAGATCTTCCAGGTTTTCCGGTGGGTTCTCCCGCAGGATCGACAGCTGTTCCGTGGTCAGCACCAGCATTGAGAGGCGCTCGGCACCCGCGGTGCGGTTGTTGAGACTGTAGACGGCCTCTCCAGCCGCGTTGAACAGTCCTATGGACCAGAAGGGCACCGGAATGCTGGCGTCGAAGAGAACCGGCCCGTCAGCGAGCTGAAACCGGCAGGCAGCGTGCTTCATGGCCGGATCGAGATCGGGCAGGGCTTCTTCTCCGGGGTGGACATCCGGCAGCAGATTGAACTGCCGGTCCGGTCCGTGGTTACCGATGTTGTCATAGGCACTGTGCAGAACGTTCTGGGGGATGCTCAGCACCACCAGGATGTGGATGATGGCAGCAAGACACAGCGTGGCCAGCAGGCCAACCGACAGGGAAAAACGTGAAGAAAGGGTCATGGGCAGCCCAACCTGTCGATGGTGGGCATGCTGACGCCATCAAGGGCTGCACCGGTGGTGACCGGAGCGTCATAGACCCTGAGCACGAAGCGCAGACCGTCGGCGGCCCTTGCATCGCTCGCCAGGGGCAACCAGTTGCCGGAGTGGGGGCGGGTGGCGGCGACGATCTCGAATGTGCCGTCCGCGTTTCGCAGCAAGGCGTCACTTGCAAGGTTCACCCGGCCAGACATCGTCTTGACCAGGCGGCCGTGGCCATCGACCGCGGTCATGGTCCAGAGCCGTGCAGACGGGGTCTGGCCTGCGATACGGTATTCACATGTCGGATCAAGCTGGTGGCCGTTGCTGTCTTCGCGCGCGACCAGAGCAAGCCCTTCGCCCGATGCCAGGGGAATGACGGCGCCTCTTGTGTAGATCGCCACGGAATAGGGATCGGCTTCGGAGGTGCCGGCTTTCGGATAGGCGTGCCACGGACCGATGGTGACCGCATTGAGCGGCTGTTCCCTCTCGATGATCAGATAGGCGGAGCTTATGCCGAGCAAGGAGGCCAGAACGACGACAAGCGTCACCGTGGCGAGCGTGCGAAAAGGATTTCCCCGATGCGAGCGGATGGCACGGGGAAGCCTTTCGTCATACCAGTCTGCCTCGCCATGTGCGGGCCGGAATCCTGTATCGCTCATTGCACCGCCGCGACATCGGTGTTGGCAGCCCCTTGAGCGGGGGCGGCATCGGCGCTCTTTTGTTCAAGCAGCAGGCGCAGGTCCTGGCCGATCTGCAGGAGAAGATCCTGGGTGCGCCGTTTCAGGACCCGTGGCTGCGCAGTGTCGCTGGTGTCAGTAGCCAGCCTTGCCGGTGCGGTTCGGGCCAAACGCGGCAAGCTTTCCGGATCGACACCGGGCATCCGGGCAAGCTCGATACCATTGTGGGCAAAGGCGTTGTATTTCTGCCAGGCCATGGCGGGAAGGCTGCCGCCGGTGACACGCCGCGTGGAGGTAAAATCGTCGTTGCCGAACCAGACGGCCGTGGCAAAGTTGCCGGTGTAGCCGACAAACCACGCGTCGCGGTAGGCGTTGGTGGTTCCGGTCTTTCCGGCAGCGACGACGCCGTCGATCTGCGCCCGGCGGGCCGTGCCAGCCTCAACCACATTGACCAGGATCTCGTTCATTTCCTGAACTTTCTCCTCCGGCAGGACGCGAACTGCAGGCGGGTCATCGCGTTCACGCCGGTAGAGAACCTTGCCGGCGCTGTTCTTGATCTCCAGAACCGCATAGGCCGCTGCCTTGGTTCCGCCATTGGCGAAAACGGAATAGGCCGAAGCCATGTCGATGACGGAGACTTCGGATGAGCCGATAGGCAGCGATACGGAGTTTTCCAGTTCGTGGGTCAGGCCCATGCGATACGCCGTATCGATAATTTTTTGCCGGCCGAAATCCAGGGACAGGATCACCGGTATGGTGTTGATGGATTTGGTGAGCGCGGTTTTCAGCGTGACAGCGCCCCGGTAGCTTCTGGAATAGTTCTTGGGCGACCAGTTACCGATCCAGACCGGACGGTCGGAGACCACGCTGTCCGAGGTATAGCCGTTCATGAAAGCCGTCATGTAGACGAATGGCTTGAACGAGGACCCCGGCTGGCGCAGCGCGTTGACGGCGCGATTGAACTGGCTTTCGCCATAGGAACTGCCGCCGACCATGGCAACGACGGCCCCGTCCGGGATCATCGAAACCATCGCCGCTTCACGAGCGTCACGCAAATTTCCGTTTTCCCGAAGCACGGTTTCCACTGCCAGATCCGCCTGGCGCTGCAGCGCCGGGTCCAGTGTGGTGCGTACGGTCACGATGCGGTCGCGGGCGAGTGCAGGATACCGGCGTGCAAGTTTCTTGACCTCTTCAAGTGCCCAGTCGAGGAAGTATTCCGGCAACTGTTCCTGAGACCTGTCGACAGCCAGTGCCGGGTTACGGCGTGCACCGATCACCTGGCCTTCGGTCAGGAAACTGGCCTGTACCATGTTGGACAGGACTTCGTTGGCACGCGCACGGGCTGCAGGCAGGTTGATGTGCGGGGCGTATTTGGTCGGTGCCTTGTAGAGACCCGCCAGCATAGCACTTTCGGCAAGTGTCAGCTCACGCACATTCTTGTTGAAATAGAATTCGGAAGCTGCCGTTACCCCGAAGACGCCGCCGCCCATGTAGGCGCGGTCGAGATAGAGCTTCAGGATTTCCTGCTTGGAAAGGTTCGCTTCCAGCCACAGCGCCAGATAGGCTTCCTTGATCTTGCGGCTGAGGCTGCGCTCGTTGGTCAGGAAGAGGTTTTTGGCCAGCTGCTGGGTGAGCGTCGAACCGCCCTGGACAACACCGCCTGCGCGTGCGTTCTCGACCATGGCACGGAAGGTGCCGACAAAATCAATTCCGAAGTGGCTGAAGAAACGGCGATCTTCAGTCGCGAGCGTCGCCTTTATCAGGGAGTCGGGAATTTCCTCAAGCGGTACGCTGTCGTTGAGAACGATACCGCGCCGGCCGATTTCCTTGCCGAAGCGATCCAGGAAGGTCACCGCGAAATCGTCCGTGGTCTTCCAGTCGGCATAGCGCGTTGCCTCGAAGGCAGGCTGGGCGAAGGCCAGCACCACGATGAAACCGGCAAGACCGTAAGTCAGACCGTCGGACGAAAGCTCGGCAAGAACGCGCCAGATTCCCTTGGCCCGGAACCGCCGCAAGAAGGCGTCATAGCCTTCGAATATCCGGCGGATAGCTGTTCCGCTCTTCCACAGGGCCGTGTCGATAAGGGCATCGATCGCCAGGAAAAAGCGGCGAATACGATTGCGCTTTTTCGGCGGCTTCTGCTCCGGCATATTGCCGGTTTCGACATCATCTGATTGCGGTTTGTCCGTCACGCGAACAAGGTCTCCGGATCAAAAAGGACCGGCCCAAGCTAGCCGTTTTTCGGGGTCGTGCAAACTGGTTGCCAGCGTGCCCCTTTCATTGGAACAGTTTACCTAAGTTTCTTGCAATTTCATTGAGGAAAAACGGCCCGTTTTTTCGCCCGGGTTGCCCGGCAGCCTGTAGCATGATAGGCGCCGATTGTTCCGGCCCAAGAAAGGCACACAAGACTTCATGATTGTGGACGATACCTCACGCGAGCTTCCGTTCTGGAAAACCCGCACACTGGAAGACATGACGCAGGCCCAGTGGGAATCGCTTTGCGACGGCTGCGCACGCTGCTGTCTCAACAAGCTCGAGGACTGGGACACCGGCGAAATCGTCTGGACGGATGTTGCCTGCACGCTGCTTGATGGCACCAGCTGCCGCTGCAAGGATTACCACAGCAGGGCAACCATCGTGCCGGACTGCATTCAGCTCACACCGGGTGAAGTGAGGACACTGACCTGGCTGCCGCCAACCTGTGCCTATCGGCTGGTGCGGGAAGGCAAGGACCTCTACTGGTGGCATCCTTTGGTGTCGGGAGATCCCGAAACGGTTCATCTGGCGGGCATTTCCGTTCGCGGACGGACGATCCCCGAAGACGGCATGGCTCTGGAAGATTACGAGAACCACGTCGTGTTCTGGCCAGGGGAAATGCCGGAAGATCAGCAGGGTTGAGCTCACCCTGCCAAGCAGGATGCGGTCACACACTTCGAGCCGGCTTTGATCACTCTCTTTGTCTGATCAGGAAAGCCTCGACATGGCGGCGGAGCCGATGTTCCAGTTCCGCCCTGTCAGTCAGTTGATGGCTTTTGACCAGGATGGCTCCATGGATCATGAAGGCAATCAGGCCATCGACCATTTCCTTGGGTGACCGATCCTGTCTCAGGTCCGGCTTCAGGCTGGCCTCCTGTTGCCAGAACGTCAGGAACTTCTCCAGTTCCGCATCGAGGGCGTCCAGTGTTTCGACAAATTCAGCAGCGCAATTGGGTTTGGTCACGCCGATATTGTCCAGGAACAGCCGCAGGATTGTCGGGCTGTCGGTGATGACGTCGATCAGCGCCATCATGCGCCGGGTCAGCAGTCCGACAGGGTCGGACAATTGGTCGGGTTCTGCTGCTTCGTCGGACGTTGCTGCACGCAGGGCATTCAGCCGGTCCAGCAGCACGTAGGACAAAAGGCCGTCCATATCGCCGAAATGCGAGAACACGGTCCCCTTTGCGACACCTGCCTCCTGCGCAACCGCTTCCGCGGTGACCAGGTCCAATCCGTGTTTTTGACTGAGATCGCGTGCGGCAGCCAGTACCCGTGCCCTTGTGGCAATGCTCCGCTGTTGTGGTTTGCGTGTCATGATTTTCCGTTAAAGTGACCGTGGTCAAAAAATATCTTGACGGATGTGATGCGGAATGTCAAAAAATGACCACGGTCAATTTTGGCGTTCGACGCCTGCAAGCTCACAAGGTTGGACATGACAAGAATACTGGTATTGGAAGGACACCCGGCCAAGGACACGTTTTGCGGCGCCCTCGCGGCGGAATATGCAAATCATGCACAAAAGGGTGGAAACGAAGTGCGGGTCAGGCATCTGGCCGACCTGAACTTCGATGCGGATTTCGGAGTGTCATCCTTCAAGGATGCGAAGCCTCTGGAGCCTGACCTCGAAGCACTGTGGCAGGATATCCTGTGGTGTGAACATTTCGTGCTGACACACCCTTTGTGGTGGGGCGGTCTGCCGGGCAGGTTGAAGGGGTTGTTCGACCGGATCCTGCTGCCGGGCATGTCCTTTCAATACGTGAAAGGCAAACCTCTGCCTGAGAAACTGCTCAAGGGCCGCACCGCGCAGGTTCTGGTGACTTCCGACACGCCGGGATGGTACTTTACCTGGATTTATGGTGCCGGTGCCAAAAAGCAGACCGAGAAGCAGATCCTTGATTTCTGCGGCCTGAAGCCAAAGGGCTACCATATGTTCTCGCCGATCCGCGGATCGAGCGACGAGGCAAAGCGGAAGATGCTGGCGCGGGCCGCTGCCCTTGGTCGCAAGGCTGCCTGAAGCGTTTGCATCAGTCATGGTGGACGTTCAAACAGCTTTCGTTGAACGTCCTCATGTTGCCCGCGAGAGATCCTAATTTCCGGCTGCCGCTTTCTCGGCGGCTTCTGTTTGCCGACGCTGCTGTTCGTTGAAGAACACGACGTAATACTGGTAGATGTTGCCGACGTAATCGACAGGTTCCCGGCCGATTTCGGAAGCCACGATCCACTCGACGTTGTCAAACCACTTGTCCGGGTCAAAACCCTGTTGCTTTGCTTTTTCGCGCAGTTTGGCAAACCGGCTGGGGCCGGCGTTGTAGGCTGCAAGCGCAAAGAAGGTCTGGTTGGCATCCCGTGTCTGAAGACCGGCAAAATACTGGTTGGCAAGGTAACGAAGATATTTGACGCCTGCCTGAACGTTCTTGTCCGGATCTGCATCAATTCCGCTGATGTTGATCGGGTCGCCCCTGGCCGTAGCCGGCTTGATCTGCATCAGTCCAACGGCGCCCGCGCGGCTGTGCGCTTTCTGGTCGAAACGCGATTCCTGAAAGCTTTGCGCGGCGATCAACAGCCAGTCGATTTCATACTCGTCGCCGTATTTCTGAAAAATGGTTTGGAGACTGGCGAGATCGTTCTTGTAGTCCGCGCTGCGCATGTCCCGGAGGTAGTCGGCCTCTTTCAGATATCGCTTCAGGATGATGTTGCCGAGCAGGGTGCCTTTTGTCACGGTGGCGGCGAAGGCATCGACTTCCTTCAGAAGTTCCGGCGCATTGTTGCGAACGGCTATGGCAATCTCCCCATCCGTGCGCACGGCTGCCGAGGGATGCATCTTCAGGCCGTCCAGAACTTCCAGCCAGAGTTCGGCTTTGTGCTGGTCCACGATCACCATGGAAATGGCGCCGGCTGACACCATTTCCAGAAGATCCTCGTCTTCCATGTGCTCGTCAGCGGTCACAATGTCGACCGGCTTGGCACCATTTTGGCCGAGCGTGTCGTTAAGTGCCTTGAGGCTCTGATAATAGGAAGACGAAGCCCGGACATGAACGGTCTGACCTGACAGGGCTTCAGGTGAGGGAAGGTCGGCAACCCCTGTGGCGGTCACCGGTACTTCGTGCACATCCTTCAGCAAAGGGGACGAAAAGGCGACCAGATCTTCCCGTTCGCGGGTAATGGTCAGATTGCCGATCGCGATGTCGCCCTTGCCCGCGGCAAGATCAGAAAACAAGTGGTCTCTCGGGGTCGGAACAAGTACGAGCTTTGCATCCTTCGCCTTCTTCTCGTGTATCTTGTCCAGGTATTTGTCGAACTCGGTCATGAGATCAACCGAGCTGCCGCGCTGAACACCCTTGTCGATGAAATATCCGGTCTTTGAAAACGGGATCAGGACCCGAATGTAGCCACGCTTGAGCAAGGCGTCGAAGTCGCCGTCGAAAGGTTCAAGCAGTTTGTTTTCAAGCGTTTCGGCAAGGCCCGTGCCCATGGCGCTTGCCAAGGTGGACTGGCTTGCAAGGCCCGCTACCACAAGAGCCATTGAAAACATCAAGTTCAGAAGATGTGGCAGGAAGTGCCGGATCGGTATCATGAAGCCCCCACGGACAATTTCATCCGCAGAGTAAAGGCTTGAAATCACTCCCGATCAAGCGCCAAGTCGTCCCTGAGCCCTGGAAGCTCTATCTTTTAAATGTCAACGAAACCGTACCCACTGTAATCCCGGCCTTCAGGACCTTGGCGGTGTTCCTGACCGTGTTTCTGTCGACCTGTGTCAGCGTGTCGTCAAAACGAAGCAGCAATGGCCCGTTCTCAGTCTCCAGGCGCGCGACGTAGGAGAAACGAAGGTCTCCGTTTTCATCCGTACGAACGTTTGCCGGACCCAGAACGTCGGCTCTCTGGCCGATGTATCGGTCTTCGGCAACCTTCTGGAAGAACCAGGTCTTGGTATCACGTTCGCCGTCTTCGTAGACGAAATCCTCGCGAAGCCGGAGCGTAAAGGTCTTGCTGTTCCAGGTTCCTGTCAGCGTGACGGTGAATGGGCGGTAGACACCGGCAATCCTGCTTTCAAAAACGCCCTTGCCCACCGTTTTTCCGCGGAAGAATTCTTCCAGCACCAAGGATTTGGCGTCGGCCGGAACAGAAGCGCAGACACCTGTGACGAACATGGCGAGAAGCAGAAAACGGTGAACGCGGGTCATGGTGGGCAGAACCTCCTTCAGGAAAATCTGCCCAGCTTACGCAGGTCGGCACACGTCGGATCTGGTAACTAGCTTCCGAACCGCTCTCGCCACGTTGGGACCGGATCGTCAGTTGCCGGGGACGCATTATAGACGCCGCGGGCGATGGCACGTGCCAGGCACGAAGCGGCTGCCGCACCGAGTTGAACCATGTCTTCCAGTCCGTTTTCCATCCGGCGCTGGCCCGTGGAGAGGGCGAAGACGAGATCGCCATCAAGCGGTGTGTGGGCCGGCCAGAGAGCTCGCGCCAGCCCGTCATGAGCCATCACCGCGAGGCGTTTCGCTTCGCCCTTGGTCAGGATGGCATCGGTCGCAACAGCCGCGATCGTGGTGTTGGCACCGGCCTTGAGGCCATCAAGTTTGGTGCGGACCGTGATGCTGTCTGGCGGTAGCGGATGCGCCATTCCCAGGCCACCGAACTCATCGCCGATTTCAAAGGGCGCCGCCCAGAAGTGAGCGCTGTCCCCCACGGTTGCCCGCCCAAGCGCGTTCACCGCGACAATGGCGCCGACCGTGATGCCGTTTTCCAGTACATGGGAGGCAGACCCGAGGCCGCCTTTCAGATTTGCGGTGGTGGCCCCGGTGCCGGCACCGATGGAACCGAGGGAAAAATCATGGCCGATTGCATCAAGTGCAGACCGGCCGAGATCCCGGTAAGGTGCAGCCTGTCCCCAGCTCTTGTCGCCGCCGTTCAGGAGGTCGAACAGGATGGCGGTGGGAACGATCGGAACGCGGACCGGGCCGACCTGGAACCCGTAACCCAGTTCGGCAAGGCGTCCCTGGACACCTGCACCGGCATCCAGACCAAAGGCGGACCCACCAGCCAGCACGATGGCGTCGATCTTCTCGACGGTCTGCTCCGGCTCCAAGAGCGCGATTTCGCGGGTGCCAGGTGCACCGCCGTGAATGGCCACCGAGGTGACCGCGGGTTCGTCCGGTACGAGCACGGTCGCCCCGGATTTCAGTTCAAGATCGGAAGCATTGCCGACCTTGAGGCCCGGGACATCGGTGATCAGGTTGCGTAAACCGGCCATGGGCAGACGGTCCTCGATTAAAGGTGGACGATAAGGAGTGTGATCGGCTGCGTGTCAGGTGTCGAGGCTTTTGTAGCCCCGGCGGACATAGAGAAGGGATTTGCCGGGATCGGTCATCCGAAGGTCGGTCACGGTGCCGACGATGATCGAATGCGTCCCCATTTCGGTGACTGAATAGACTTCGCAATCGACGCTGAGACGTGCGCTGTCGAGGGCGGGGCAGCCTGTGGCCAGACTGGTCCAGTCGCCTTTCTCGAACCGTTGCGGCATGTCCAGCTTGTCTCGCCCGGCAAAGGTGTCGGAAATTTCCTCGTGATCGTCGCTGAGAGTGTTGAGGCAGAAGCAGCGGTTCTCGAGAACCGCGCCATGGATGCGCGTTTTCCTGTTCAGGCAGATCAAAATGCTGGCGGGCTCGTCGCTGACAGAACAGGCAGCCGAAACAGTTGCACCCATGCGGCCGCCGGGGCCGTCAGTGGTCACCACGTGGACGGCAGCTGCAATCCGGCTCATGGCTTCCCTAAAAATGGCGGTCTCCAGAGGAAGCCTGTCCTGGTCTTCGGATTCTGAAGAGGTTGGGGACATCAAGTCGGCTCCTGGGCGGCTCAGCGGGAATCATTCGTCTGTCGGACGCGGACGGGAGTTTAGGCGGCCACGGAAAGGATGCCTAGACCATGCTGTGCCCGACATGAGGCAGACGGGTTTTTCTGATATTTCAAGGTCAACACCTTATGAATGCGCGTCGGAAGGTCTCGTAAACCCATCCAACCGAAGTCTTGGGCCGGAAAGCTCATGAATTCATATGGGGCAGGTGTTCCGCATTTGCCACCTAAGCCACAAGTGCGGATTGAGCTGCGGACCGGGCCGCGCTAGGGGTAGGGGGGGATCACCGGATCTTGGGGAGACGAATGACCTTTCAGCAGTTTCTGGCCAGTGCTGGCCTCCTGGCTTACAGCGCCGTTGCGACACCTGCTGTCGCCGACATCCGGATCGCTGTTGCCGGGCCGATGAAGGGGCAGTTTGCTGCTTTCGGTGAAGAAATGCGTATCGGCGCGGAAAAGGCAATTGCCGACCTCAATGCGGCTGGCGGGGTCAATGGCGAGACACTGGTGCTGGAAACCGTCGACGATGGCTGTGATGCGGACCAGGCTGTGGCCGTGGCCAACCAGTTGATCGGCAGAGACGTTGTCTTTGTTGCCGGCCATCTTTGTTTCAGCAGCTCTATTGCAGCCTCTGAAGTCTATGCCGGAGCAGGGATCGTTCAGATGTCACCGGCAACGACCTTGCCGAAATTCACCGATGAGCGGCAAGGCGAAGGCATTTTTCGTCTCGCCCCGAGGGATGACCGGCAGGCGGACGTGGCCGGCAGGTTGCTGGTGAATGAATTCGGCGACAAACGAATTGCAATTCTGCATGACAAGACAGCCTACGGCAAAGGTCTTGCCGACGCGGTCAAGGCGGTCGTGAACGAGCTGGGAACCAGCGAGAGCATGGCGCTGGGGTTTGACGCAGGCGGTGACGATTTCCGCAGCCTCGTGTCGCAACTGAAGCTTCAGGCTGTCGATGTTGTTTACCTGGGCGGTTATCACCCGGAAGCGGGGCTGATAAAGCTGGAGATGGACCGTCAGCGGTTGGGCGCGGTGCTGGTGGCCGGTGATGCACTGATGACGGAGGATTTTTGGTCCGTAACAGGTGAGGCGGGGAATGGAACCTTGCTGACCTATCCGGAGATTCCCCGGAATCGCCCCGAAGCGCAGGAACTGGTTGCTGATCTGGAAGCAGCGGGAGGTTCCGCGGATCGCTTCACATTGACGACCTATGCCGCAATTCAGGCCTGGGCACAGGCTGTCGAGGTCGCTGGTGGTACGGCGTTGCAAGGCGTGGCGACTGCTCTTCAGGAAGGAACCTTCGACACGGTGCTCGGAGATGTAACTTTCGACGGCAACGGCGACAGCAATCTACCGGACTACATTGTCTATGAGTGGCGCAATAGTGTGCCAGAAGCCCGCTAGATCTGCCCCATAATGCAAGAGCACGCGGCCCTTGCAGGCACGCGTGCTTCTCAGGAATAAAAGGCAAATGGTGTAGGTCAGCTACGTTTTCCGGTGCCTCTGATCTCGAGATTGACCTTGTCGGCGTAGATCGGCAAACCGGCATCCATGCCATAGAGACTGCGGAAAAACCCGCCTGACACTTCGAACCCGACCTGACCGTTTGCCTTGCTGTCGGTAATCTTCACCGAAAGCTTGGTGCGTTTCTGCTTTCCGCGAAGGTTCAAGACGCCTTCGACTTCCGCCGTGTTCTGGCCGGTAATATGAACCCGGGTGCTCTGGAATGTGGCCACCGGGTGGTTGGCGACATCGAACATGGCAGAACTCTTCAGGAAACCTGTAACCTTGTCGTTGTTAGTGTGAACACTTCTCAGGTCGACCTTTACGACGACACGGCTCTTCTCCGGGCGGTTTTGATCAAGTGTCATCTTGCCGGATACGGTCTTGAATTCACCCGTTACAGGACCGCGTCCAAGGACCCGGACAGAAAAGCCGGTGGCCAGTTGAGCCGGTGACAGCAGGTAGGTGCCAGTCAGGGATCCGGCGAATGAAGGCAAAGGTGCCGCGGCAAGTGCGACAAGACAGGCGAAGGTTGCGACGGTTTTTCGAAAGGGGCGTTTGAAGCCGCGTGTCGTGGCAGATGTTTGGGTCATTCGACAGGTCCTTGAACAAGATCAACGATGCAACTGGTGCGGCCATGTTCCGCAAGTTTTTCAACTCAGGCTCTCTCTCCGAGCCGTGGACGCACTATCTCATGAGGCTCCGTCAGACGCGGTGACGCCTGTCACAGGCAAAGATGCAGTTGTTCGACCGGTATTCGCTCACCCCCAGATACCAGTTGGCTGGTCGTATTGTCTCTTCACGTCGGAGTGCTGATTAACCTTTTGGTAAGAAATTAGGCCTGTCCCGGTTCTTTCAAGGGAAGGGGCAAGGTAATCTCGGCGCAACTGCACGGAGTTTGTAATGCGTCTGGTCTCCTTGTTCCGCGTTTTCATACCTTTGGTGATGCTTGTTGCAATCAGTGTCGCGCCGAAGTCTGCCAATGCCGCCGAAGTGGTGGGCTTTTCCGATGCCCGCTTTCGCGCTGGAACAATCGTCATCAAGAATTCCGAAAAACGGCTTTATCTGGTGCTCGGCGCCAACAGGGCGATCCGCTACAAGGTTGCAGTCGGCAAACGGCAAAAATCCTGGACCGGACAGGCATTCATAACGGCTAAATATGTGAAGCCCGACTGGGCGCCGTCGGACGAAGTCCGTCGAGACTTTCCGCATTTGCCAACGGTCATTCGCGGTGGTGCGCCCAACAACCCGATGGGTGTTGCCGCGATGACGCTGTCTAACGGAAACTACGCCATTCACGGTACCAATCGGCCTGGCTCCATCGGGCGCGCGGTTTCTTATGGCTGCATCCGGATGGCCAACCACGACATCGAGGACCTGTTTCAAAGGGTAACGGTTCGCACACCTGTGGTGGCATTGCCCTGAACCAGCCGAGTGCACTCGTTGGCTAGCCGGTAACTGGCGAGGAGATCAGTCTTACCTGTCCCGCTTGCGGCTGCGTCCGGACGACGGTTCCGACCAGGCATTTTCGGGAGGTTTCTTCCGGTCCAGATAGGTTCCCAGCATCAGGACGACACCCAGCAGCAGGCAGCTTGTTCCCGCGAAGAACAGCTCGAACGGGGCCTGCTCGGAGGGGGAAATCTGCATTTTATGAAGCACGACCGTGCCGATGATCATGGGCAGCAGGTAAAGAGCAAGCGCGGTGAACTGACGGTGGAAATTTGATCTGCCCGGTTGCATCACACTCTGGAAAGGAGCCTGATTGCGCATCTGGACCAAAAGGTCTACCGACACCAGCCACATGCCGAATTGCGTGATCATCGACAGTTCGTTCCCCCACAGAAAGAACGCATAGACTGTTTCCGCAAAGCCGAACGACAATACGGCCAGGCAGACAGACACCAGAAGCAGCCTGACGACCGTATGCCGTTCCTGGGAAAGCTCGAAACTGAAGCAGCAAAACAGGAACAGAGCCGTTTCAATCGAGAATCGGCCGTACATATTGACCGATTCCAGTGAATGGGACAGCCAGCTGTCGGCAAATAGCGTGATCTGATCCGGAAACAGGCCCTCGGCAATACGAAGGCCCGACAGCAGGATCATCAGGCAGCACAAGGTACCCCTGAGCCAGACCGAGCGCGCCCATTGCTGGCGAAAGAAGATAGCTCCGGCCAGAATGAGAAAACCAAGTGCTGTGATTGGATGAGTAGACGGTTTTGGGCCGGAAAAGGGATCGCCGGAAGAAAGATAGACGTTGTGTCCGAGACCAAACAGGATGACGAGCAGAAGCGAACAGCCAATCACTTGATGGTAGACTGTTTTGTCGAGATCCTGATTATTGTTCCTGGTCATAACGCGGTAGCAAATTCAAGAAGTAACGGTTGTTTCACACCACAAAAGTGTAGCGCAGTTTAATCGCGGTTTCGAGGCCAAGTTCATGCGGCAGCGCACACCCTGCCGCAGAGGCAGCATGTCGCATTTAGTTTCATGAAATTGAATATATGGTGGATCCGAGGCCTGTAAACGACCTCTCAAATGACCCTGTCAACTTCCAGTGCCCCAACACGAAGCTGGCAGGGTCTCTTTGTTAGTGCCGTCATTTTGAGGCAGAAAATCACCTGCTTCCAACCTGCATGAAACCAGGCCAGTCAGGCGCCCTCATCCAGACTTTTGAATGTCAATTGGACACGTCTGAGCAATGGGCTACCAACGTTACGGTTTCAGCCAACGCTTCGGATTGGCACTGCTGTCGCGACCACCTGAACCTGTCAACGCAGCGACAAGATCGGCAACCGCGTCGAGCGAATGAACCGCCCTGAATTCGTCCACATTCGGCAGCATGGCGCGGATACCCTTTGCCTTTGCTTCGAAACCTTCGAAGCGCAGCAGGGGATTAAGCCAGATTAGACGACGGCAAGAGCGGTGCAGCCGGTCCATTTCCCGCTCAAGATCCTCGTCCGTATCGCGCTCCAAACCGTCGGTGATCAGCAGTACGGTCGGCTGTCCCGAAAGGACGCGGCGAGACCAATGCCGGTTGAAATCATGCAGCGCAGAGGCGATGCGGGTGCCACCCGACCAGTCCTCGACACCTGACGAGCAAGCTTCCAGGGCCTCGTCAGGATCCTTCATGCGCAATTGTCTCGTGACGTTCGTCAAACGGGTGCCAAACAGGAATGTGTGTACATCCCGCCGTTCCACGGTCAGACCATGCAGGAAATGCAGCAGAAGCCTGGAATACTGGCTCATGCTTCCGGAGATATCGCAAAGGGCGACAAGCGGTGGCCGCTTTTCCGCCGGTTTGCGGAATTTAAGATCAATTATGTCGCCACCGGCCCGCATGGAGGCGCGCAAGGTACGGCGTGGATCGACTTTTCCTCTGGACGACGGCTTGAGGCGACGAAGCCTGATCTTGTCCAACGGCATTGTCATAGCCCTTAGCGCCAGCTTGGCCTCGGTAATTTCATCCGACGTCATCTGGGCGAAGTCCTTGGTCTGCAGCAATTCCTTGCCGGAGACGGTGAACTTTGCATCGATCTCGATCTGGGGAACGGTTTCCTCGGCGACCCGCTCCTGCGCTGCCTGAAACGCCTGCGAGACCCGTGTCTGGCCGGCTTTCGGTTTTTCAGGCTCACCTCTGGGCGGGGCGACCGGCGACAGGATCGCCAGCATCTTCTCGATCAATCCACGGCTTTGCCAGTAGATCCGGAAAGCCTCGTCGAACAGCACCTTCTGTTCGCGTTTGCGCACGAAGACCGCATGCAGTGTCCAGTAGAGGTCCTCACGGTTTTCGATGCCTGAGACTTCCACGGCCGCGACCGCATCCACCACGGAGGCGGGGCCGACGGGAACGCCCGCCTTGCGCAGCGTGCGCGCGAAATAGACGATGTTGTCCGTGATCCGCGATCGCAACTCAGGAGAGGTTGTCATTGCAGCCTCCCGGATGAGTGCGATGGGCCCGTTGTACTCTTGTCACCTGTTCAAACCGCCGGCATGGATTGCTGGTGCGGAGCG
Source organism: Labrenzia sp. THAF191a (assembly GCF_009363335.1). Classification (GTDB taxonomy): domain Bacteria; phylum Pseudomonadota; class Alphaproteobacteria; order Rhizobiales; family Stappiaceae; genus Roseibium; species Roseibium algicola. The sequence goes on from NZ_CP045333.1 coordinate 3,868,806, forward strand.
TCCTTGCGGATGTCGTCGATCATCTGGCGCACTTTCGAGCCACGGACGCGTTCGATGTCGTCCTGGTATTTCAACAGAACGCCAAGCGTGTCGGATGCCATGTCCGGATCGAGCGCCATTTCGTTGAGTTCGGAAAGAGCTGTTGCCCAATCCAGCGTTTCGGCGACACCCGGCTGTTTGAAGAGATCCTCGTCGGCGCGCAGCTTCTGCACGAAGGCGACCACTTCGCTTGCAAGGCGCTGGGCGGCGCCGGGAACCTTGCGGCGGACAATCTCCAGTTCACGCTCGGCATCGGGGTAGTCGACCCAGTGGTAGAGACAGCGGCGTTTCAGGGCATCGTGAATTTCACGCGTGCGGTTGGTGGTGATGATGACGATGGGCGGCTCTGCCGCCTTCACGGTGCCGAGTTCGGGAATGGTCACCTGGTTATCCGCCAGAACTTCCAGCAGGAAAGCCTCGAACGCTTCATCCGCCCGGTCGAGTTCGTCGATCAAAAACACCGGCGCGCCTGCCAGCGAAGGTTCGAGCGCCTGCAGCACGGGGCGCTTGATCAGGAAGCGTTCGTCGAAAATCGATTTGGAAAGCTCGGAGTGGTCAGTGTCACCGGCTGCTTCCGCGACGCGGATTTCGACCATCTGAGCGGGGTAGTTCCACTCATAGACCGCGGAGGCGACGTCGAGGCCTTCGTAGCATTGCAGGCGGATCAGGTCTCTTCCGAGTGTCGACGACAGGACCTTGGCAATTTCCGTCTTGCCGACACCGGCTTCGCCTTCCAGAAACAGGGGGCGTTTCATCTTCAGGGCCAGATGCAGAACGGTGGCAAGCGACCGGTCGGCCACGTAGCCCGCCTGATCCATCAGGGCGAGAGTGTCGTCAATGGAAGCCGGCAGCTGGTTCATGTTTCCTCCGGTGAACGGGTGCTGATCCCGGTTATATAGAGATACAGGCGTCGAGAACATTGGTGTTGAAGGCACATTTTCCGTGGCCACCGTGTTCCCCCTAATGGGTTTCTGTTTCCGAACCTTCTATAAAAGCGAAACTGATTCAAGGGAGGGAAGTAGAGTGTCGCGCAGCAAGCCGTTTTTTGGTGTCGCCGTCATCCTGTTTGCAACATCGTCTGCCCTGGCTTCTGACGGAGCTTATCCGACGGATCCGGTGAGCGTTGCGACCGGCCGGGAGCTGGCGGAAATCCATTGTGCTACCTGCCATGCAGTCGGCAGGGACGACCAGAGTGCACAGGCTGGTGCGCCTGCCTTTCGTGATCTTTCCAGCCGGTATCCGCTGGAAAGCCTGGAAGAACCATTGGCGGAAGGCATCGTGACGGCACATGACAACATGCCGGAATTCGCGCTGGAACCGGATGACATCGACGCCTTTCTGGGGTATCTGACCACCATTCAAGTGAAATGATGCTCCTTGCGGCCCAAGGCTCTTGTTGTTAGCAGTGCCTGTAGAGTGCTGCTAAATTGCTGTTTTTAAACAGCAAATATCCAAAAGTCGGGTTTGGTTAACCAGATTTCCGTGACAATCTTTCTTTGCACAGAAGAAAGGATTGGCATGAAAACCAGCTCCGACTTTGAAAAGCGCCTTCTCGGCTATGGACTGATGACGGCGGAAATCCTCTACCGTCTGCCTGATCATCCGAAGTTGCTGCAGAGTTTCCTGTGGCAAACGGAAGATCTGGCGCCGAAATTTCCCGAACTGACCAGGTTTCTCGTGTTCTGGGAACGGGAGATAGAAGGTCGCATCCACTCCGTTCGCGTTGCGCATCAGACCCTGATCTCGCCGGTTGATTTCCGCTACGCGGACGGAGAAATCGTGGTGCACTGAGATAGGCGGGACAGGAATCAGCGCGCGCTGAGGCCAAGTCCTTCGCCATCACGCATGACGGCTTTTGACTGAGGGGTGAATTCGGATCCGTCCCCCTCATGCAATACGAACCCCGGCATCAGCCGCAAGGGGGCCTTGCTGGCGCGAATGGCGCGCAGCAGAACACGTGTTGCTGCCGCTTCCGGTCTTGGACGAAGCGGAATGACTTCGATTGCGCCGAACCGGCCCTTGAGAACGCTCAACAGTTCCTGCAGACCGTCGGCCCGAAAGATGACGGTCAGGCTGCCGCCTTCCTTGACAATATCCGTTGCTGTTTTCGCCCACGGCTCCAGTCCCCGGTCATCGAGCATATGCGCGCCGGCACGAGCACTGTTGGGCGATGCCCGGAAACGGTCCGCCTCATAGTAGGGCGGGTTCATGATGGCATGGTCCGCCATTGCGGGGGTAAGACCGGCTGCGTGGCGCGCACTTCCCTTGGCCGTAATATCAGCCTCCAGAAGGGAAACACGGGCGGAAAACGCGCCATTGGCGGGGTCTTCAAGGCCGCGACGGGCAAGGGCAAGCACGGTCTCGTCTATATCGACCAGCGTTACCCGAATATCCGGCAAGCGCGCCGCGGCGCAAAACCCGGCGGTGCCGACACCTGCGCCAAGGTCGATGACATGCCCCCGGGTACCATCGGGCAGGGCCGCCGCCAGATAGACCGCGTCGAGGCCCGCCCTGTGCCGGCCACGCTTGGGCTGATGCACATAGACCTTGCCGCCCAGAAAGGCGTCATGGGTCGTTTCCTGAGATGTGCATTCGGTGCTGTCCGTCGGCGAAGTCATGTCAGGCCCGGCCGCTTTCCGGACGCAGTTCATGTTCCAGACCGGCGTCTCGCACCAGCTTGCGCGCCATCTGGATCTGGTCTGAATCGACAAGAATGCGGCGCGGGATCATGGCCAGCGAACCTTCCAGAATGCTCATGTTGCCGTCTGCGACAAAATGTTTGATGCCGGCATCTTCAAGAATCGATTCCAGAAAGGAAATCAGGACGGGATCGTTTGTTCTGACTAGTTCTTCCATAAGATTCCCGGCGTTAGCGGTCCATGTCCTGCGGTCGAACGGAAAGCCCCATCCGACCGGTTTACAGCAAAACCAGCTGATTGCGGCATTTCAACAGTTTGTCAATGGATTGGCGGCTTGCCCCGAAGGCGTTCGCAACATATTGTCCGCACAAATATTCAGGGAGTGCCATTAGTGGCCGTTGTTGCAACTTATACAGACGATCAGCCGCGCCGTCCGAGCATTCAGCCGCTCGTTGATCTGGTGTCCGGCGGCATGGGCGAGGTCAACGATCTGATCCTGTCGAAGGCAGGATCGAATGTTGAATTGATCCCGGAAATCGCCAAGCACCTGATTTCCTCCGGCGGCAAGCGGCTCCGGCCGATGCTGACGCTGGCCTGTGCCGAGATGTTCGGCTACCAGGGCGATGGTCATGTCACGCTGGCGGCCAGCGTGGAATTCATGCATACCGCCACGCTGCTGCATGACGATGTCGTGGACGAAAGCGACATGCGTCGGGGCAAGCTTGCAGCGCGCAAGCTCTGGGGCAACCAGGCAAGTGTTCTTGTCGGGGACTATCTGCTTGGACAGGCCTTCAAGATGATGGTCGATGTCGGTTCGCTGGAAGCGCTGCGCATCCTCTCCACGGCATCCGCAGTCATTGCGGAAGGCGAAGTGCTGCAGCTTGGCGCTGCAAAGAACATCGCCACGACCGAAGCAGACTATCTGCGGGTGATCGAGGCCAAGACCGCCGCTCTGTTTGCCGCTGCTGCCGAAGTCGGCCCCGTGATTGCCGGGCAGTCAGTCGAAATGAAGCGGGCCGCGCGGACCTACGGCATGGAACTCGGCTATGCGTTCCAGCTAGTTGACGACGCTCTCGACTATGGTGGCTCTTCCGCAGATCTCGGCAAGGATGTCGGCGACGATTTCCGCGAAGGCAAGATCACATTGCCGGTGGTGCTGGCCGTTGCCCGTGGCACTGATGCAGATCGCGACTTCTGGCGACGCTGCCTGGAAGGCGAGGAAATCCAGGACGGTGATCTGGAACAGGCCATCGAGCTTCTGAAGAAATACGACGCCTTGTCTGAAACGGTCGAGCGGGCGAAGGACTACGGCAACAAGGCTCTTGCTGCACTGGACACGTTGCCGTCCGGTGCGCACAGCGATGCCCTGGGTGATGCTGTTGCCTTCTGCATCTCGCGTGTGAGCTAACGCTTACAAGTCTCTGTTTTTCAGATGAAATCGAAAAGCCGCCATTTTCGAAATGGCGGCTTTTTCTTTGTTTTCTACAAGCCAAGTCCGTGTTTTGTCAGGAGAGCGGCCCGGAGGCGATCCACCAGTCTGGGTGGCTGCTACGCAATGCACGCTCGACGTCCATGGCGGCATTCAACTCACACAGGCCGAAGCAGGTCGCACCGGATCCGGACATCCTTGCAAGGTCGATGCGGGAATCGGCTTCCAGCTCGGACAGAACCTGACCGATTTCAGGACACAGATCCTTGGCCGGGTCCTGCAGATCGTTGCGGCAGCTTGCCAGATAGGCGACCAGCGAGGCCAGCGTTTCAAACTTTTCCGGCATGAGATCCATGGGAGCGTTGTCCCGCTGCTCCATGGACTTGAAGACTTCCGGAGTGGATACGCCGACCCTCGGGTTTACAAGCACGATACCGCAAGCCGGAAGGTCCGGACCGGCACTCAGGTCGCCGCCGATGCCGCGCATGATCTGGGGTTCCGGAAACAGGCAAACCGGCACATCCGCCCCAAGCGTCAGCGCCAGCGCGTGCAGATCTTCCTCGGCAAGATAGATACCGGTGAAGTCTTCCAGGAGGCGCAAGGTGGTTGCTGCATCGCTGGAGCCGCCGCCGATGCCGGAAGCGACAGGCAGGCGTTTGGTGAGTGTCAGACGAACCTGTGGAACATCAATACCGGCCTTTTCGGCGAAGCTGCGCACGGCCTTCAGGATGAGGTTGTCGTCGACCGGGCCCGTCAGGTCTCGCGCAAACGGGCCTTCGACTTGCAGGTCGAGCTCACCGGCAGCTTCTATCGCCAGCCTGTCGCCGATCTGGGGGAAGACCACGAGCGAATCCAGCAGATGATAGCCGTCCGGCTGCCGACCTGTAATATGCAGTGCCAGATTCACCTTGGCCCGGGCCAGCTCCACCCGGGGGGAAGACTTTGAGGCTAGGGCCATGGGTGTGTCCGGTTAGCCGCCGTTTTTGCCGGTCTCGGCTTTGGCGGCATCCGTTCCCGGAACCTCCTTCAGGCCTTCGGCAATCTTTTCCAGAATTTTCGGCAATTCCTCTGCGTCCGGTCCAAGATCGCGGGCGTGGTTCCACTGGAACCTTGCCTCGTTGCGACGACCGACCATCCAGTAGGCATCGCCCAGGTGATCATTGATGACCGGATCCGCCGGGCGAAGCTCGATAGCCCGCTCCAGTTCCTTCACCGCTTCTTCGTAGCGGCCAAGACGGAAATAAACCCAGCCAAGGCTGTCGACGATGTATCCGTCTGTTGGGCGCAGTTCGACGGCTTTCTTGATCATGCCCAGGGCTTCATCCAGCTTCAGGCCCTGGTCGACCAGGGAATAGCCGAGATAGTTGAGCACGAGCGGCTGATCTTCGTTGAGTTCAAGTGCCTTGCGGAAGTCGGCTTCGGCAAGTTCCCATTTCCCCAGTCTTTCCCGGGCGATACCGCGGAAATAAAGCATCAGCCAATGCTGACTTTGCAGTTCGGAAATGGTGTCGATGCCCTTGGTGTAGGTCGCCTCGGCGTCCTCATAGATTTCGTGCGCACGCAGGATGTTGCCAAGTGCGATCACGGCTTCAAGATCCGAGGGATCCTGCTTGATCAGCTCTTCCAGATGGCTGCGGGCTTCGTCAACCATCTCCAGGGCATTGTAGTTCATGCCGACCTGGATTTCGGCTTCGCGCTTCAGCACGCTGTCATCGGGGACCATCATCAGGGCTTCGATGGCCCGTTCCGGCTGCTCCATCCGCTCAAAGACACTGCCGAGAGCAATGGCTGCAAATTCAGCCTTCGGATCGAGGTAGAGCGCAAGCTGCAGATAGGAGGTGGAAAGCTCTTCACCGCCATCGCGGCCGATTACGGCACCAAGGCCATAGAGGATTTCCGCCATGCCGGCTGCCGGATCAGTAACGAGCGGCGGAATGATCTCACCGCTGCTGATAGCCTCGCGGGTCTGGTCAAGCTTGGGGTGACCGCGGAACTGGGCATCGTATTGATCGAGCGCATCAAGTGCTTCCTTCTGGCGTCCGTTGGCGGCCAGAAGGCGGGTGTAGGCATCCACGACGCGCAAGGCACCCTGGTCGATGGCATAGGCGCTCTCGGCGGCTTCCAGGGCTTCCTGGTTACGCCCTGCGGCAAACAGCAGATGTGCCTTGTGGGTGGACTTGAACACTTCGAACCAGTCCGGTCCCTCAAGTCCATCAATCATCGCGACGGCTTCGTCGATCTTGCCGCTGCCATAAAGCGTCCAGGCGCGGGAGATGCCGATGGAAAGCTGCGCGAGCGGGCCGTTCCGGCCCCGTTCAAGTTCTTCGTTGGCCTTTTCATATCGGCCGTCCAGCATCTCCTGCGCACCGAGCGTCAGCTGCGCGAGGAAATTCTGCAGACCGGCGCTTTCCAGCTCCTTGGAGTAGACAACGGCCTGTTCGACATCGCCATTGGCCAACTTCAGGAGGAAGGTGCGTTCGAGCAACATCGTATTGCTCGGGTCGGCGGCAAGGGTTTCTTCGTAAAACGCCGCTGCCTGGGCGTAGTCTTTCTGGAAACCGGCGAGGCGGCCGGAAAGGTAGCTGCCGGACAGTGTGAACGGCAGATCGGACGGTGTGCCAAGAGTTTCCGGTTCGGTGCTCGTTTCGGCAAGTGCGGTAGCGGGAAGAAGCGCGAGCACGCTGACCAGCGCAAGCAGTTTCCGGCGGAGAGGACTGCGATCCCTGGTCGAAACGGCACCGGTCGGATTTGTCATCATTGTTCGCACTTCTGTCCCTGAATCTGGTGGGTTTACTGCTTATTACCTTTGACAATGGCGTCTTTAAGGCTGACCGGCAAGGCGCCCGGGATAACTTTCTGCGGGTTTAAATCCTTTTGATTTTGCTCAACGTCGGAAATGCTAAGACTTACGACCAATCATAACCGGTTTCGCTGAAAAAGGGCTTGAAGACAAGCAGTTGCCGTAGCAGGAATGTGCGGTGCAAAAAGATCTGGTGCCGGTGCGGCCCGATTGCTGCCGGAATGATAATGCGAGTTGGCTGCGTGCGAGACGCCGCAGACCGAACTAGGCGAGGAGAGTATCAGATGACCAAGTGGGTCTACAGTTTCGGCAATGGTGCTGCAGAAGGTGCAGCGGATATGCGTAATCTTCTCGGTGGGAAGGGCGCAAACCTGGCCGAAATGAGCAGCCTGGGTCTGCCCGTTCCACCGGGTTTCACCATCACCACGGAAGTCTGCACCTGGTACTACGAGCATGACAAATCCTATCCGGACGCTCTGACAGCACAGGTTGCTGAAGCGCTGGACAAGGTCGGTGAGGCGACCAACCGAAAGTTTGGTGACCCGGAACGGCCGCTGCTGGTTTCTGTACGCTCCGGTGCCCGTGTTTCCATGCCTGGCATGATGGATACCGTCCTGAACCTCGGCCTTAACGACCAGACAGTCGAAGCGATCGCGCAAGAGGCGGGAGACAGGCGTTTCGCCTACGACAGCTACCGCCGCTTCATCCAGATGTATTCCGACGTGGTGCTGGGCCTCGACCACCATGAATTTGAAGAAATTCTGGAAGAGTACAAGGAACGCAACGAACTGACGCTCGATACCGAGATCGATGCGGATGCCTGGCTGGGCATCATCGAGAAGTTCAAGGCGCTGGTGGAAGAAGAACTGGAAAAGCCGTTCCCGCAGGATCCGCAGGAACAGCTCTGGGGCGCGATTGGCGCGGTCTTCAGTTCCTGGATGGTGCCGCGTGCCGTGACGTATCGCCGCCTGCACGATCTGCCGTCCTCCTGGGGCACTGCCGTCAACGTTCAGGCCATGGTGTTCGGCAACATGGGCGAGAGCTCCGCGACCGGCGTAGCCTTTACCCGGAACCCTTCCACTGGTGAAAACGCCCTTTATGGCGAGTTCCTGGTAAATGCACAGGGCGAGGACGTGGTTGCGGGCATCCGGACGCCGCAGGATATCACCGAGAAGGCCCGCATCGGGGCCGGGTCTTCCAGCCCGTCGCTGGAAGCGCTGATGCCGGAGGCATTTGCCGAATTCCAGACCTATTGTGCCAAGCTGGAAGCCCATTACAGGGACATGCAGGACCTGGAGTTCACGATCGAGAAGGGCAAGCTCTGGATGCTGCAGACCCGGTCGGGCAAGCGCACCGCCAAGGCGGCGCTGAAGATCGCGGTCGACATGGTTGCCGAAGGGCTGCTGGGTGAGGAAGAGGCCATTGGCCGCGTGGAGCCTGCTGCGCTCGACCAGCTCCTGCACCCGACAATTGATCCGAAAGCAAAGCGCGATGTGATCACGACCGGCCTGCCGGCGTCTCCCGGCGCTGCATCCGGTGCCATCGTCTTTTCCTCCGACGAGGCGGAAAAAGCCAAGGCGGAAGGGCGCAAGGTCATTCTTGTTCGCGTGGAAACCAGTCCGGAAGACATCCATGGCATGCATGCGGCCGAGGGTATTCTGACCAGCCGCGGCGGCATGACAAGCCACGCAGCCGTGGTGGCGCGCGGTATGGGCAAGCCATGTGTCGCCGGGGCTGGGATGCTGCGGATCGACTATCGCAACGGTGTGATCAATGCTGCCGGACGGCAGCTGAAGGAAGGTGACATCATCACCATCGATGGCGCCACCGGGCAGGTTCTGGTTGGTGAGGTCGAGATGCTTCAGCCGACACTCTCCGGCGATTTCGGCACGCTGATGGGCTGGGCCGACAAGGTGCGCCGCATGCGCGTGCGCACCAACGCGGAAACGCCGCAAGACGCCAAGGTTGCGCGGGAGTTCGGCGCTGAAGGTATTGGCCTTTGCCGCACCGAGCACATGTTCTTTGAAGGCGAGCGTATCATTGCCGTGCGCGAGATGATCCTGGCCGAGACCGAAGCCGGGCGCCGGACAGCACTTGCAAAACTCCTACCGATGCAGCGGCAGGACTTTACCGATCTCTTCGAGATCATGCACGGCCTGCCGGTAACGATCCGTCTGCTGGATCCGCCACTGCACGAATTCCTGCCGAAATCGGAAGAGGAGCTGGCGGACGTCGCAAAAGCCATGGGTGCCGATCCGGAGTTGCTGCGTGATCGGGCGCTGGCACTGGAAGAATTCAACCCGATGCTCGGCCATCGCGGCTGCCGTCTGCTGGTTTCCTATCCGGAAATCGCCGAAATGCAGGCCCGGGCCATCTTCGAGGCGGCTGTCGAGGCTGCCAAGGTAACCGGCGCACCGGTGGTTCCGGAAATCATGGTTCCGCTGGTTGGCCTCAAGGGAGAACTCGACCTCGTTCGCCAGAGCATCGAGGCCATGGCAAAAGCCGTGATGAGCGAAACCGGAGCGGAACTGACATATCAGATCGGCACCATGGTGGAACTGCCGCGCGCCGCCCTGAAAGCGGCGGAAATCGCACAGTCTGCCGAGTTCTTCTCCTTCGGTACCAACGACCTGACGCAGACCACCTTCGGTATCTCGCGTGATGATGCGGCTTCCTTCCTTGGGACCTATCAGACGCGCGGCCTGCTGGAGCAGGATCCGTTCGTCTCTCTCGATCAGGAAGGCGTGGGTGAGCTTATCAAGATCGGCGTTGAACGCGGCCGGTCGACCCGTCCCGACATCAAGCTTGGCATTTGCGGGGAGCATGGCGGTGATCCGGCCTCGATCTCCTTCTGCGAAGGCGTCGGTCTGGACTATGTCTCGTGCTCGCCGTTCCGCGTGCCGATTGCCCGCCTGGCGGCAGCGCAGGCAGCCTTGAAGTTCAAGTCCGGAAGCTGAATGAGGCGGGGAAGGCCCGTCGAGACGACAGGGAGTGCGGTGTGAGCGATGCCTACCCCAAGCTGGACGCCTTGCGTGCGGGCGGCAAGAGGCAGCTTTCACGTGTGCTCAGCCGGCTGGAAAGCCATGCGGAGGATGCAGAAACCGCGGCTTTTCTGGATTCTGCCGCCGGTGAAGCCTCCGCGAAAGTGCTGGGCCTCACCGGTCCGCCCGGCGTTGGCAAATCAAGTCTGACGGATGCTCTCATCAAGGCATGCCGGGCCGCGGGGCAGACCGTGGCGGTGCTGGCCATCGATCCGTCTTCCGCGGTGACCGGTGGCGCCCTTCTGGGTGACCGAACCCGCCTGAAAACCGATCCATCCGACGATGGCGTCTTCGTCCGCTCCATGGCGGCGCGAGATCGCCTCGGGGGCCTCTCCGATCATGCGGTTGCGGCGATTGCCGTTCTTCGCTGCGTGTGCGACTGCGTGATCGTTGAAACCGTTGGTATCGGACAATCGGAAGGTGACCTGAAGCAGGCTGTCGACACGGTTGTTCTGTGTATCCAGCCCGGATCGGGCGACAGTCTGCAGTTCATGAAGGCCGGCATCATGGAGCTGCCGGATATCGTGGCTGTCACCAAGGCAGATATGGGGGTGCTCGCCCGTCGGGCTGCCTCGGATGTCGCGGGTGCCCTGTCATTGAGCGATGCCGACAGCACTGCAGGGTGGAAGGTGCCTGTGTGCGAAGTCTCCGCGCAAACCCTCAGCGGTGTTGATGATCTGGTGGACCACTGGACGCGCCACCATGCGCACATCGCGTCCGGTGAAGCCTTGCACCGTCAGCGCAAAGCGCAGCATGTTGCCTGGTTCAAGGATATGGTGCGTACGGAATTCGGTCACGCTGGCCTGAAGCTGGCTGCCGGAGCAGGGCAGGACTGGCTGACATTGGCCGAGACAGCGCCCTTTGCGAGCTTTCACGGGTTTGCCGCCAGGCTCCGTCCGTTGCTGGGTCTTTGAGCTTGGCAACGATCCAAGGTGGTTCCGGACAAATTCGAAGACCCGGCTGGCAGGCATTTGCCCGTACGAAGTGTCGTCAAGCTTCCGCCGCGCGTATCTGGTAGCTCAGGTCTGTGCCGAAACCGGGCGTACCAATGCGGTGAAATTCGTCCAGGAACGCGGTCAGGGCGGTGTCTGTCAGCGGCCGGGAAATGTAGTAGCCCTGCATTCGGTTGCAGTCGTGTGCCTGCAGGAAACGGATCTGTTCCAGCGTCTCGATGCCTTCGGCAACAATGGTCATGCCGAGCGCTTTGCCGAGCTGGATGATCGATACCAGAATGGCCTCGGCTTCGGCGTTGCCGTTCATGTCGGAAACGAAATCCCGGTCGATCTTGAGCGTGTCGAAAGGGAACCGGCGCAGGTAGCTGAGGCTGGAATAACCTGAACCGAAGTCATCGAGCGCAACCTTCACGCCCAGGTTCTTCAGCCTGCGCAGGGCCTTCAGCACCGAATCGTTGCGGCCCGCGAAAACACTTTCGGTGACTTCAATTTCCAGGCGCTGTGGCGGCAGGTTGTTGGCGGCAAGGATCGCCATCACCTTTTCGACGAACCGCGGGTGCTTGAACTGGTTTGGCGAAACGTTGACCGAAACGGTGATGCCGGGCCATTCGTGCGCCTTGGCGCAGGCCTTGTTGAGCACCCAGATGCCCAGTTCGTTGATCAGACCGGTTTCCTCGGCCACCGGAATGAACTGCGCCGGGGAAATGACGGTGCCGTCTTCCTTGGTCCAGCGGGCAAGAGCTTCAACGCTGACGATCCGCTTGGCCGATGTGTCGGACTGCGGTTGGTAGGCAAGTGTCAGTTCGTCGTTCTTGAGTGCCAGCCGAAGTTCGCGGGACAGCCGGTCCTTGGACTGGACGTGATGTTCCATGTTCGGTTCGAAGAAGGAACGGCGGTTCCGGCCATTTGCCTTGGCATCATAAAGCGCGATATCGGCCTTGCGCAGCAGCTCGTCCGGATCGTTGCCGTCGCGCGGGGCAATGGCAGCGCCCATCGAGAGGCTGGCGTGAAGCTCACGGCGCCCGATCATGATCGGACGGCCGATTTCGTCCTGCACCTGGTCGAGGATGTATTCCAGCCAGACATCGTCTTCGCAGTTCTTGATGACCATCGCGAATTCGTCGCCGCTGATGCGCGCAACGATCCCGGATTCGGGAATGACGCGCTGCAGTCTCTGGGCAACGGCAGTGATCACCTTGTCACCGGCGGAATGGCCAAGCGTATCGTTGATGTCCTTGAAATGGTCGAGGTCGATGTAGACGACGGCCGTGTTCGTTCCCTTGGCAACGCTTTCGTCCAGCGTGTCCGTCAAAAGTGCATGGAACCGTGCGCGGTTCGGCAGGCCGGACAGGGCATCATGACGTGAGGAGTGGACTGCCTTGGCTTCGCTGCGTGCAAGACGTTTGGTCATCTGGCGGGTGAAGATGGTCACGGCAATGACCACGGCCGCAATCATGAACGCCGCCAAGGCCAGGAACGGATTGATCCGGCGTATCATCTGGCTGCCGGGCTCGGTTGTCTGCCAGGCGATCAGGCCGACATCCTGTCCAAGCGGGGACTTCAGTTGAAACCTGCCGACGCCATCGCGCTGGGTCTGGTTGTTGGCGAGAACAAACCCGTCAAGGCGAGACATTTCCGAGATTTCTGTCAGCTTTTCACCCCGCAAGGGTACCAGACTTACCAGCACTGACGGCGGGAAACGGACCCGGGAGATCGACTGGATCTGCGGCATGATGGCGGCGGCACTGAAGAGATACGGTTCGCCTGCCAGGGAGACGAGGCCGGTTTCGGCAATCGACCGGCGCGCGTCGCTGCTTTGCGGAATGAAACTGTAGAGCCCGGATGGTGTGCGGCGGAAGGAAATGATGTAGCGGGCGCGCACCTTGGCAATGGCCGGCTTCAGTTCCTGAAGCAGCTCCTGCGTCATCCACTGGTTGGTGTGGTTCTGGGCGTAGACATATTGCACGCCGTAATCGCGATTGATCAGGATCGACTTGGAAAAACCGTGGTTCTGGAACAGCCAGTGCATCAGGTTGTTGTAGATCCAGCCTTCATCCGGGTTGATCTGGTTGACCCGGTGATAGGCTTCGTCCCAGATCACGACGCCGTTCTGCTGCTTGACCATGTAATTCTGGGTCAGCTGCAATGCGCCGGAAATGAGCTTGTTCTGGGATTCGACAGCGGTTTCGTCCGACAGGCGGGCAGACCAGTGCAACAGGCCGAAAATACCGACAACGGATATCATGACGATTACGACCATCGGAATAATGATCGCGTTTGCTATCTGGCCGCCGGAGTTTTTAGACGAATTGTACATATACGAGCCCGATTTCTTTGGCCCGAGTATTGTCGATCTGGGTTAAGGAATGCCGCAAATTCTAAGTAAATTAAGGGTAAAGTCTCAAAATTCCCGATCCGGTTTTGCAAACAGTCTTAAAGAGCTTAGCTGTACGGGCTCCAAGACTTTGCCTGTCCGTTGCTCGAGCAGCTCAAATCAGCTGTAAGCTGCGGAAGCTGACGTTTGTACGCAGACCAACGATGATGTGGTCATGCACCTCGATCCCGAGTGGGCCGGCAATGTCGACGATTTTCTTGGTCATCTGTATGTCGGCGCGCGATGGGGTCGGATCGCCCGACGGGTGATTGTGGACAAGGATCAGGGCCGTTGCCGAAAGCTCCAGGGCACGCCGGATCACTTCGCGTGGATATACCGGGGTGTGATCGACCGTGCCCGTCTGCTGAACTTCATCTGCGATAAGCGCATTCTTCTTGTCGAGAAACAGGATCCTGAACTGCTCTACCGGGGCAAGCCCCATGGAAACCTGCAGGTAGTCCATGACCTTCTGCCAGCTGTCGAGCACCTGCCGTTTTTCCAGCCCGGCCTTGTGAAAGCGGATGACCGATGCATGCACCGCCTGAAGCGTATCTATGCTGATGTCGGACAGCCCCGGAATTTCCTTGAGCCGTTCCCTAGGGGCGGCAAGGGCTGCCGGGAAGGAACCGAAGCGCTGAAGCAGTGCTTTGGCGATCGGCTTGGTATCCTGGCGGGGCAGGGCGGAAAATAACAGGAATTCCAGGAGTTCATAATCGGCGAGACCTTGCTCGCCCGTTTTACGAAATCGTTCCCGCAGCCGCTGGCGGTGTCCCTTGTGGTCGCTGCCGGTTGAGGCCGGTGCTTCACTGGCGGTCGTCGTCTCTTTCATGAGCTCCTGCGTCAGCCGCTGTCAGATGACGGCGCATCGCCGGTAAACGGATCTCAGGCCGAACAATCAGTCCGTCTGCAGGCCCGGCTTGTGGATGCCTTTGGGGGACGTGGTGAAGATCTGGCAGCCTTCAGGCGTGATGCCGATGGAATGTTCGAACTGGGCGGACAGGGATCTGTCCCGCGTGACAGCCGTCCAGCCGTCGCTGAGAACCTTCACGTGTGGGCGGCCCAGATTGACCATCGGTTCGATGGTGAAGATCATGCCCGGCTTCAGTTCAACACCTTCGCCAGGACGCCCGTAATGCAGGATGTTGGGGGTGTCGTGGAACAGAAGGCCAAGTCCGTGCCCGCAGAAATCGCGCACGACCGAACAGCGTTCAGCCTCGACAAAGGTCTGGATGGCAGCACCGATATCTCCGGTGGTGTTGCCCGGCTTGGCAGCCTCGATACCGCGCATCAGCGATTCATAGGTCACATCGATCAGGCGCTCGGCAGCGCGCTTCAACTGGCCGACCGGATACATGCGGCTGGAATCGCCGTGCCATCCGTCCAAAATGAAGGTCACGTCGATGTTGACGATGTCGCCCTCGCGCAGGGACTTGTCGTTGGGAATGCCGTGACAGACGACATGGTTGATCGACGTACAGGAGGACTTGGTGTAGCCGCGATAGTTCAGCGTCGCCGGAATGGCGTTGTGATCCATGCCGTACTGGTAGACGAAGTCGTCGATTTCCTGGGTGGTCGTGCCCGGTTTGACGATGTCGGCCAGCTCGTCCAGACAGGCAGCTGTCAGCTGTCCGGCGCGCATCATGCCTTCAAAATCTTCAGGGCCGTACAAACGTACCTGACCCGTGTTTTTCAAAGGGGCTTCCGAAGCGTCGATATAGCTGACCATGGGGTTTACCGTGTCTCACAATTATCCGGTGCCATTCTAAGCCCACAAGGCCCCGTTCGGCACCAATTATCCGTTACCTGTTCTCATACCGCCCAAAGCGCCTATTTTCCAGCTTCTGTTCCCGCAAAATCAGGCTGACGTGGAAACTTCCCGCCTATGCGCTGAAAAGCGGCAGTGCCTTCTTGCGCTTTTCGGGCAGGAGAGCTAGGGGAAGGGAAAAGCGGGCGTGGTGGAATTGGTAGACACAAGGGACTTAAAATCCCTCGGCCCTAGGCTGTACGGGTTCGAGTCCCGTCGCCCGCACCATGGTTTGTGGCGCTACCGGCCTTTGGCCCGCTTGAGCGGCGGCCTGGTTCGAGGTTCCCTTTCGCACCTGTCCTTCTTCCCTGTGCTCTTGCCTTTCCAGCCGGTTGAGCGCAGATTTTGTGTCCGACCCTGCTAATCCATCTCTTCGCCTGCAATCTGCAGATTTTTCCGGATTGTCACGGATCCGTTGAACGACTGTCACAATTAGCGCCCGAAAGAGCGCTAGATCATCGGTCGATCAACCGGAAACGCGTTTGCTTCCGGCCCCAGTTCACCGCCGCTCTCGCGGTGTCATATCTCATTGCGGTCCGCTACCGGGCCATCCTTGAATTCGTTCGACCTGCTCGCCGGAAGGAGTTTCCATGACTTATGCCGACAATCGCGTGCCCTCCGGCAGTGCCCTGACAGTTCTGAAAAACGCCCGGCTGGTGCTCGCCGATGAAGTCGTCAGTGGTCACATTGCCTTTTCCGAAAGCGGGATCGTCTCGGTGGACCAGGGCAGCGCGCCGCAAGCCGGGGTCGATCTCGAGGGTGATTACCTGCTGCCGGGGCTGGTCGACATTCACACCGACCACTTCGAAAAGCATGTCTTTCCGCGTGCACATGTGCGCTGGGATCCGCTCAGAGCGGCGATGGCCCATGATGCTCAGATCATCGGCAGCGGCATCACCACCGTGTTCGACAGCCTCTGCGTGGGGGCGACGATCAAGAACCCGGAACGCCGCGAAATCCTGGCCCCGATGATCGACGCCCTGGAAACGCTTCAGTCCGGAGGCATGCTCAAATCGGAACATCTGGTGCACCTGCGCTGCGAGATTACAGATGGCGAGACGACGCGTCTGACGGAAGAAAACATCGGCAAGGACATCGTGCGCATGGTGTCGGTGATGGAACACCTGCCGGGCCGGCGCCAGAGCAAGGACGTCGAGGCCTATATTCACCGCCGCATGGCCGACACGGGCGAAACACGTGCCGTTGCCGAGCGTGAGACGCAGGAACTGTTGAACTTCTCCGACGAAATCAGCTCGAAGGTCCGTCCGGCTGTGGTCGCGCTGGCGCATGCTCACAAGCTGCCGCTGCTCAGTCACGACGATACGGAACTCGAGCACATCGACGAAGCCCTCGGCGAGGGCATCAGCGTTTCGGAGTTTCCGTGCACACTGGAGGCAGCCCGCAAGGCCAAGAGCCACGCAATGCACGTCGTCGGTGGTGCGCCTAACGTCATTCGCGGCGGATCCCAGTCGGGCAATATCGCGGTCAGCGCGCTGTTGGCGGAAGATCTCGTCGACATCCTGGCTTCGGACTACGTCCCGCGCTCGCTGCTCGACTGCGCGTTTCTTGTGGGGCTGGACGATGCGTTCCACGCCGACCTTCCGCGAGCTATCCGGATGGTTTCGAAAACGCCTGCCGAGGTTGCCGGACTGTCAGACAGAGGCGAGATCGCAGAAGGTAAACGCGCCGACCTGCTTCACGTTGGCGTCCTCAACGGACATCCCTTCATCAAGCAGGCCTGGCGGAACGGACAGCGGGTGCTCTGATCATTCGACTGTTCGATGGGCGTTGCTTTTTTGGGGACCGATCGTGTGGTGAGGTCACGGCCTGGATGCCATGGTCAAGCCATGGCATCCATGCCGTTTCCGAGGTGAGTATGAGGCGCTGATCAGGATTTTCCGAGGTCTTGCTGATTGGGAGGCATGCAGCGGAAAAAGGAAACTCGGCGGGAGGAGAAAAACGCTGCTTCTTCCCCAGGTGAAAATCACTTTCGCCCCGGTTCCCCGCCGATGATCCGCCGCCGCAGGAAGCCGGAGAAGCCGTCGATCAGGTAGACCATGAAGATGATCAGGAAAATGATCGTCCAGGCTTCCGGCCAGCGGTAGGCGTGGATGCGGTCGGCGAGGAGGAAGCCGATGCCTCCGGCGCCGACAATGCCCAGGATGGTGCCGGTGCGGGTGTTGGATTCGAAATTGTAGAGGATGATCGACAGGATCACCGGCAGGGCCTGCGGCAGAACCGCAAAGCGGATTGTCTGCAGGCTGCCGCCGCCGGAAGCGCGCACGCCTTCAACCGGCTTTTGACTGGTGTTCTCTATGGCTTCCGAAAAGAGCTTCGAAAACGTGCCGACTTCGGAAACCGCGATGGCCAGAATGCCTGCCAGCGGCCCGAGGCCGAAGGCGCGGATGAAGACGAGCGCGAGGATCAGCTGTTCGATCGCCCGCAGGGCGTCGAAACCGCGCCTGACACCAAGCCGGAGCCAGGACAGTGGCAGGATGTTCTTGGCGCCCAGGAATGCCAGTGGAAACGCAACCAGGGCTCCCAGAAGCGTGCCCATGAACGCCATGGCGACAGTTTCTCCCAGGCCCTTCAGAACTTCCTGCCATTCCGCCCAACTTGTCCAGATGTGGGGTGGAAACATGAAGGCGAGCACATCGCCAAAGCGGGTCGCCCCGTGAAGAAGTTTTTCAGGCGCAAAGCCGAAATCCCACAGGCACCAGCCGGTCAAAAGAAGGAAAGCCGACCAACCGGCGAGACGGATCAGGCGCGTCCGGAGCGGTGTTGAAAAGGCGCCTGGAACGAGCGTTCTGGCGCGGGCGATATCTGGAGATTGCGCGGTCATGGTCAGATGCCTTTTCCGGTCAGGCCGATGATGCGATGACGCACCTTTTCGCTCAGCATGTCGATGACGATCACGGTGAGGAAGACGATCAGGAACAAGGCCGAAAGATCGGTGTATTCCTGCAAGGACATTGCCACGCGGATCTCCTGGCCCAGACCACCTGCGCCGACGAAGCCGATGATGGAGGAGGACCGAACGTTGATCTCGAACCGCAGCAGCGTGTAGCTGATGATGTTCGGGACAACCTGGGGCACGATGCCGTAGCGGATCTGGTCGAACCAGGTGCCACCCGACGCCTTGATGCCTTCGAGCGGGCGCATGTCGGCATTTTCGTTGGCTTCGGAATAGAGCTTGCCGAGAGCGCCGGTGGCATGAAGACCGATGGCGAGAACACCGGCCAGCGGGCCGACACCAAAACAGAAAACGAAAATGAGTGCCCAGACGAGATCCGGAACCGTCCGGATGATTTCCAGGAACCGGCGGGTGACGTTCAGAACCAGCCAGTTGGGGGAGAGGTTCCGTGACGCCGGGAAACTGAGAAGAAATGCACCGACGATGCCAAGCAATGTCGCCATATAGGCAATCAGGATCGTTTCCAGGAGCAGCCAGAGCCAGACCTTCCAGCGCCAGAACCAACCGGCAAGATCCGCCCCGAGTGTCTCGCGGTGAAGCTCCGGCAGGGTCTTGTAGAGATACTCTCCAAGCCGTGGCAAACCTGCCCAGATCTTCCACATGGACACGCGGTCGCCATCGGGCAGGGTGACGTCGGTCATGTCGAAGAAACCGCCTAACCACGCTGTTGCGAAGAAGCAGAGTGCGAAGATCGCAGTCGAGACGAGGTTTACCCGGAGGGCTGACCGGCGGGCGGCAGCATAATCGATTTCAAACCGGTCAATGGCAGGGGAGAGCACTGTCATGCCTCTAGTTCCGATGATTTTGGGCAGGAAGCGCTGACGCAGCAGCTTTCTGCGCCACAAGTTTTTCCTGGCGTCATCCCGGGAGACGCGAAGTGCCGCCCGGGATGACAATGGTCGGGTTGTCGGGAGATACCCGGATCAGCCGGTCTCCTCCCTCGCTCCGAAAAGTCAGCCGCCGCGGCGCTGTTTCTTCAGCCAGTCGCGCATTTCGACGATCCACTGGTAACGGTCGTGATCAACCTCGATCCACGCTTCCTGGGTGCTGTCTTCGCCGCCGGTCATTTCGATGAAGGCCAGAGTGTCCTTCTCCGGGATTTCCATGACCGCGGTGCGCATGGCATCGATCAGGCCCTTAGGCAGGTTGCTGCGGGCAGCCAGCGGACCGGAAGTGATTTCCGGTGACTTCCAGATGGTGCAGATCGCGTCCTTCTCGATCATGCCCTTGGTGACCATGCGCTGCGGAATGCCGTCTTCCTCGTTGGTGATGTAGGTAGCGGCAGCGTCATACTGCTTGTTGTAGACACCAAGCACACCGGTTTCATGGGCCCCGGAGAAGGGAATGGCTCCGAAATAGGTTTTCGGTTCATAGCCCTGTTTGCTGAGGTTGAAGTAAGGCACGGCATAACCGGACGTGCTGTCAGGATCGGCAAAAGCCAGTGTCTTGCCCTTCAGGTCCTCAAGGGTCTTGTAGCCGCTGTCGCAACGCACGGCGACGACCGAGAAATAACCGGTGGAACCGTCCTTCTGCAGGCGGGAGACAAGCGGAACCACACCGCCGTTGGTTTCGGTGTAGGCAGCGGCATAGGAAGACGAACCGAAGAAGGCGAATTCGATCTGGTCGGCCGCCATGGCCTGGATCACGCCGTCATAGGATCCGGCGGTGAAGATTTCGACATCGACGCCGAGTTCGTTCTCCAGGTACTTTTCGAAAGGTGTGTAACGGGCGATCCGGTCCTTTTCGTTTTCACCGGAAAGGATGCCGAACTTGACTGTCTTGTACTGGTCCTTCCAGCTGTCCGCCACGGCCGGGGAGGCTGCAAGAACGGCAGCGGAAACGGCTGCTGCAAAAATGGCCTTCATCTCAAGTCTCCTTTGGTGCCGGCAGATCCGGCGATTTGCGCGGCAAAGGCCGCTTCAAGAGCGAGAGCGGATGATCCGCTTCGCGAAGGTCAGGACCCGACAGCCTTCATCGGTGGCCGGGAAGTGGTTGTCGAAAGGGAGGTGGAGGTGACTGCTTCGTTGATGTCACCGGAAAGATCGTCGGTTCCGTAGATCTGCCGAACCCTCTCGCTGGTCAGGGTGTCCGGCGTGCCGTCGAACTGAACGCGTCCGTCCTTCATTGCGATGATCCGGTCGCAGTAGGCACGGGCGGTGTCGAGCGTGTGCAAGTTGACCAGCACCGTAAGACCGTCCGTCCGGTTGATTTCGCGCAAGGCGTCCATCACACGGCTGGCGTTGGCCGGATCGAGTGAAGCAATCGGTTCGTCGGCCAGCATGATGCGCGGGTTCTGCACCAGCGCCTTGGCGATGGCGACGCGCTGCTGCTGCCCGCCGGAAAGGGTTCCCGCTCGTTGCAGTGCCTGGGGCACAAGGTCCAGCCGGTCCAGGGCCTCGATAGCGCGGGCGCGGTCCTCGTCAGTAAAGGATCGCGTCATGGAACGCAGGAACCCTGTGTGGGCGATGCGGCCAACCATGACATTGGTCAGCACATCCATGCGCTCGACGAGATTGAACTGCTGAAAGATCATGGCGCAGGACGCGCGCCAAAGCCGCAGTTCGCGGCCCTTCAGGGCCGTGATGTTCTTTCCCTCGTTGAGGATCGTCCCCCGGCTGGGGTCGGCCAGCCGGTTGATCATGCGCAGGAACGTGGACTTGCCGGCACCGGACCGGCCGATCACGCCGACCATCTGTCCCTTGGGAATGGCAAGGGAGACACTGTCCACCGCGGTCAGGTCTCCAAAGACTTTAGATAATTGCTCAATGACCAGCATCGGGCCCTCCGAAAAACGGAGAGCGAACTAGCAGACATGTGCCGAGAACAGATGTCTATACGATTATACTTTTATGAAGTTTTACGACAGAGACATCGAGAAAATTTGCCGGAAAACAAATAAGATCAAGATTTGTCTGGAGGTTCGAAGACATAGAAAATTTCTGGTTCGTAGATCCGTCTTTCTCTGATGTAAATTTCGTAAAATTTACATAATACAGTCACGTTCCGCAGCGCGCTTGTCGTTACGCTTCTTTTGCCTTGCCGGCTTTGTTTCGGCTGTCTGAGGAGTTCCTGTCATGCGCTTTTTGAAATCAGCCGCACTCGCGGCTGCCGTTCTTGCCGTTTCCCTGTCTTCTTCCCTGGCCGACACGTTCAAACTGGCCGTTACCGATGTGGAGGGCCTGGAGCGGCTGCAGGTTGAATGGGGGCCGTTCAAGAACGCCCTTGAAAATGCAACAGACCACACCTTCGAGTTTTTCCCGGTTACCAGCCGGACCGCGGCGGCTGAAGCCTTGCGCGCCAAACGCGTCGACTTCGTCGTAACCGGCCCTGCCGAGTACATCGTGATCAACAAACTGACCGAAGCCCGTCCGCTTATCGGTCTTGGCCGCCCGGATTACTTCTGTGCCGTCGTCGTACGAGCCGACAGCGGTTTCACGCGGCCGGCCGACCTCAAGGGCAAGAAGGTAGCCTTTGGTGATATCGGTTCCACCTCGAACATGCTGTGCCCGATGCAGCTGATGGCCGATTATGGCGTCGATCCGGTCAAGGACATCGAGAAGCTGCATACTTCGCGGAACATTGCGCATGAAGCCTTGAAGAAGGGTGATGTTGCCGCCATCGGGATCAATCACAATTCGTGGATTGGCACCCGCAACAAGGATGACAGCGTCCCGAACGGCTTTTTCCGGGTGATCGCCCGTTCCGGCGATCTGCCGAACGACATGATCATGGCCGGAGCCCATGTCGATCCCGCGACAGCGCAGAGCCTGCGCCAGGCGATCCTCGACAACAAGAAGTCGATCATCGCCGCGATCCTGCAGCACGAGGAAAACGACAAGTATTCGGGCATGGATCTGGTGGCGATCGAAGATGGTGCCTACGACCTGGTGCGGTCCATGTACACCACCGCCGGTTTTCCGCAATACGACAAGTTCATCGGCGAATAATGGCGCAGCCTCTGCTCCAGTCCGCCGGCGCAATTGCGCCGGCGGTCCCAGCCCGACAGCCCGTGACGGAGACGCCGTGTGACCTGAAGGTCGAAGGCCTTTGCAAGACTTTCGGCAAGGACCGTAGCGTGCTGCGCGAAGTTTCCTTCTCCGTGGACCGTGAGGAAGCGGTTGCCTTGATCGGTTCAAACGGTGCCGGAAAATCGACCGCATTGCGCTGCGCGCTGCGCCTGATCGAGCCGGAAGCCGGTTCGGTTCTGTTGTTCGGTGAAGACATTTCGACGGCACGACAGCGCCAACTCAGGCGGGTTCGCGCCGAGGTCGGCTTTGTCTTTCAAAAGCACAACCTGGTGCCTCGTGTTTCGGCTTTGACCAACGTAATCCATGGCAACCTTGGCCGCACGGGTGGCATGCGCGGCTGGTCGCAGTTTCTGGCCAAAACGGCATTGCGTGACCGGGCTATGGCGTGCCTCGAAAGGGTCGGACTCGCGGAGCATGCATTGAAACGGGCAGACCAGCTCTCGGGCGGTCAGTCCCAGCGGGTTGCGATCGCCAGAGCCTTGATGCAGCAGCCCAGAATGATCGTCGCGGACGAACCCGTTGCCAGCCTTGACCCGGTTGCCGGCCAGGAGGTGATGGACCTCTTCCGCCAACTCACCAGGGAGGAGGGGATCACGCTCCTGTTCACCTCGCACAACGTGCAACAGGCGCTCGCCTACTCCGATCGGGTCCTTGCGATCCGGCAGGGGGAAGTCGTTCTGGACGAGAAGAGCAGCAACCTGAGTGTTGCGGATCTGGGGAGGCATTATGGCTGATCTCCTGACATTGAAACGCTCCCGCATGCCGGATCGGTTCGAACGCCCGGGTGCATTTCATTTTGTCGCCTATGTCGCGCTGCTGGCCTTCGTTGTCTGGTCGTTTCAGGGGGCCGGCTGGTCGTTTTCCGCGCTGGTTTCTGGCGGTCCGGCGCTGGTCGACTTCCTGTCGAGGGCGTGGCCGCCCTCACTGGAAAGGTTGCCGCAACTGTCAAAGGCGTTGCTGGAAACGTTTCAGATGGCGCTTGCGGGCACACTTATCGGCATCGTCCTCAGCCTGCCGTTGGCGATCCTGGCCGCGAAAGGCCTGACGCGGCCGTCGATGTTGTCCCGGGCTGTCTATACCTTTGCCCGCTTGCTGGTCGCCCTCTTCAGAACGGTGCCGGATCTGGTTTGGGCATTGGTCTTTGTCATTTCGGTCGGACTTGGCCCATTCGCGGGTACGCTTGCGATCGCCGTCGACACCATCGGTTTTTGCGGACGCTTCTTCGCTGAAGCCATGGAGGACGTGGAGAAAGGACCAACCGAGGCGCTAACAGCGGCCGGTGCAGGGCGTTTCGACACGATCTTCTGTGCGGTGGTACCTGCCGCGATGCCCTCCTTCATCACCACCTCGCTGTTCGCGCTTGAAAAGGCGACCCGGTCCTCAGTCGTGCTCGGTCTTGTCGGGGCAGGGGGCATCGGCATCGAACTCAAGGTGGCCATGGACTTTTTCGACTACCAGCTCGCGATGACCATCATCCTGATGATCTTCGTGCTGGTTCTTTGTGTTGAGCGGCTCGGCACAATCGCCCGCAGCCGGATACTGGAAGGATCGTCTCAATGAGCGACACACACACTCTGGAAAAAACCGATACCGCCCATCTCGCGTGGGACAAGCGCTGGCAGACAGAAGAAGGCCGAGCGGATTGGCTGCGTCCGGAGGCGGACGTTGCCGGTCTGATTGAAAAACTTCAGAAGCAGGGACCGGTAAAGGCCCTGGATCTGGGCTGCGGGGTCGGCCGACATGCGCTTTCCTTTGCCCGCGCCGGGTTCGAGACCCACGCGATGGATCTTTCCGAAGCCGGACTGGCCGAGCTGAAAAAGAGCGCGGCACTGGAAAGTATGGAGATCGCGACACATCTGGCGCCGATGACGTCGCTGCCCTTTGAGGACGACAGTTTCGACTATGTCCTGTCCTTCAACGTGATCTATCACGGTGATCCGTCGATCGTCCGTACAGCCATTTCCGAGATTGCCAGGGTGCTGAAACCTGGCGGGATCTACCAGGGAACCATGCTGTCAAAGCGCAACGCGAACTTCGGGATCGGGACGGAAATTGCCGCGGACACGTGGGTTCGTGAGGGCGACGACGACAAGGATCACCCGCATTTCTATTGCAATGCGGGTGAGCTGGTTTCGCTTTTCGACCGGTTTGAGCTGAGCTACCTGGAAGACAAGGTGCATACAAAGCCCGGGTCGTGGCACTGGCACATGATCGCGGAACTCAACCGCTGAACGAGCCGGTCTCAGCGGCGGGCGTTATTCGCCCGCCGGTTCCGGCAGCGGTTCGTCCGTCTCCGGATTGAGTGTCTGGTCGGCATCGGCGGTCGGCTGACGGGTAAAGCCCCTGAGGTCCGCAAACTCGCGGGCGTCCCGCTGGATTTCAACCGGGCTGAGAGCATAGCCGGTCGCCAGTTCGGCGAGCGAGCGCAGCGCGTGCATGTGAATGCGCTCATAGCCGTGGCTGGCATCAACACCAAATGTGATCAGCGCCGTGCGCACGTCCGCCCCCGCCTCGATGGCGGTTGCCGCATCCGAGCGATAGAAGCGGAAGACATCCTTCTGGAACTTGATGTCGTTGTCCCGGCAGAGTTGGACCATCTTGCGGGTGAGATGATAGTCGAACGGTCCGGTCTGGTCCGCCATGGCAATGGTGACCCCGAATTCGTCCGAATTCTGCCCAGGGGCAGTGGTGCCATTGTCGATGGCAACCAGCGACGCGATGTCTGGCGTCAGGATGGACTGGGCGCCATGGCCGGTTTCCTCTGCAATCGTGAACAGCCAGAACACGTCGACCGTCGGTTCGATGTCGGATTCCACCAGCGCCTTGATCGCCGCCAGCATCACCGCAACACCTGCCTTGTTGTCGAGGTGGCGGGAAACGATGAAGCCGTTTTCCAGGAACTCCGGCGCCGGGTCTATGGAAACAAAGTCGCCGACGTCGATACCAAGCCGGTGCAGGTCGTCTACCGACTTGGAATAGGCGTCTACGCGAAGTTCGACATAGGGCCAGCCGACCGGAAGTTCATCCACGCCAGTGTTGTAGGTGTGCCCCGAAGCCTTCAGCGGCAAGATGGTGCCGGTGTAGGCGCCGCTTTCGGAAAAGATCGTCGTGCGGGCTCCTTCCGCGAAGCGGGCGGACCAGTGGCCGATAGACACCAGCTCCAGTCGGCCGTTGTCTTTCAGCGATTTTACCTGAGCGCCAAGCGTATCGAGATGCGATACGAAGGCCCGCGCGGGACGGCGCGACTTGCCGGACACTCTCGCCCGAACACCGCCACGGCGGGTAATTTCGTAAAACACCCCCAGCGCCTCCAGTTCCTTGGAAACGTGACGGACAATTTCGTCCGTATAGCCCGTCGGGCTGGGGATTTTCAGAAGTTCCTTCAGTCGATCGCTCAAATAGGAAATATCGATATTCAGCAAGGTCATGTTCCGGCCCGGTTCAAGGTCGTCCTGACGGGTTGAGGCACCGACAGGGGAAACAGGAAGTCCACGAAGCGCTCTGCGGTTGGCTGAGGTTCGTGGTTGGCAAGCCCCGGCCGCTCGTTCGCCTCGATAAAGCGGTACTCCGGTTGTCGCGGGTCTTTGACCATCAAGTCAATGCCTGTCACCGGAATTTCAATTGCGCGCGCTGCCTTGATCGCGGCTTCGATCAGGGTGTGATGGGTTTCGCCAGTCACATCATGAATGGTGCCGCCGGTATGAAGGTTGGCCGTACGGCGGACCGGCAAGGTCTTGCCTTCGGGCAGGATATCTTCCAGCTGAAAGCCGTTGGCTGTGAGGCAGCGCAGAACCTCGTCGTCCACTTCGATCCTGGATTCCCCGCCTGTTGCCGCAGACCGGCGGCGAGACTGGATTTCGATCAGTTCTCCAATCGTCGCCTTGCCGTTTCCGGTGACCTCGGCCGGTTTGCGCAAGGCGGTCGCCACTACCTTGTAGTCGATCACTACAAGCCGCAGATCCTGACCGGTCACGAATTCCTCCACCAGAACATCGTTGGAGTAGGTCCGGGCAACATCGACCGCAGCCATGACGTCTTCGGTCGTTGTCAGTCCGATGGCGATGCCCTTGCCCTGTTCACCGCGCGCAGGCTTGACCACAACCGAACCGTGCTGGTCCAGAAACGCGGCGATCTCATCAGCGGATCCTGCCAGGATCTGGTCAGGCACGTTTACACCGGCCCTTTCGACGATCCGGCGCGTGGTGGCCTTGTCGTCGCAGATGGACATGGCGACGGCGCTGGTGAATTCGCTCAAGGATTCCCGGCAGGCGACCGAACGGCCCCCGTAGGACAGGCGGAAGAAGCCGCCTTCCGCGTCGATAATCTCCGCCTGGATACCGCGCCGCCGTGCCTCGTTCACGACAATGGTGGCGTAAGGGTTGAGCTTGTCTTCAACGGCAGGGCCGGCGAACAGGGCCTCGTTGATGGTGTTCTTGCGCTTGATGGTGAAATAGGGAACCCGCTCGAAGCCAAGTTTGTCGTAAAGGCCAATGGCAAGTTCGTTGTCGTGAAGCACCGACAGGTCCATATGCGGTGCGCCCTTGCCCTTGAAGACCTCCGCCATGCGCCGGACCAGGGCTTCCCCTATGCCCGGAAACCGGGCCTGCGGGGAAACCGCAAGGCACCAGAGCGAACTGCCGAGATCGGCATCATTGGTGGCCCGGCTGTGGTCGACGCCCATTGCCGTGCCGACGATGACCCCGGTCTCGTCTTCTTCCGCCACGAGTACCGTAATGGTGCGCGGATCGAGTTGCGACCAGAAAAACTCCGGCGGCACCGGCACCATGCCGCGGGTGAGATAAAGTTCGTTGATCGCCTCCGCATCACTGCGGGAAGACAAGCGCCGTACCGTAAAGCCCTTGCGACGATTGCGCGCCGGCCGGTAGGTCGCGAGGTCCAGGCGGAACGTATGCGAGGGGTCAAGGAACAGCTCCTGCGGGGCCGAGCCGACCAGCACATGCGGATCACGTACATAGAATGCGATGTCGCGTCTGTCCGGTCGCTCGTTGCGCAGAACCTCGACCAGTTTCTCGGTTTCGCCATAGGTGTTGGCAAACACCAGCCGTCCCCAGCCGCAATCGATGAACCGGTTCTTCTGGGCTTCCGTCTCGTCCAGCCGGTATTCCGGTTTGAGCCCATGCTGGCGCATGCGCTTCAAGCGGTGGTCAAACGCGCCTTTCGGTCGCGAAGGTTCATTTTCGGCCATGTTCAGACCTCCTGTGCCTGCAGCCACATTTCCAGAAGCGCAACCTGCCAAAGCTCTGAACCACGCAAAGGCGTGATGTATTTGGTCGGGTCGGCATACAGTTTCTGCAGGTAAACCTCGTTGAAGAGGCCTCGTTCCCTGGCGGCCTGACTGGAAAGCGTGTCGCGCACCATGTCGAGATAGTCACCCTGGATGTATTTCAGCGCAGGCACCGGGAAATAGCCCTTCGGACGGTCGATGACGGCGCTCGGAATGACCTTGCGCGCAGCTTCCTTCAGCACGCCCTTGCCTTCCTGTGCGAGCTTGAACTCGGCAGGAATGCGTCCGGCGAGCTCGACCAGTTCGTGATCGAGGAACGGAACGCGCGCCTCAAGGCCCCAGGCCATGGAGTGGTTGTCGACACGCTTGACGGGGTCATCCACCAACATGACGTTGGTATCGAGCCGCAGGGCCTTGTCGACCGGATCGGCAGCGCCGGAGCGGGCGAAATGCTCTTCGACGAAGGCAAGGCTTTCATCCCTGGCACAATGGTAGGCGGGGGAAACAGCCTCTGTCATCTGTGCTTCGGTCCGGTCAAAGAATGCCGTGGCATAATCGGAAACCGGACTGTTTGAGCCGCTGAGCTTCGGATACCAGTGGTAACCGGCAAAGACTTCGTCGGCCCCCTGGCCGGACTGGACCACGGTGATGTGCTTGGAAACCTCACGTGACAGCAGATAGAAGCCGATATTGTCATAGGAGACCATCGGCTCGGACATCGCCTTGATCGCTCCGGGCAGGTTTTCCTGAAGCTCGGAGGAGGGGATGAAGATCTGCTGATGATTTGTTCCGTAGTGTTCGGCAATCAGGTCCGAATACTGGAATTCGTCGCCCTTTTCGCCATGGGCCTCTTCAAAGCCGATGGAGAAGGTCGCAAGACCCTTCTGACCTTCCTCGGCCAGGAGGCCGACGATCAGGCTGGAATCGACACCGCCGGACAGGAGAACGCCGACAGGCACGTCGGCCACCATGCGGCGGCGAACGGCTGTGCGCAGGCTCTCCAGGACTTCGTCGCGCCAGTCGTCGGCGCTGCGGGCAAGATCTTCCGCGGTCTTTTCAAAACGCGGTTCCCAATAGGTGTGCTCGGAAGAGCTGCCATCAGCTTCAAGCGTCCGCACCGTGGCCGCGGGCAGCTTGCGCACGCCGTTCAGGATCGTGCGCGGCGCGGGAACGACAGCGTGCCAGCTCATGTAGTGATGCAGCGCCACCCGGTCGATCGACTTGTCGATGCCACCGCCTGCCAGAAGTGCAGGCAGGGAGGAGGCAAAGGCAAGACGCCCGTTCGCTTCGCTCAGGTAAAGCGGCTTGATGCCGAACCTGTCGCGGGCAAGGTGAATGCGGCCGCTGTCATGTTCGTGTATGGCGATGGCGAACATGCCATGGAACCTGGAAAAGCAATCCTTGCCCCACTCGGCCCAGGCCTTGAGGATGACCTCGGTGTCGCTGGTGGAGAAGAACGAATAGCCGCGGCCAATCAGGTCGGATCGCAGTTCCTGATAATTGTAGATGCAGCCGTTGAAGACCAGGGACAGGCCAAGCGCCATGTCGGTCATTGGCTGCGTACCACGTTCGCTTAGGTCAATAATCTTCAGGCGCCTGTGGCCAAAGGCGACCCGGCCGCGCTGCGTTACACCCATACCGTCGGGGCCGCGCGCCGCCATGGCGTCCGCCATCCGGCTGACCCGGACAACGTCTGCCTGACTGCCATTGAAAACCACTTCGCCGCAAATGCCGCACATATTGAAAAAAATCTCCGTTTTGTAACTGGACGTGCATTATATAGAGGTCTAATCATTAGAGTTCAAATTAATAGAGGTGTAATAATGCAGGCGATGCAGGCATCGCAAGTGGTCAAGGCTATCCGGAAGATCGTCCGGGCCATTGACTTGCGCTCCAGAGAAGTGTCCAGACTGACCGGGCTCACGATCCCGCAAATCGTTGTTTTGCAAGGGATTCGGGATCTGGGTGAGGTGACGACCAAAGCCCTTTCGGACAACGCTGACCTGAGTTCGGCGACCGTGGTAACCATTCTCGACAAGCTGGAAGAAAAGGGTCTTGTCGAGCGCTACAGATCCGTCTCGGACCGGCGAATCGTCCATGCCAAGCTGACGAAAAGTGGAAAAGAGGTGGCTTCAAACCTGCCTGGCCTTCTGCATGAAGAGTTCGTGCGAAAATTCGATGATTTGAATGCCGAGGACCGGACGCACCTCGTTTCTTCAATCGAGCAGATTGCCGAAATGATGAATGCGCACAAGCTGGATGCAGCTCCCATCCTGATGACGGGAAAGCTCTCGGGGTAAGACACCCGGGCAAGATCAGGCTCGTTTCTTGGAGGACCGGTCGTTGTCGCTTTTGATGCCGGACGCTTTCAAGGTCGCCCTGAAGCTCTGCAGCTGCGACTGAATGAGGTTTGCCGGCACGGCCGGGGAGCAATAATACCCCTGAAGACCGTCGCAGTGATGGGTCACTGTCAGCGCGAATTCTCCTGCAGTCTCGGCGCCTTCCGCTATCACACGCAAGCCCAGGCTGCGTCCAAGCCGAACGATCGCCTCAAACAGCTGTTCGCGTTGCGGGTGCGTATCCGCTCCGGAAATGAAGGCTCGGTCGATCTTCAGTTCCTGGAATGGCAGCCGGTGCAGATAATTCAGGGAAGAGTAACCCGAGCCGAAATCATCCAGGGAAAGCTGGACACCAATCTGCTGAAGTTCTGAAAGGATGTTCAGAACCAGTTGTTCCCTGGTGTCGACAAAGACGTTTTCCGTCACTTCAAGACACAGGTAGCTTGCAGGCAGGCCATGGTTGTTCAGGGTCTGGCGAACTGTGTCGGCAAAGTTTGATTGGCGGAATTGAAGCGGTGACACGTTGATGGAAACCTGACCGAATTCGAAACCGGCCTGACGCCACTCTGCAGCCTGCTTGCACGCCGATTCCAGAACGTATTGGCCAAGGTCCAGGATAAGCCCGGTCTTTTCCGCAATCGGAATGAACTCTCCCGGCGGGATAAGGCCGCGTTTTTCGTGTGGCCAGCGAAGCAGGGCTTCCAGGCCAATGAGACGGCCGTCGTCAGGGCAAACCTGGGGCTGATAATGCAATACGAGCTGGCGGGTCTGAAGTGCGGCCCGCAGCAGCGTTTCCGTGAGCATTTCACTCTGGACGCGGTCGTTCAGGGGCGGAGAGAAGAATTCATATCGTGCACCTGCGTTCCGCTTTGCTGCCCGCAAGGCAAGTCCTGCCATACGGTGAGCCGTTTCCGCGTCCTCTGCATCTTGCGGCAAAAGGGCTATGCCGATGCTTGGTTCCACACGGATTTCTCCTTCTTCCAGCTGGAAGGGTACGGACAACATGTCGATTGCCTGCACCGCGTAGTCTTCTGCAATCGCGCCCTTGCTGTCGAAGGGCAGGAGAATGCAGAAATCGTCTGCCGAAATTCGAGCAATCTGTGCGCTTGGGCCGAAGATATTTGCAAGACGTGCGTAGGCCTGTAACAGGACCCGGTTACCTACCTGCTGGCCGAAGGTGTCGTTCACCTTGGCAAAGCCATTGAAATCCAGATGGATCAGTGAGGCCGAATAGGTGCCGGACCTTGCCCGTTGCAAGGCTTCGCTCAGGTCCGAGAAATATCTGGCACGGTTGCCTGCGGTGGTCACGGGGTCCGTATAGGCAAGCTTGTGAAGCTTGTCCTGCAGATCGGTGACCCTCTCCAGACCATGCGCCAGATCACCGATCTCGTCCCGCCGGTCCGTGAAGGGAATGCGTTTTGGCTGTGTGCCGGTGGCCAGTTCATCCGCTGTCTTTGCCAGGCGGCGCAATGGCCGCAATTCGAAACGCAGAAACAATCCACCAACAAGAATGACAGCAAACAGGATGACAATGGCTGCTGAGGCCATGCGTGTCTTCAGTCGGTTTTCTGCCAATGTCAGGTCGTCTGTCCAGCCGACGTCAACAGCGATTGCACCGGCAAGCTTACCGCCGTCGGTGACAATCGGCGTCAGATAGGCGAGGCGGAACCTGCCCTGGACCGGAACATTGCCCGCAAATGGCTGGCCTGCAGAAAGACTGGCAAATGCGGGATGGCCTTCACTGATGGAAAAAGCCGGCGGGCGCTCACCCTTGGGATGGCTGAAGGTGGTGGCGAAGCGGTCGAAGGATCTGGTCTCGCTCGACCAGCTGAACAAATTGGCCGCGCCCTGATTGGTGTTGCCAATGGTTTCGATCAAGCCGTCCAGCTTTTCGCTTGGCTGGAGCAATTCTTTGGCGGAAGCTTCGGAAACGCGAATGACGATCGGCTCTCCACTATCGGCGAAAACCGGTTTGAAGCTTTCATTCGTGCCGTAATGCAGCATTGAAGCTGCGGCACGTGCGGCCCGGTCCAGCCTGATGGTGGCATTTTCCTGCGTGCTTCTGGACAAATCGAGATAGGCAAGCCCTGAGACCAGCCCGATGCTGCAAAGCACCATCGCCACAAGGGTGAGGCTGATCCTGAATACAAGCGAATGTAGTCCGAGCCGTTCTATTGCACCAAATCCTTGTCAATTTCACGTATAGGAAGCTGGATTGGCAATTAGCACGTAAAGGTAATTCTTATTCGCTACGAAATCCTGAACAAGGCTCAAGAACTTGGCGGTTTCCCGCGCTGTTCCTGCGTAGCGTGCCCGTGCACTGACGCCAACCAACTTCGCCTGGCGGTTCCAGAATTGGAAGGACAAGCTCTATTGGCGGTGTGAGACATGTCTTTTGTTGACCGAGACTTGGATGGTCATCCCCGTCATCTTCCGGGGAACGCGCGCCAAAGCCATTGGAAAATCGGCAGAAAGGCGTTAGGACGAGTGGTTGGTGCGGCAATTCGCGGAACGGCCGACCGACACAGCGTTTTTCGGGAAGACTGATAGTTGATTTCTCTCAGACCAGTTTTGAATGTTCTCGGATTTCTGTACGTCGGCCTGGCAACTGCCATGCTCATTCCCGCTATTGTGGACGTTGCCCAGAAAAATGCCGATTGGCAGGCCTTTGTCTTTTCCGCACTTCTGACCGGCATGATCGGCATGCTGTTGTCACTTGCCGTCGGCGGATCGCTGCGCGAGGGGTTGGACACGCGGCAGACCTTCGTTCTCACGACGCTTGCCTGGACGACCTTGCCGGCCTTCGGCGCGCTGCCGTTTCTGTGGCTTGGCATCGGCTATGCGGATGCGGTGTTCGAAGCGGTTTCCGGGTTCACCACCACAGGGTCCACCGTTCTGACCGGCATCGACAGTCTGCCGCCGGGCCTTCTGGTCTGGCGGTCGCTGATGCAGTGGATGGGCGGCGTCGGTATCATCGTTATGGCCATCGTGCTGCTGCCGTTTCTGAGGATCGGCGGTATGCAGCTTTTCCAGAGCGAGAACTCCGACCGGTCCGAGAAGATCGTCAGCCGGTCGGTTGAACTGATCCGGCTGATCGGCCTTGCCTACCTGTTCCTGACATTCCTGTGCATCGTTGCCTATCTGGTCACGGGGATTGAGCTGTTCGATGCCTTCAATCACGCCCTGACCACGATCGCGACGGGCGGCTTTTCCACCCATGATCAATCCTTCGGCTATTTTACCAATCCGGCCTCCGGTTGGGTTGCGATCGTTTTCATGATCATCGGTGCGTTGCCGTTCGTGCTGATCGTCCAGGCCTTGCGCGGTCATCCGCTGCAGCTCTGGCGAGATCCGCAGGTGAGGGCATTGCTGGGGTTTCTGGCTGTCGTGGCTTTGACGCTGACCGTCTATCTCGGCCTCAACATGCACTTTCCATTCGATGAGGCGCTGTTGAGGGCCACCTTCAACGTGGTTTCCATCGTGACTGGAACCGGTTATGCGCTGGGCGACTATTCGCAATGGGGCGCGCCGGTTGTCGGGATCGCGCTGCTGCTGATGTTCGTTGGCGGTTGTACCGGTTCAACGACCGGCGGCATCAAGATTTTCCGCTTCCTGGTGTTCTTCGGTACTGTCCGCGCGCACCTGCGCCGCATGGTGCGCCCGCACCGGATCATGTCGGAAGAATACGGCGGAACAAGACTGACGCCTGAACTGTCCTTCTCGGTTCTGGCCTTCCTTGTTGTCTACATGGGGTCGGTGGGCATCATCACCGTTGCCTTGTCCTTCTTCGATCTGGATCTGGTTACCGCCATCTCCGCCGCGGCAACATCCGTGGGCAACGTCGGTCCGGGCCTGGGGCCGGTCATCGGCCCGGCAGGGCATTTTGCTCCGCTGCCGGATGGCGCCAAGTGGCTGTTATCCTTTGCCATGCTGGTCGGCCGCCTTGAGCTGTTCACAATCCTGGTTCTTCTTGATCCGGATTTCTGGTCAAAGTGACCTTTAAGCTCACCTGAACGAACGGGGCCGTCCGGCCCTGATCTGCACGAGAGAGATCTGCCATGAAGTTTTCCGCGCCCCTTGTCAGTGGCCGTCTGGTCAAGCGCTACAAGCGTTTCCTTGCCGATGTTCTTCTGGACGACAATAGCGGTGCGATCACGGCCCATTGCGCCAACCCGGGCTCGATGCTCGGCTTGAAGGAGCCAGGATCTCGTGTCTGGCTGTCTGCGTCGGACAACCCGAAACGCAAGCTCAAGTATTCCTGGGAAGTGATCGAGGCCGACGGAGCTCTGGTCGGCATCAACACGGCGCATCCCAACAAGCTGGTGGAAGAAGCGTTGGAGGCAGGGCGTATTGCCGGACTTACAGGCTACCAGACGCTGCGCCGTGAAGTGAAATACGGCAAGAACTCACGTATCGACATTCTGCTGGAAGGTGCAGACGGCGCGAAGACCTACGTGGAAGTGAAGAACGTCCACCTGATGCGTAAAGCAGGACTTGCTGAATTTCCGGACAGTGTCACCGCCCGCGGGGCCAAGCATCTTGTGGAACTGGGCGACATGGTGGCCGAGGGGCACCGCGCGGCAATGGTGTTTCTGGTCCAGCGGCCCGATTGCAGCCGGATGAGCCTTGCGGACGACATCGACCCTGCCTATGCAGCCGCCTTTGCCGAAGCCAGACGAGCCGGAGTGGAGGCCTTTGCAATCGGCTGCGATGTCCGGCTGGACGGCATTGATGCAGTCAAGCCGGTCGAAATCATCGCCTGAGCCAAGCCAAGCCAAGCCAAGCTAAGCTAAGCCAAGGCAAGCAAAATTGTGCGGCAGCTGTTACGCCTGCCGCACGACAATCGGCGTGCCGTTCGGCACACGGTTATAAAGATCTATAATGTCCTGTTGGAGCAGGCGCACGCAGCCGGACGACACGGCCTTGCCAATGGACAAGGTTTCCGACGTGCCGTGCAGGCGGTAGAGCGTGTCGCGATTGCCTTCAAAGATATAAAGAGCTCGCGCACCCAGCGGATTGTCGAGACCCGGCGGCATGCCGTTCCTGTATTTCTCCAGTTCTGGCTGACGGTCGATCATTTCAGCCGGCGGCGTCCACTTGGGCCAGGCAGCCTTGCGTGCGATGCGCGCACGGCCACCCCAGGCGAATCCTTCCCGGCCGATGCCGACGCCATACCGCATTGCCTGGCCGCCCTCCATGGTCAGGTAGAGAAACCGGTTGGGCGTATCAACGATGATCGTGCCCGCCGGTTCGGGAGCGGCATAGGTCACCAGTTGGCGGTAGTAGACCGGATCGATCTTCGACAGATCCACTGCCGGAATAGGGTAGGGCTCTTCCGGCATTGCCCGGTACATCTGAAGGTACTCGGGTGAAATGCGCACAGCTCTTCCCAGGCCATCGGCTGGGTAACCAGGTCCTGCAAGTTGTCCGGTTCTTTGGCTGGATGCGCAGCCGGTCACAAGAGCGGCAGCAGCGGAGGCGAGGAACAAACGTCTGTTGAGCATTCCGTTTTCCGAAATCGGCTTTCGTAGCGTGTAACGACTAAGTTTTCGGAGAGGAAACGCATGACAGGCGACAAAGTTCTGATTTGCTAAATTTTTGTTTCGGCGAGCCGAGAGATCTGGCCGGATTGACTTGAAGGCAGACGCAAAAAGACCGGCCAAACGCGATGCCTGACCGGTCGATTGTCGATTTACAAACAGGGTTCCAGCGGAAACGTGCCAGAACCTTCAAAAGTTCGCGAAGTCTGGATCAGCCTGCGGTTTCTTTCGAAAGCGGCGGCTGGAACTGCCAGCCCATGTCCCAGGGGAAATAGATCCAGGTGTCCTGCGATACTTCGGTGATGAAGGTATCGACCATGGGCACGCCAACCGGCTTTGCATAAACAGTCGCGTAGTGTGCCTTCGGCAGCATTTCACGAACCACTTTCAGGGTCTTGCCGGTGTCGACCAGATCGTCGATCACCAGAACACCGCTGCCTTCACCGTCTTCCAGGTCGATGACCTTCGGGTCGATCGGCTTGATGACCTTGAGCGAACCCTGGCTGTCGTAGTCGTGATAGGACGCAATGCAGACGGTTTCGATGGTGCGGATGCCAAGCTCACGCGCAACGATCCCGGCCGGTACCAGTCCGCCACGGGTGATGCAGACGATCGCCTTCCATTCACCTTCGCTAGAAAGGCGCCAGGCAAGTGCGCGGGAATCTCTGTGAAACATGTCCCAGGAAACGGGGAATGCTTTGTCTTGGGCTGGGTTTTCCATTTCTAGTCCTTCAGATTATCCCGACAGGTCGGCGACAGCTTCCGCGACATCCCTGACCGCAGCCATCAGTATCGCCTCGTCCCGCGAGCGGATCACGATTTGTGTGGTGAACTTGCCGTCCGTCGCTCTTGGATAAGAGCCAATCAATGTTTGCGGATGCGCGTCCTGAATGGCAGCGAGGCGCTCGGCGATGCGGCTTTCAGGCATGTCTGCGGCAACGGTTTCCGACAGCATCTTCTTGCCTGTCTTCAGCGAGGGCGCAAGCGCGTCCATCATCGCCTGCATGATTGACGGCACGCCTGCCATCACGTGGACGTTCTCGATCCGGAAGCCCGGTGCTTTCGAAACCTTGTTTTCGATGAGGTCCGCGCCTTGGGGGATTCGTGCCATCCGCTGGCGAGCCGGAGTGAATTGTCCCGGCGGGTAGTGGGGTTCCATGATTGCGACAGCGCGTGGATCAAGGTTCAGCGCAACACCAAAGGCATCGGCGATGCTTTCGGCCGTGATGTCGTCGTGCGTCGGGCCAATGCCGCCGGACGTGAACACGTAGTCGTAGCGCGCCCGCAGCGCATTGACGGCACCGATGATTTCCGGCTTTTCGTCCGGAACAATGCGCACTTCCTTCAGGTCAATGCCAAGCGCAGTCAGGTAGTCGGCGAGGAAGCCGATGTTCTTGTCCTTCGTGCGGCCGGACAGGATCTCATCCCCGATGACCAGAAACGCAGCGGTTACAACGTCATCTGCCCTCTGACCGGTCATCTTCACACTCCCTGACACATGGATGGGGATTGGCTTTATCCCAGCTTGACGCCGGGCTCAAGCGAAAGCGGGTCTATTGCCCGGGAGTCCAGCCATAAATATCGTCGAACCTGGCTGCCAGACTGGTTGGTTTCGACAGGCGCAAAACGGTGTCGCGGGCAAAGGCCATCGCGCCGCCGTAGTGGAACGTGCGGGCGTTTCTGAAAGAAATACCCTGAATGTGCTGTACCCGTTGTTTGCGTTGCCGCTCAAACGCCCTGAAGGCAGCGGGGATGTTTTCGACGTCCTGAGGCATATGCTCAGCCAGGATCGCTGCGTCCTCGATGGACATTGCCGCCCCCTGCGCCATGAACGGCAGCATCGCATGGGCGGCATCACCGATCAGCGCAATATTGCCATGGGTCCACGGGCCACCAGCGTCCACGCTGCACAGGGCCCATTTCAACCAGGCGTCAGGGATCGTGAGGAGATTGCGAACTTCCGTTGGCCAATCCCGGAAAATCTTCAGAAGGGTTTCCTTGTTGGCCTTTGCTGACCAGGTCTCGTCCTCCCAGGCCTCTTCGACCAGCCCGACGATGTTCAGTTCCCGACCGCCACGAACCGGGTAATGCACCAGATGGGCGCTCTTGTGGAACCAGAGGCCGGCATCGCGGCGCCAGCGCTCGGGCACCGCATCGATCGGAACCGTGGCCCTGTAGGCGACCTGGCCGCTGTAATGAGCGTCTTCATGTCCGGGAATGAGTCGTCTGGTCTTGGACCAGACCCCATCAGCGCCAATGAGAGCCCTGCAATGAAGGTTTCCCGAGATCTCATTATCCTGGAACACGCAGGTCAGATGCTCATAGGGCGAGGATTCCAGATCGATAACTTCGCTTGAAAGGCGGAGGGAGATACCGTCACTGGACTGGACCTTCTCCAGAAGCACACGCTGGAGATCTGCCCGGTGGATTTCCCAGAAAGGATAGCCGTGTCGCTCCTTCAGGAAAGTGCCCATGGTCACCCTGGCGAGCTCTTCGCCAGATTTTGCCGAGAAGATTTTTACGAAATCCGGGGCATAGGCATGTGGAGCGAGGTCTTCCAGCAAGCCAAGCTGATCGAGCACCGAGCAGGCGTTGGGTGAGAGCTGAAGGCCGGCGCCAACTTCCGAAAGTTGCCGAGCCCTGTCCATGAGGACAATGTCATGCCCTTGAGCATGCAGGCAAAGGGCGGCCGTAAGACCGCCAATCCCTGCGCCGGCAATAATGATCGGAAGACCGGTCTCACCATTCGTGCTCATGGACAGACCAATAAATTACGCCGCTACAGGCGTCCAGGTGCAGTCTGAAGGCGAGGATTCGGTTGCCTGCAGTGTCTTGTCGAACTTGTAGAGCGTTGAGCAATAGGGGCAGACCACTTCGTTCTCACTCCCCATGTCGAGGAAGACATGGGGATGATCAAACGGAGGATTTGCGCCGATGCACATGAATTCCCGTGCGCCGATCGCCACCGAATCGTGTCCGCTGGAGTTCTGGAAATGCGGGACGACATGATCCGCCATGTTGAAATTCCTCTGTCTCTAAAAGGTTGGACCCCGATAGCAAATTTTGCGGACCATATCCATTTGTAAAATATATGGGTAGACCCGGAATCTGCGATCCACAACCGCAGCAAGGCTCCACCTGGAGCCGGAAATGGGCTTTACCTTCGCTGCCTAAACCCCTTACTCTACCGTGAAATTGTGTTTTCCGTTTACGTAAGGGTTAATGTCTTAGATGCCTCAGTTCGAGTTCGATGGTGTTAGGATCGCCTATGAGGATAAAGGTGAGGGGGACCCGATCCTGCTGATCCACGGGTTCGCGTCCAACAAGCAGGTGAACTGGCAGTATCCCGGTTGGGTCGATTTGCTGGTCGGCGACTGCAGGCGCGTGATTACCATCGACAATCGCGGCCACGGCGACAGTCAGAAGTTCTACGACCCGGCAGCTTATGGTGCACCGGTGATGGCGGAAGATGCCAAACGCCTGCTCGACCATCTTGATATCGAGCGTGCCGATGTCATGGGCTACTCGATGGGGGCAAGAATCTCGGCATTCCTGACCCTCAACCACCCGGGCAGGGTGCGCCGTGCGATCTTCAGCGGCCTGGGCTACGGCATGATTTCCGGCATCGGAGATCCGGAGCCGATTGCGACAGCCCTTGAGACCGACCGCATCCAGGACATTTCCGATCGCACCGGACGTGCCTTCAGGGCCTTCGCGGAGCAGACAGGGTCCGATCGCCGGGCACTGGCGGCCTGCATGCGCTCCTCGCGGCAGAAAATCAGCGAGGAAGACGTCGCGCGCATCGAGCGTCCGGTGTTGATTGCCGTCGGTACGAAGGACGATATCGCCGGGTCACCGCACAAGCTGGCAACCTTGATTCCGCACGCGGAAGTGCTGGAGATCCCGGGCCGCGATCACATGGTTGCCGTGGGCGACAAGGTGCACAAACAGGGCGTTCTGGCGTTCCTGAACAACATTGAAGCGTAAGGCCTGACGCCACCGGAGGCGCAAGCCGCGCTGTGGTGTGCTGATCGGGTATCGAGGGAGGTTGCATGGGTCCGAAGCGTGTTGAATTCCAGGGCGCGGAAAAGAACGGTCTGGTGGCAGACCGTTACGGGGTAGGGGACTTGCCTGTGATCATGCTCCACGGCGGCGGCCAGACCCGGCATTCCTGGGACGGTGCCGCACGCAGGATCGCGGATCTCGGGCACCCGGTCTATTCACTGGACCAGCGCGGACATGGCGAAAGCGACTGGGTTGCCTCGGGAAACTATGCATTTGACGATTTCGCCAGGGATCTCGTGGCTGTCACCTCTCAGGTCGAGGCCTTGCACAAGGCAAACCCGGTAGTCGTTGGGGCGTCGCTTGGCGGCTTTGCCGGTATGCTGGCGGAGGGACAGGAAAACAGGGGCGGTCTTTCCGCGCTGGTTCTGGTGGACATCACGCCGCGGATCGACATGGGTGGTGTCGCCAAAATCCTGGGCTTCATGGGAGACAGGGTCGATGACGGCTTTGCCGACGTGGAAGAGGCCGCTGATGCGATCGCCCGCTATCTGCCCAACCGCTCGCGGCCCAAGGACCTGTCCGGCCTCTCAAAGAACCTTCGGCTCCATGCAGATGGCCGCTACCGCTGGCATTGGGACCCGGCATTCCTGAAGTCAAAGCATCATCAGGACGAAGACAGGGCGGTGGAGTCGCAAGAGCGCATGCTGGCTGCGGCGGGCAATCTTTCCGTGCCTGTTCTCCTGATCCGGGGGCAGAACTCCGAATTGGTCTCCATGGACCATGTTCGCGAGTTCCAGGCGCTGGTGCCTCACTCGAAATTCACCGATATCCGCGACGCCGGACACATGGTTGCCGGTGATCGCAATGACGTTTTTGCCGGAGCGGTAGAGGACTTCCTGATCGCACTCAAAACCGATGCCGCGATGGCCTGAGATAGAATTGCCGACAAGTCGTTGCGACGCGTTCGGATATTCGCTGTGAAGTGAAAACGGGAGTCGTTTCAAGTTGCTGGCAGAAGTGGTTGAGAGGTTGATTCAGCTTCGGGCTTGGCTTGCGATCTTGTCAGACGCCAGTGAACACCGGCGATCTCTTTTCCAGAAAGGCCCTGCAGCCTTCGCGGTAGTCGGCACTGTCGATACAGACCTGCGCATTGGCAAGGTCAGCCGTTGCGTCCGTCTGACTGCCGGGCTGGGCGAGGCGATTGATGGCTTGCTTGGCTGCCTTCAGTGACAAAGGCGCATTGGCGCAGAGTGTCTCGCTTAGCGCATTGATGTGCTGGTTCAGATCCGTGTCGTCGACCACTTCATTGACAAGGCCCATGTCCAGCGCCTTTTCGGCCGTCAGGCGCTCGGCCGAAAACAGCAGTCTCTTGGCGTTGGAAGGTGAAACGGCCTCCAGCAGATCACCGAGCGCTTCGGGCGGATAGGCTAGACCGAGCCTCGCTGCGGGAATGGCGAAAAAGGCGGAACGGGCGGCGATGCGCAGATCGCAGGCGAGTGCAAGGCCCAGGCCTCCGCCAAGGCAGGGGCCTTCGATTGCCGCAATGACCGGGACGGGCAACGCCTTAAGTGCCTTGAAGGCGGCAACATTTATGTCGTCGTATCTCTTGGCGGCTTCCGGCGTCGAGCGTATGGCTTCGAATTCCGATATGTCAGCGCCTGCGCAAAAGCTCTTGCCACCGGCACCACGCACGATGCAGACGCGCAGATCCGGATCCCGTGCGAGCTCTGCCAGAAGACCGGGAATTGCCTGCCATGCGGCAAGAGGCAGTGCGTTTTTTCTGTCGGGCGCATTCAACACAAGCTCTGCAATCTGACCGTTGCGGATCACCATCGGATTGCCGGAAGGGGCTGGTTGGGACGTTTGTGTTGGCATGATTTAACCTCAAATTGCGATTTCAGTTAGCAAGATGCTGAAAATCTTCAGGTATCGGGGTTCATTTGAAACGGTCATATCTGATATCAGGAAGTTTGATTTGGGAATATCAGACGACAGTCCTATTTTAAGGACCACTCGTGACGGCTTGAAAAGGAGACAGGCCATGTCGGCACCGATCAGCAAGACCGGTTTGAAAGAAGTTCCGACCCATGATCCGGTCTGGCATCAACTGAGGGATGAAGCACAAGCGATGGTCGCGGCAGAGCCGGCCCTGTCGTCCTTCGTCTACGAAACGGTTCTGAACCATGACAGCCTGGAAGAGGCCGTCGTTCATCGCCTTGGCGACCGGCTGGGCCGGGACATTGTTTCCGCATCATTGATCCGGCAAACCTACCTTGAAGCACTGGCAGACGAGCCGGAGCTGGCCAAGATTTTCCGGGTCGACATCGTTGCCGTCTTCGACCGCGATCCGGCATGCTTCCGTTTCCTGGAGCCGGTCCTTTACTTCAAGGGCTTCCATGGCCTGCAGACGCACCGGCTGGCAAACTGGCTGTGGCGCCGTGGCCGGAAGGATTTTGCCCTTTATCTGCAAAGCCGCAGCTCGGAAGTTTTTCAGATCGACATCCATCCGGCGGTTCCCGTCGGGCGCGGTATCTTCATCGACCACGGTACCGGCATTGTGGTTGGCGGAACCGCGGTGATCGAGGACGATGTCTCGATCCTGCAGGGCGTCACCCTTGGCGGCACCGGCAAGGAAGATGGCGACCGCCATCCGAAGATCCGCCGCGGTGTCTTGCTGGGGGCGGGTGCCAAGGTTCTCGGCAACCTGGAAATCGGACATTGCTCGCGCATTGCCTCGGGGTCCGTGGTGCTTCAGGACGTGCCTGCAAACACGACGGTTGCCGGGGTTCCGGCCAAGATCGTCGGCAAGGCAGGGTGCGCAGAACCGGCCCGCAGCATGAATCAGCTGCTCGGTGAAGACGCCGGCCAGACGAATTGAAAATCCGGTTTCAGGAAGACGGGGAAAGCTTGCGGAAAGGCTTTGGCATTTCCGTTGGCTCCTGTAGGGTCCGCGCCAGATTGATGCTGAAGGCAAAGAACAGGAGAGCGCCGTGAAACCCGATGAAATCCGAAAGATCGAAGCCTATCTGCGTTCGAAGTTCGAGAACAAGACCATCAAGGTGCAGGCCCGCCCGCGCAAGGACGACTCTGCTGAAGTTTACATCGGTGACGAATTCATCGGTGTCATCTTCCGAGACGATGAGGATGAAGATCTGAGCTGGAACTTCCAGATGGCAATCCTTGAAATTGATCTGGACGAAGTCTGAGTTTCAGACTTTTCGATCGTAACGTGAAAAGGCGGCTCCTCTGGTGTGCCGCCTTTTTCATTTCTCCGCCATCCGCTCAAGTCAGGTCATTGCATCCGGTAACCTTCGATGCTGGCAACGATGTCGCCGTCGAGGCGGCGCCAGTCCGGCAGAAGCGATTGATCGAAGCTGTAGCGCAGTTCCAGACCCGAGGCGAACACGATGGCGCGGTGGCAACCGGCTTTTCCCGAAGTGCTGTCTTTGCGGCATCGTGCGATGAAGCCGTTTTGAACGGTTGGATCGTAGACGATGAGATCCGTCGCCGGCGCGCCACGCGCCGACAATTTCAGGACCTTCAGTCCCGAAGGCCCCTTCATCTCGCCACCGCGTGCAAGACGCCTGTAGAACGGATCAAGCCTTGCCCGCAGGCTCTCCCGGCCGGGATTGCTCTCAAGGTCAACCCGGATCGTCGCAGGGGCGTCCCATCCCGTATCGCTGTT
Source organism: Labrenzia sp. THAF191a (assembly GCF_009363335.1). Taxonomy (GTDB): domain Bacteria; phylum Pseudomonadota; class Alphaproteobacteria; order Rhizobiales; family Stappiaceae; genus Roseibium; species Roseibium algicola. The sequence goes on from NZ_CP045333.1 coordinate 3,911,701, forward strand.
CTTCGTGGCGCTGGAAGACCAGTGCAGGTTCAGGCGAAGTGTTTCAAACGCGGCTTCGGAACCAAGGGCCTGCCGTTTCTGCGAAGCCGTCGCGATCAGGTTCAGGGGAAGCTCAAAGCGGGTCGTGCCGACGGCAAAGCGGACGGGCTGGTCCTGACTGATGCCTGCCTCCATCGGCCAGCCGGACGACCAGGAGTAGATCTTCCCGCCAACATGAGCCGTGCCCAATACACACATTGCCAACGCCAGCCAGGTGAAGTGGCGGGGATCGGTTCTGATCGGGCGTGGCAAGGAGACAGGTATCACGACTTCAGTCCCTTGATTGGCTGTGCACATATATGGGACAGGTTGTCCTGAAACGGCACAGGTGTCCCGCTTGGGGAAGGCGTTGACGCTGCTCGAAGTGGCTCAATTGAGGGGTTTTCGCTCATTTGCCGTTCCGGCACAGTCTTTGCTCTTGACCCTTTACGAATTCTTAATCACTTTCCGTGCGAAAGAGTTAACAAGGGGTTAACGGGCGTGCTGTTCAATCTTCTAATCGTTGGATATATCGCATGCGCCGGATTTGTTGCGTCCGGTGTGCTGGGCAGCCTTTATCAGCTGATCACGAAGCAGCCGCCGAAGTTCGCCTTTGACGGAGAGGGCATCCTGTCGTTTATCGCCGGCGTTTTTGTCTGTGTGTTCGCTGGACCCTTCATCATCATGCGCAACGCCATTCGTGGACGCAGGATCGAAAAGCGGCCGTTGGGTTGGCTGGTCGCATCTTCCACAATTGCCGGCATGTGGAGCATGTGTTCCGGTGTTATGGTAATCAACGTTGCCCTGATCATGATTGGTTACACCTGAGGTCTCATGCCGGTCTTTGCTCTTGATGGACGTACGCCTGTTTTTCCGGAAAACGGGGAATACTGGATCGCACCGAATGCGACGCTGATTGGCGATATCATTCTGCAGGAAGCTGCAAGCGTCTGGTTCAACGCGGTCCTGCGTGGTGACAACGAGACGATTACCGTCGGCATGCGCTCCAACGTCCAGGACGGCTGCGTCTTTCATACGGACATGGGCTACCCGCTGACCATCGGCGCCAACTGCACGATCGGCCACAAGGCAATCCTGCATGGCTGTACGATCAAGGACAATTCGCTGGTCGGGATGGGCGCAACAATTCTGAACGGCGCTGTCATCGGCTCCAACTGTATCATTGGTGCCAATGCCCTTATTTCCGAAGGCAAGGAAATTCCGGACAATTCTCTTGTGGTGGGCGTGCCAGGAAAGGTCGTGAAAACGTTACCGCTGGAGGCGGCGAACGGGATTGCGAATTCCGCCGACGGATATGTGCGCAACTGGCGGCGCTTCAAGGCCGGCCTGCGGGAACTCTGACCCGCTTTGATCTGACCCATTCGACCCGACCCCAATTGAGCTGGGCCTGAAAAGGCGGGAACCGGCCTGCGGGGGGCGGGCCGGTTCCCTGGATCCGGTCGTGGTAGGGATGGGGAGGGTGGGGACGCGACCGGATCGTCCTAGAGGCCGGCTGAGGCCGGACCAATCCCAATCCTAATTGGACACGCTACTGACAGTCGTCACGCGCGTGTCGGCAATACCTGTCCACTGCACGGGCGAGCTGGCAGACTGACGCTTGATGTAACGGTAGGGTGTCGAAAACCAGGGCAGCACCGCCTCGATCTGGTTGTCGAGGATCATGTCACCATGGTCCGTACGTACTGTCAGAACGGCATGACCCGAGTTCTTGGTATCTTTTGCAACAGTGATCAGAAGGGCGCTTTTCGGCCAGCCGGCTTCGATCAGGACGCGCTGCTTTTCAAGGACGTATTCCTCGCAGTCGCCGTATCCGTTCACCGGATAGGTCCAGTATTCTTCCTGGCCGAACAGATCCTGGTCGGTCATAGGATGAACCCGGCGATTGACTTCCTTGTTGATGGCAATGAGTTCGTTCCAGCGGGCTTCGTCCAGCTTCACGACAACCGGCTTGTACTTTTCCTTCGGACAAGCCCAGACGTTGTCACGGCAGAACTGGTCATAGCCGACGGGTGCCTTGACAACCGTTTGCATGTCCATGAAGCGGCCGGGTTCTGCCTGTGCAACCGATCCCATGACGGTGCAAGACAGCAACACTGCAGATGCGAGTAGAGTTCTGTGAAGTAATTTCATCGTAACGCCCTCCCCAAGGCTGACGCAACGATGACTCAATGATTTTTACTTGGAGAAAATCTCCAAAGTAAAACTGTATTTGTATTTTATGTGTGTTTGAGTTTCTTTTTATCGTTATTTGAATTTACTTTAATTCAAGTTGGAGGAAAATTTTCGTAAAATTTGATGCATCCTCCAGAAGTCCTTGAAATGGCGAGAAATTGGTGTTTTTCGAGTGGTGCGAAATCGGCGTTCAATCGCCTGGTTTTCGGTCTGGAGCGGGTCTTGTGCCCGTCCTTGAGGGGGAGGAAAGGGCATGAAAGTTTTTTGATTTTTTTGGATCTGGCCAGCAGAAAAGAAACGCTACTACCCGGAAAATTACGCAGAAACAAAAAGGCCCGGCAAAAAGCCGGGCCTTTCTGAAGTGTCTCAAGCACTTGAGAATGATGAGAAAGCTAAAGTCAGCTTTCCTCTGGTGCCGATATGTGATGTTCCAGCAATTCGCGGCTTTGAACAGCAGCAAATTCGACGGCTATGCCACCTTCGATGCGGCGAATGACACGTGCATGCATCTTGCCGAGCGTGATGGCGTCGCCCATCTCCGGCACGATGTCCGTGGCGATGGCCGCGCCGGACAGGGATACGTCGATGATGCGGCAGACATGTTCCGAGCCGTCTGGCAGGATCATCTTCGTCATCGGGTTTTTGGGCACGAAGCGGTCGTGGCGGCGGTCTTCGGGAAGATTGAGTTCGTCCCGGTTCGCGAGCCACGTCAAAACATTGGCGATCTTGTCGCGTTTACGGACCGTATTGCGCAGTTCAACCGCAAAGCCGCCATCGATCAGGCGGGAAATCCTGCCTTCGACGCGGCTCAGGTGGTCAAGATAGGCAATCACGCGTTCGCCGACCCTGCCGGTGACCGGTGTAATCATGGCCATGCCGCCAGGCGACATGTCGATAACCTGACAAGGGTATTCGCGCCGATCTTCAAGCATGAAGCGGCCCAGTATATTGACCTGGACCCGTTGATGGCGCCGGCGGTCAGTGACTTGAAGCGATCTGCTTCCTTCTGTTGCTGTTGCCACTCCGGCGCTCATGCCTGTTCTATCCAAAACGGTGCGCAAATCGCATTGTCCCCGGCTGAGATGCGATTCAAAAGACGTCTTTCAAAGCACTTTAGGTAGCTGGGGTTAACGATGTGTAAGAGTGTAGCTCAGAAGGCGCACAGGTCCAGACTTGTGATCGATAAAAATGCGGGTACGGCCGCGATGTTCGGAATTCAAGCCCTCTCTGTCGAGAAAGCACAATAATGCGAGAGTAAAAATCCGGAAGGAAGGACTTCTTTTCGGCTGAATAGAGGCTGTAAATCAGCCGGTGCCGGACATGAATTCGGGCCAGCTGATTCTCGGCCGGCCCGATTTCGCAGGTGAACAGGGATGTTACCAGACTTGCTATGTTGGGCGGATCAGGTCTTGCCGCCAGAATAGACGGTCAGATGTCCGACCTTGCGCTCGGCACCGCTCGGCAGGGGCGGTGTCGGCATGGCGATGCCTTCGGCGGTAAAGCGCGGCAGGATCGGGTTGAGCGTGGAAGCAGGGGAATCCACGAAATAGGGACGCTCGTCCGGCCAGACCAGGCGCAGGCTGCAGATCGACTGGCTCAAAATGGGATGCAGGCCGATCCAATAGGGTTTTTCCATCGGAGTGCAGCTTCCCAGGACACGGATCCTGCCTTCACCTGGAACATTCAGCGGTACCAGCAGCATTTCCATCTGCAGGATCTGTCCGCGTTCCGTATGGCCGTTGATGCCGATCACGGCCGCAGCCGCATCTTCGGTGATGGCGGCGATCAGGCTTTCCAGGGCTTCACGGTCTTTCACGCTCCAGCCGCGCAGGAAGTTGCGGCCCTTGAGTTCCCGGCAATGTGCGGAACACAGGCGTGTGCCGGCGAGGCGGTAGCGCACGTCCCTGGAACCGTTCGTCTCCAGAATGAAGGTGTCACCAAGAAGGCCGCGGATCTCACCCGGATCGACTTCGCTGCGGTTCGGTGCTGGACGGGCGCCGCGAAGATTGTCCCAGTAGTTGTAAAGAGTTTGCGTTACGCCGTGTTTCATCTGGTTCGCCTCTTTGCCATTCTTGCGCCCGGTGTTTCGTCTCAAGACAGTTCTTGTTTCAAAACGGGACGAAAATGCTTCCCTGTTGGTTTTTGACCTTTACAAAGCAGGGCGCGTGCCAAGTGCTTGTTGGCGCGAAAGCTTGAGAGGCGGTCAGAAATTAAGGTTAATTTTCGGTAAAGCTTGTATTGGGGGCGGTTGCCTGTCAGCTTAACACTCAGTTCACATAGACAGCGGGTGGGAGGAACCTGTTGTTGCAGGTCAGGCCGCGGGCCGATAGGTACAGCCGCCAAGAGCTGCCTCGGTAAAACAAGCGCCGGCCGGAGTGAACAACTGTCCTGAACGGGCGTCGTGGGGACGCGACCGGTTTTGGGGGGCATCGCAAAGCGCTGGTCACCTTTAGGTGGCCGGCGCTTTGTATTTTCAGGCTTTTTGGGGATTGTGACTGGAGAAGCCGAAGTCACTCTTTCCCGGTTTCGCATGTTCTGGCGGTCGAACCACTCTTGTTTTGTCTTCGATCTGGCTTAGAAGAAAGACTGGAAAGGCAGAGGGTCCATGAACGTTTACCGCATTGATGAAGAGCGCGCCCGGCGCGAAAAAGCCCAGAAGGAACAACCTCCCCAACGGCCGTCCGGTCCGCCCGTGTTCAATCTGCCCGGGATCATCGTCTGGCTTGGCGGTATCCTGATTGCGATCCACGTTCTGCGTGTGATGATCCTTCCGGCGAACCTGGACAATCTGATCATCGAACTTTTTGCATTCTGGCCGGTAAAATATGCCTATCTCGGCAGCCTGCCGCCTTTTGATCTTCTCTCCAGCCTCTGGGCCTTCGTCACTTACAGCCTGCTGCATGGTGGCGCCATGCACATTATCTTCAACCTGCTCTGGATGGCGATTTTCGGCAGTGCGGTTGCCAGGCGGTTTGGCGTAGGCCGATTTCTGCTGTTTTCGGCGGCTTGTTCCGTTGGTGGGGCGCTGGCCCATCTTGCCACCCACTGGGGAGAAGGCGCGCCGATGATCGGCGCATCCGCCGCCATTTCCGGCCAGATGGCTGCGGCCATTCGCTTCGTTTTCGAGCGTGGTGGCCCGCTGGGTGCGATCCGCAGCAACGATCCGACGGCCTATTTCGTACCGGCGCAGCCGCTTGCGGAATGCCTTCGCAATCAACAGGTTCTGGTTTTTGTCGCGGTATGGTTCGGGCTCAACCTGTTCTTCGGCCTGATGAGCGGTCCCGTTGCGGGACAGCCGGCAAGTGTTGCCTGGCAAGCTCATATTGGTGGATTTGTCGCCGGACTTGCCCTGTTCCCGCTGTTCGACCCCGTGCCGCAGCGGCGTAATTCCTGACGCGAAGCGAAAGTACCTTCAAGACGCAAGGTCAACAGTTTGCGCGATCTGATTTTTTTGCCATGATACCTGACGACTGGAGGTCGTCCTGTCGGATTCGAATGGACGTCCGGCCCCAGTCGGTGCGAAAGTGGTCGAGCAGCTGGAACATCTCCTTCCGGAGACCGGCTGGCAGACTACATTAAGGTCGATCAACTATTGACGTTTGATCGCTTCCGATTGAGCGTCGGTTGATCTGGTCCGGTAAAACGGACCGATTGATGCCATGGGAGGTGATTGAATGACCGTAGCCGCAATCCTGAGTGGGAAAGGCCACGATATTATCACAGCGCGCAGCGACGCGTTGCTCAGCGAAATTTGTGAAACCCTGGCAAAACACAAGATCGGTGCCGTGGTCGTTTCCGACAAGGAAGGTGCCGTTGACGGCATTGTGTCAGAGCGGGACATCGTTCGCGTGGTCGGTACGCAAGGCGTGTCGGCGCTGAAAACACCGGTTTCCGGTGTCATGACCAAGAACGTGGTTACCTGCTCCGAAGAGAACAACATCAACGAAGTCATGGCTCGCATGACACAGGGCAGGTTCCGCCATATGCCGGTCGTGAAGGACGGCAAGCTGACCGGTGTGATCTCCATCGGCGACGTCGTAAAGTTCAAGATTGCGCAGGTTGAACTCGAAGCCGAGCAGATGCGCAGCTACATTACGATGGCCTGACGTGAAAAAGGCTGGCTTGTAGGCCAGCCTTTTTGTTTCGACGTGTGATTTATCAATCTTGCCGTGTTGCCAGAAACGCGGTGGCTTCCTTCAGCATTTTTTCGGGTTTTTCCCCGTGCCATGCCGACTGAGACATGTCCGGCAAGCGATGCGCGATGCCCTTGTGGCAATCGATGCAGGTCTTTTCACCCGTGAACAGGAAGCGTTGGTGCGCCTCAGAGGCCCTTCCACTCTGACGGGTTATGTCCATGGAATCGGCGGAATGGCAGTTGCGGCACTCCAGCGAATTGTTCGCCTTGAGCCGGGCCCACTCGTGCTGGGCCAGTTCAAGCCGGTGTTCCAGAAACTTTTCCCGCGTATTGATCGTTCCGAAGATCTTGCCCCAGACCTCCTTTGAGGCCTGCATCTTGCGGGCGATCTTGTCTGTCCATTCATGGGGGACATGACAATCCGGGCAGGTGGCTCTCACGCCCGAGCGGTTGGAGTAGTGGATTGTCGTTTTAAGCTCGGCAAAGACGTTGTCGCGCATCTCGTGACAGCCCGTGCAGAACTTCTCAGTATTGGTCAACTCCAGCGCGGTGTTGAAACCACCCCAGAAAATTATGCCCATGATGAAGCCGCCGAGGGTCAGAAAGCCGAGGCTGTAGTGCACGCTCGGGCGGCGGATGGTGGTCCAGAGCCTTTTGAGGAAGGCCAGCATCATTTTGCCCCCTCTTTGGATTTCACATATTCGAGCACTTCATCGACATCGACAAAGTCGTTCTCGACCAGAGGCCGGGCGTCGGTCTGCGGCACGTGGCACTGATTGCAGAAATACCGCCGGGGTGTGACGGACGCCAGGAACTGGTTGTCCCGGTTCATGAAATGCGTGATCGACACCATTGGCGCCTGGCTGACTTCAATGGCTGTACGGGAGTGACAGCTCAGGCACTTGTTGGAGTTCTTGTCGATCTGATAGCCCTCGATCGTGTGAGGGATCAGCGGTGGCTGCTCGGGATAGTTCCGCACCTGGCGAATGTCGGAGTTCACCGGCTTTGGCATCGGGGCAGGCGTCCCGTTTTCCGCCAACGGCGTTGCGGGGCGCATGGTGGCGATGTGTTCCTGGGCGGCTGCGGCAGCTGCGGCAACCAACAGGGCGGCGCAGGCAAGGCCGATTGCAAAGCGTTTCATGGCTCACCTCACACTGCTTCTACGCGCACGGCGCATTTCTTGAAATCGGTCTGCTTCGACAGCGGATCGGTCGCGTCCAGCGTGACCTTGTTGATCAGCTGGCGGGCATCGAACCAGGGCACGAAAATCAGCCCCTTGGGCGGTTTGTTGCGGCCTCTGGTTTCGACGCGGGTGAGAATTTCCCCACGTCTGGATTTGATGCGCACTTCCGCACCGCGCCTCAGGCCTAGAGCCTCGGCATCGTCCGGATGCATGTAGCAGAGGGCATCGGGCACGGCCTTGTAGAGTTCAGGCACGCGCTGCGTCATCGATCCGGAGTGCCAGTGCTCCAGAACCCGGCCGGTGGACAGCCAGAAGGGATACTCCTCATCCGGGCTTTCCGCGGGCGGTTCAAAGGGCAGGGCGAAAGCGACCGCCTTGCCGTCCGGTTTCCCATAGAAATCGAACGCGGCTCCCTCTTTCACATAAGGGTCGTATTTGCCGTTGTAGCGCCAGCGGGTTTCCTTGCCGTCCACCACGGGCCAACGGAGCCCGCGCACCTGGTGGTAGGTGTCGAAATCCGCCAGATCGTGGCCGTGTCCGCGGCCGAACTGGGCGTATTCCTCAAACAGGCCTTTCTGGATGTAGAAGCCGAACTCGTCGGATTCGCGGTTTTCGTAGTCTTCCGCCCGCTCGCTGTTGGGGAAGGCGTTGACATTGCCGTTTTCGAACAGAACTTCGTACAGCGTCTTTCCCTTGTAATCGGGATTGTCGGCCAGAAGCTCGGGCGGCCAGACTTCGTCTGTTGTGAAACGTTTGGAAAACTCAACCAGCTGCCACAGGTCGGACATGGCCCCTTCCGGTGCGTCGACGAGCTGGTGCCAGAACTGCGTGCGGCGCTCGGCGTTGCCGTAGGCACCTTCCTTTTCCACCCACATTGCGGTTGGCAGCACAAGGTCGGCGGCTTCTGCCGTCACAGTCGGGTAGGCATCGGAAACGACGATGAAGTTTTCCGGATTGCGATATCCTGGCAGGCCTTCTTCCATCATGTTCGGGGCGGCCTGCATGTTGTTGTTGACCTGCACCCAGTAGCAGTTGATTTCGCCGTCCTTGAGTTTCCGGTTCTGCAGAACGGCATGCGCACCGATCCATTCAGGAACGGTTCCTGCCGGCAGCTTCCAGATCTTTTCGGCTGTTGCCCGGTGCTCCGGATTTGAAACCACGAGGTCGGCAGGCAGGCGGTGAGCGAAGGTGCCGACTTCGCGGGCGGTGCCACAGGCAGACGGCTGGCCGGTCAGGGAGAAGGGGGAATTGCCGGGCTGGGCAATTTTACCGGTCAACAGGTGGATGTTGTAGATGAGGTTGTTCATCCACACACCGCGGGTATGCTGGTTGACGCCCATGGTCCAAAGGGACATCACCTTGGTGTCCGGATCTGCGTAAAGCTCAGCGATCTGCTGAAGCCGCTCCCTTGAAACTCCGGACTTCTCCGCGGCGAAGTCCAGTGTGTAGGGTTTCACGAATTCGGCGAATTCCTCGAGAGACATCGGCTCGGAATCGCCGCTGCCGGCATTCGCTGCAGCAGCTTCAAGCGGATTTTCCGGTCGCAAGCCATAGCCGATGTCCTGTGCGCCCTTCCGGAAATTGACGTGGTTTGACACGAACTCCTCGTTCACCGCGCCGGACTGGATGATGTGGTTCGCAATATAATTGGCGATGATCAGGTCCGTCTGGGGAACGAATACGCCGGGAATGTCCGCCAGATCGAAGCTGCGATGTTCGAAGGTGGAAAGCACGGCAACCTTGACATGGGGATGGCTGAGGCGCCGGTCGGCGATCCTGGTCCACAGGATCGGGTGCATCTCGGCCATGTTGGAGCCCCAGAGCACAAAGGCGTCGGCGTTTTCAAAGTCGTCGTAGCAGCCCATGGGCTCGTCAATGCCGAAGGCACGGATGAACCCGACGACCGCTGACGCCATGCAGTGGCGAGCATTGGGGTCGATATTGTTGGATCGGAAGCCGGCCTTCATCAGCTTGGAAGCCGCATACCCCTCCCAGACCGTCCATTGGCCCGAGCCGAACATGCCGACAGCCTTCGGGCCCTTGGCCTTCAGTGTCGCCTTCCATTTCTCCGCCATGATGTCGAACGCTTCGTCCCAGGATACCGGTTCGAAGTCGCCGTCCTTGTCGAACTTGCCGTTCTTCTTGCGCAGGAGAGGTGTCGTCAGCCTGTCCTTGCCGTACATGATCTTCGACAGGAAGTAGCCCTTGACGCAGTTGAGACCCCGGTTCACCTCCGCTTCAGCGTCGCCGTGTGTCGCCACCACGCGTCCTGCCTTGGTCGCGACCATGATGGAACAGCCGGTGCCGCAGAAGCGGCAGGCAGCCTTGGACCACTTCAGGTCGGTCAGATGCGCATGGGTGACAAGGTTCTGTGCGGCCGCAGGCACGGGTAGTCCCGCTGCCGCGGCGGCGGCCGCCACAGCCTGCGCCTTGATGACATCACGTCTGCTTATTCCGCTCATTGTGTGTCTCCTTGAAGGGAGGTCGGTGCCGCCTCGGGCGCACCGTCTGTCTGGTGGTAAACAAGGGATGCGCTCACAACGCCGGTGAGCAGCTGGATATCCGTGAGGGCCTGTACGATTTCCGCTTCGTTCGCGGTTTCCAGTGTCACGATCAGGCGTCCCTGATCATCGGAATGGGCGATCTCGGCGCCGCCGAGAGCGAGAACATCCCGCTCGACATCGGATATCGCCTCTGTTCGTGCATGAACGAGAAGACTGGCTATGTGGACTGTTGTGCTCATGCTGTCTGGTCATCCTCTTTGGGATGGACAATGGCCAGTGCATCCTGCGGACAGACTGGGAGACAGGCTCCGCAGCCCGTGCAGGCATCTGTTTCGATGCGAAGCCGGCCAAAGGGGCGTTTGGTGAGATCTATTCGAATTGCCGAAGTGGGGCAGATATCCCGGCACACCTGGCAGGCAATGCCATGATCCTGCAGGCAACCCGGCTGAAATTCAGCCTTGATCGGCCAGGCCGGTGTGCGCTTCGTGTCAAAGACGTCCTGTGCGCAGGCGTCTGCGCATTTGCCGCAGAAAGTACATTCGCCGCCGTCGAAGACAACTTCCGGCCGCCCGGTGTCGTCCGGCCTCAAGATGGATTCGGGGCAAGCTTCGCTGCAGGCGTTACAGCTTGTGCAACGCGCGGCAACAAGGGCTTCGTCCGTCCAGGGTGGGCGAAGTCTCTGGATCTCCGGTTGGCTGGGCAGTTTCAGGAATGCTCTGCGGCTGGCCGAAAAATGAGGGTCGGGTGACATTGCATCAGCCCGTCGGCGGCCCAAGGACCAGCTGTGACATCCAGACGATAAAGCCGTAGCCGCCAACAATTGCGACTGAAAGCGCCGGGGCAAGCAAAACGGCCAACAGGATGAACGCAATCCGTTCGTCCCGTTTGCTTGGAACAGTATTGTCCGCCATAGCCTCTCCCTCAGCTTGCGGTCGATAGGGAATCAGGCACGGGGTGTTGATCTTGTTGTTCGCGCCTGATGAAAACTTAGGCGCAAGAGAGGGGATTGAGATATACGTGATACTACTTAAAAGTTTGTTTCAAAAATTCGCAACTTAATATGTTTCAATGACTTGCAGCAGGGCTGCCGAGAAGGTTGCTGGCCCTGGAGGCCAGGCTCAACTCTTGCCATAAACTACGTCGGGATCGTAAACCCGATCGGTTTCCACGCGTTCCAGACGCACCGTTCCGTCGTCGCTCTTCACGGTTTTTCTGTAGAAACAGGAGCGATATCCGACGTGGCAGGTTGCGCCATTGCCGGCAACCGAAACCTTCAGGATCAGGGCGTCCTGGTCGCAATCGGTCAGGATTTCATGCACGGTCTGGATCTGGCCGGAGGTTTCGCCCTTCTTCCAGAAGCTCTGGCGCGAACGGCTCCAGTACCAGGCCTCGCCGGTCTCGATCGTCCGCTTCAGGGCCTCTGCATTCATGTAGCCAACCATGAGCACTTCGCCTGACGCCACATCGGTGACGACAGCCACAATCAGGCCGTCCCGGTCAAACTTCGGCATCATCAGATCGCCGTTTTCAACCGTTGCCTTGTCGCCGCGCTCAGTCAGGTGGGTATTGCACATGGGAGGAAAGCCCTTGTCGTCATTGATAACGCAAGGGCTGAAAAGTCAGAGACCCTTGCCGCGTACCAGTGACATGAATTTCGCCTGTTCGGCGGGATCGTCCTGGAATACGCCGGTAAACTGGGTGGTGATCGTGGAGACACCGGGTTTCTGGACACCGCGCATGGTCATGCACTGGTGTTCGGCTTCCAGCATCACGGCCAGGCCACGCGGGGCCAGAGCGTCGTCAATGACCGATGCGATCTGCGCAGTCAAGTTTTCCTGCGTTTGCAGACGCTTGGCGTAGATGTCGACAACGCGTGCCAGTTTGGAAAGTCCAACGACGCCTTCTGCCGGGTAATAGGCGATATGAGCTTCGCCGATGAAAGGCAGCATGTGGTGTTCGCAATGGGAATGGAACGGGATGCCGCGCACAAGGACGATATCCTTGTAGCCGCCAACATCTTCGAACGTCCTTGCAAGATGCTCTGCCGGATCTTCGAAGTAGCCACTGTAAAGCTGGCTCAGTGCCTTGACCACGCGCTTCGGTGTTTCCACCAGACCTTCGCGGTCCGGGTCGTCGCCGGTCCAGGCCAGAAGCGTGCGCACTGCAGCTTCCGCTTCTTCACGGCTTGGCCGATGCAACTGATCCGGCGACTTTCTTTCGAAGGTTTTTTCTACCGGCTTGAGGACAGCGTCCATGGGGATCCTCGCAATTTAACCCTTGTCACTCGTCATACGGCGCCCGCTGGTGCACAGATCAGAAGGTTCGGGCTTTTCAAGCCGCGGACCCTTATCATACTCCAGGCAAAAAGCGAACGCACAGTTTCTGAGCGGGAGGAGCCGGTTTCTAGCGTGCAAACGTCATGCGAAAGACCAACTGCGACCACTCTGCCCCTTGCGAATTTGCCGTGGCGTCTGATGTATATATATGAAAGCAGTGCGCCATCAATGTGTCGCGCATCACAGGCATTCACGAAGAGGCGAGTTATGCTCGACGACATTTATAACGCGAAGATCCTCGAATTCGCCGGAAATATTCCGCGGATCGGCCGTCTCGAGCATCCGGACGCAAGCGCAAAAGCTCATTCCAAATTGTGTGGCTCCACCGTCATTGTCGATCTTTCCATGAAGAACGGCGTCGTCACGGATTTTGCTCACGACGTCAAAGCCTGCGCGCTTGGCCAGGCGTCTTCGTCAATCATGGCTCGAAATATCATCGGCGCGCGCGCAGATGAGTTGCGCGAAGTGCAACGGACCATGCGTGCCATGTTGAAGGAAGGCGGCGAGGCACCCACAGGCCGCTTCGAAGACCTGAAGTTTCTGGAACCGGTCCGCGAATACAAGGCGCGCCATGCCTCCACGCTTCTGACATTTGATGCCGTTGTCGACGCGCTCGACCAGATCGAGGCGAAAGCCAAGGAAGACAGCGCGGTCGCGTGACCGCGGTTCGGCGCCCCATGTGTTCTCTCCATAACGAACCGCGAAAGCCGGATGGCCGATTGTCACCAGTCGGATATGCAGCGATTGGGCTTATCTGGCTTTACCGCCATTCCGTGTCGCTCTTCATGGGGCGCACCTGCCGCTACGCGCCAACTTGCTCCGATTACACCGAGCAATCCATTCGCCGCTTCGGCTTTTGGGCCGGGGGGTGGGTTGGCCTGTCCCGGGTTCTTCGGTGTAATCCCTGGGGTGCGTCCGGTTTTGACCCGGTTCCCGACACCTTGCCGCCCAATGCGCACTGGTTTTTGCCCTGGCGTTACGGTCATTGGACCGGCAAGCACATCCCGCCGGAACATCGTCTGGACTAATCGCTCATCCGATCCGTTGTTGACCTAACGTCAGGTTGGTGCAACGCTTGCCTCTCATGCCAGAAGGCGGAGGGAAGAATGAGCGGACGCGACTTCCATTTCGTGATGATCAAGCCGACCCATTACGACGACGACGGTTATCCGATCCAGTGGCTTCGCTCCGCAATTCCTTCCAACACGCTCGCCAGCCTGAACGGGCTCGCAGAAGCAGCTCGTAACCGTCAGGTTCTTGGGAAGGATGTCCGCATCCATCTTCATACCTTTGATGAAACCAACAAGCGGGTTCGTCCGGAAAAGATTGCCCGGCAGATCCGGCAGGCAGGTGGATCTACGCTTATTGCGCTGGTCGGGGTTCAGTCCAACCAGTTTCCCCGGGCGACCGACCTTGCCCGCAGGTTTCTAGGTCTTGGTCTGCCGGTTGCCATCGGCGGATTTCATGTCTCCGGCTGCATATCCATGCTGGATGAAATGCCGGAAGAGATGGTTCGGTTGCAAAAGGAAGGTGTCGTCTATTTTGCCGGCGAGGCCGAGGACGGGCGGTTGGACGATGTCTTCCGAGATGCCTTTTCTGACGATCTGAAGCCGCTTTACAATTTCATGGCGGACTTGCCGTCGCTGGAGGGGGAGCCGACCCCGATCCTGCCCACCCAGCACATTCGCTTCACGGCCGGATCGCATTCCAGCTTCGATCTTGGCCGCGGTTGCCCTTTCCAGTGTTCCTTCTGCACCATCATCAACGTGCAAGGTCGCAAGAGCCGGTTTCGTTCCGCCGACGATCTGGAGCAGATCATTCGCGACAACGTTGCACAGGGGATCGACCGTTTTTTCATCACCGACGACAATTTCGCCCGCAACCGGGAATGGGAGCCGCTGTTCGACCGCTTGATCCAGCTTAGGGAGCAGGAGAGTTTCGACATCAAGTTCATCATCCAGGTGGACACGCTCTGTCACCGGATTGACGGTTTCATCGAGAAAGCGACGAGGGCAGGGGTCAACCGGGTCTTCATCGGGCTGGAAAACATCAATCCGGACAATCTCATGGCCGCAAAGAAGCGGCAGAACAAGATCACCGAATACCGGGAGATGCTGCAGAAATGGCGAGCCCACGGGGCAACCACCTATGCCGGTTACATCATCGGTTTTCCGGGCGATACCAAGAAGTCGGTCCTGCATGATGTCGAGATCATCAAAAAGGAGCTTCCGCTCGATCTGCTCGAGTTCTTTTATCTGACGCCGCTTCCGGGATCCGAAGATCACAAGGTGCTGTTAAGCAAAGGCATCTGGATGGATCCAGACCTCAACAAGTACGATCTCAATCACCGGGTGAGCCATCACCCGAAAATGAGCGATGAGGATTGGGAGGAGGCCTACCGGCAGGCCTGGGCAAGCTACTATTCGGATGGCCACATCGAAACGGTGTTGCGCAGAGCCGCGGCGCATCGCAAGGGGCGTCCGGGCAACAAATTGTTCCTGATGATGTGGTTCAAGCTGATGGTCGAATGCGAAGGCGTTCATCCGCTTGAGGGCGGTTATTTCCGCCTGAAATTCCGCACAGACCGACGCGGCGGGCTGCCGCTTGAAAATCCGCTGGTGTTCTATCCGCGGTATCTTGCCGAAATCGTCGCCAAACATTGGGTCTATCTATCTGCCGTCTGGCGGGTTTACCGGATCTACCGGAGGGTCAAGGCATCGCCCGACAGGCGGACGTATTCCGATCTTGCCATTGCCCCGATGAACCGGAGCGAAGAAGAGGATCTGGCGATGATCCGGGAAACACGCGGCGGCGCGGAAGCGGTTGCCAAACAGCTTCGCGACGCCGCGCTTTCGAAGGCCGGAAAAGACAGGGCGAAGGCTGCTTCGGCCCTATGATGGAGAGGCCGTGGCCTTGCGCCGAAGCAGCCGCCAGCCGAAGGTCATACCCATCGCGGCAATGATGATCGCAGCCGCTCCGACAAGCTGCAGCGGTTTCAGCTGATGGCCGAAGGCAACATAGTCGACAAGGATCGCCACCACCGGATAAATGAAGGAAAAGGCACCTTGCAGATAGGTCGGCAGCTTCTGCACTGCGCCATACATGAGGATGTACATCAACCCCGTGTGAACGGCGCCAAGCGTGACAAGCGAGCCCCAGGCCATTGTACCTTCCGGCAGAGCGTTCCAACTGACAAAGGGGGCAAGCATCAGGATGCCGACACAGACCTGTACCAGCGCGATCAGCTGTGGAGGCGTTCCCGTCAGCTTCTTGGTCAGCAGGGCCGCGACAGCCCAGAAAAAGGCAGCGCCGAGCGAGAGTGCTATACCGAGTGCATAATTTGAACCGGCATATTCGACAGCGCCGGGTTTTGCCTGGACGATCAGCAGGACACCGGCAAAGGCAATGACCAGCCAGCCGAGCTTGTTGACGGTGATCCGTTCTCCCAGAAACAGAATGCCGAAGCCGACCAGGATGAACGGCTGGGTATTGTAGACAGCGGTTGCCACGCCGATGGATGCCTCGGAATAGGCAGTGAAGAGCATTGCCCAGTTCACGACGATGGCAACGCCCCCTATGGCGGCAACGGCCAGTTTCTTCCAGGTCAGGTGCCGGCGGAGTAGACCCTGGGCAGAACAGATGACAAGCAGCGCCAACGCACCGAAGGCGCAGCGCCAGAACACAACGTCGATGGCGCCTTGGCCGGAGAGGACCACGAAAAGTCCTATCGTTCCCAGAATGGTCATGGCGGCGGTCATTTCGGTGGCGCCGCGCAATGTCTTGTCCATTTTTGCCTCCAAGCGTTTCAGGATGGCCTTCATTCTGCCAAGGAGATGGACGCGAGTACTTTTGATAAATCAGCTGAAGCTGGTATTGTTTTGTGAAATGTAAGCTTATCTGCCGATTGGTATTTCGAAATGAAAATGGATGAGACGGATATCAAGATCGTTGAAGCCTTGATTGACGACGCGCGCATGTCGTTGAAAGACCTGGCCACTCACGTGGGATTGTCGTCGCCCGGTGTTTCGGAGCGGATCCGCCGTCTGCAGGAGCGCGGCGTCATTCGCGGCTTTACCGTGGATATTGATCCGAAGGTGCTTGGATACAGTCTGCAGGCGATCGTGCGCATTCGACCGCTGCCTGGAAAGCTGCATATTGTGCAGCAACTCATTCAGGAAATTCCCGAGTTTTGCGAGTGCGACAAGGTCACGGGAGAAGACTGTTTCGTCGCCCGTCTTGCCATTCCTTCCATCGATCAGCTCGACGGAATTCTGGACCGGATTTCGGACAAGGCGGAAACCAGCACCTCGATTGTCAAATCCCAGCCGATCCGCCGCCGTCCGCCGCCTTTGGCTGTGGCTGAGAAGGCCTCTTGAGTCCTGCGTTTCCGGGCCGTTAAGGCCTGAATGCAAAATGTGTTGCCGCAACGAAAATTCTCAAAGACAGCACCTGCAAATCGGTGTATTCCGCAAAGGCCGCCGACCGGTCCGTGCAGTCTCGAATCTGCCTCAGGACCGTCGCCAATGTTGGATGGAGACCGGGTGCGGCGCACCGGCCTTTGGGTCTTTCAAGGCACCATGGACAAGGCTTCGCCCCAGGCCGAAACCGGGGATATTCTCATCCGCACTGCCGAGCCCGGCGATCTCGCCGAGCTGTTTCGCATTGAAAACGCCGCCTTCGTCGGCGATCGCATTTCCCGGCGAAGCTTCCGGCGATTTCTGGAGAGCCCTCGCGCTCGCGTTTTGGTCGCAATCGGCGCAGACGGGTTGGTTGGGTACGCGCTGCTGCTCTTGCGCCAGGCAACCGCGCTGGCGCGGCTCTATTCGCTTGCTGTGGATCCGGCCTGCCGGGGGCAGGGGCTTGGCGCAAAGCTGCTGGAAGCGTCCGAAGTTGCCGCCTTCGACAGCGATCGCATTGTGCTGCGGCTTGAAGTGCGTGCGGACAACGAGGCGGCCATCGCACTCTATCAGCGTAGCGGCTACCGGATGCTGGGCAGGGTAGAGGCCTATTACGAGGATGGCTGCGCAGCGTTGCGCATGGAAAAGCTGCTCCATGGTCCGGTGCTGGGCACCGGCAACGCGCCTTATTACTCGCAGACAACCGAATTCACCTGCGGCCCGGCCTGTGCACTGATGGCGGCCCGGCATTTCGACCGGTCGGTTCCGGCTGAGCCCTTGACGGAACTCACCCTCTGGCGGGAGGCAACGACGATCTATCTGGCCTCCGGTCATGGCGGCTGCGGTCCCTTCGGCCTGGCCAATGCGCTTGCACGGCGCGGGCTTTCGGTCGAGGTCAGGCTGTTTCCCGACGAACTCCTGTTTCTCAATTCGGTTCGGAACCCGGAAAAGCGCAAGGTTCTGACCCTGGTACAGGAAGGCTACCGCTCGGAAGCCGCGCAGCTTGGTGTTGCCCGTTCGGAAAACCCCTTGGAAGCAACAGCACTGGCGACCGAGATTTCAGCCGGCACTCTCGCGATCGTGCTCATTTCCGGCTACCGCATGTTCGGTCAGAAAGTGCCACATTGGGTGCTTGTGCATGACGCGGACGATCGCCACCTCATCATTCATGACCCGTGGCTTGAGCGCGAGCGCCATGAAAGTCCGGCAGATGCTGCCAATCTTCCCATTCCCTTTGCCGAATTCGACCGCATGGCCCGCTGGGGCCGCAGCGCGGTACGTGCCCAAATCCTGATACGAAAGGACGCCTGATCCAATGTCTTCCTGGGTCATTCTGGTCGACAACCTCAAAGACCTCTCCAACACGGAAACGCCGCACAAGGTCATGACCGTGCGGGAGTATCTGACGCACCCGAAACTGTTTACCGGTGCCAAGCCGACCATTCTCAATCTTTCGCGCTCCTACGCTTATCAGGGGGCAGGCTATTACGCGTCGCTTCTGGCTGAAGCGCGCCAGCACCGCGTGGTGCCGGTTGTCGAGACGATGATCGAACTGTCCCGCAAGCAACTCTATCAGCATGCCTTGCCGGAGCTTGAAGACCGGCTGAACCGCTGCCTCCGCAAGATGGCACCGGAGGCTGCTGGTGCGGTCTCTCGGCTGCTGATCTATCTCGGCCAGGTTGGTGACCCCGCGCTTGAGCCATTCGCGCGGCTGCTATTCGACTGGTTCCGCGCGCCAGTGCTGGAGGTGCTGCTGGAAGAGGGCGAATGGCGCAGCATCAAGCGGATCCGGGTGCTGGCGGTAAATGACCTTGTGGCGGAAGAGCGCGCGCAATTTCTGGCAGCGGTGGAAAGCTATACGACACGCCCCTGGCGGGCGCCGAAACAGCGCGCACTGATGAAGTATGCCATGGCTGTTCTGTCCGATCCCAAGGAAGAGTTGCCGCCATCCTCCATCGCCTCTCTGAAGCACATGGCCAAGGTGGCGGCGCGCCACGGGGTTGAAGTCGTGCCGATCGGCAAGGGTGATCTCGACAAGCTGGCGCAATACGATGCGCTGTTCATTCGCGAGACCACCAACATCGACAATCACACCTACCGTTTCGCCCGGCGCGCCGTGCAGGAAGGCATGCCGGTGATTGACGATCCGGTGTCGATGATCCGCTGTACCAACAAGGTCTATCTGACCGAGCTTCTGGCAAGTCATGGCATCGCGACGCCCAAGACCATCGTCCTGTCTTCCCTGAAGGAGGCGGGTGATCTGGAAGCCAAGCTCGGCTCGCCGATCGTTCTGAAGATCCCCGACGGTTCCTTTAGCCGCGGCGTGTTCCGGGTGACGGGCGCTGAACCCATCAAGGAAAAGCTGAAAGAGCTTTTCCAGGAAAGCGCCATCCTGCTTGCGCAGGAATACTGCCCGACGGACTTCGACTGGCGCATCGGTGTGCTGGACGGAGAGCCGCTGTTTGCCTGCCAGTATCTGATGGCCAAGAAACACTGGCAGATCGTGCGGCACGAGACCGGCAAGAAGGCCGTCGAAGGCGGGTTCAAGACGGTTTCCATGGCCGAAACACCGCCCGCAGTGATCGATATCGCGGTTCGGGCGGCGCGGCTTATCGGTGATGGTCTTTACGGCGTCGATCTGAAAGTGATTGGCGAGCGGGTGGTGGTCATCGAGATCAACGACAATCCCAATCTTGATCACGGGGTTGAGGATCTTGCCGAAAAGGACGCTGTCTGGGATCAGCTTATCCGCTGGTTCGTACGCCGCCTGGAGGCGCGCTAGGGCAACACCACCGGCCAAATCAAGGGAAATGCTTCGGAAAAGGTTGCCGGATTAGTTTGAATCCCGTATGCCCGGCCCGTTCCATTTCCTTTGAACAGCTTACCTGCCTTGTCTGCAGGAGTGAGCAGGAGAAAACCGATGATTGAACTTACTTTCCCCGACAATTCCGTGCGCGAATACGCGGCAGGCACCACCGGTCTCGCCGTCGCCGAAGGCATTTCCAAGTCGCTGGCCAAAAAGGCCGTGGCAATGGCTCTCGACGGGGAACTGAAAGATCTCACCGACCCGATCAGCGGCAATCACCAGATCGAGATCGTCACCCGCGACGACCCGCGCGCCCTTGAACTGATCCGTCACGATGCGGCCCATGTCATGGCCGAAGCCGTGCAGGAGCTGTGGCCCGGTACCCAGGTGACCATCGGTCCGGTGATCGAAAACGGCTTTTACTACGACTTCAAGCGCGTTCACCCGGACACGGGCGCCGACTGGCCGTTCACGCCGGAAGAGCTGCCGGTCATCGAAAAGAAGATGCGCGAGATCATCGGCCGCGGTGCACAGTTCACCAAGGAAGTGTGGAGCCGCGACGAAGCGAAGCGCTATTTCGCAGCCAAGGGCGAGGACTACAAGGTCGAGCTCGTTGATGCGATTCCGGAAGATCAGGAACTCAAGATCTACAAGCAGGGCCAGTGGCTGGACCTGTGCCGCGGTCCGCATATGGTCTCCACCCGGCAGATCGGCGATGCCTTCAAGCTGATGAAGGTGGCCGGCGCCTACTGGCGCGGCGACAGCAACAACGAAATGCTGACCCGCATCTACGCAACGGCGTGGCACAGCGAGAAGGAGCTCAAGGCCTACCTTCACATGCTGGAAGAGGCCGAAAAGCGCGACCACCGCAAGCTGGGCCGGGAAATGGACCTGTTCCATTTCCAGGAAGAAGGCCCGGGTGTTGTCTTCTGGCACCCGAAAGGCTGGGACATGTTCCAGAGCCTGATCGCCTACAAGCGCCGGGTTCTGAAGGACACCTACAAGGAAGTGAACGCACCGCAGGTGCTGCACACGTCGCTTTGGGAAACCTCCGGTCACTGGACCTGGTACAAGGAGAACATGTTCTCCGTGCAGTGTGCCGATCCGGAAGCCGAGGACGAGCGTGTCTTCGCGCTGAAGCCGATGAACTGCCCCGGTCACGTGCAGATCTTCAAGCACGGGCTGAAGAGCTACCGCGATCTGCCGATGCGCCTTGCCGAGTTCGGTGCGGTGCACCGCTACGAACCGTCTGGTGCACTTCACGGTCTGATGCGCGTGCGCGGCTTCACCCAGGACGATGCCCATGTGTTCTGTACCGAAGAGCAGATGGCGGATGAGTGTCTCAAGATCAACGACCTGATCCTGTCGGTGTATGAAGACTTCGGCTTCGACGAGATCGTGGTGAAACTGTCCACCCGTCCGGAAAAGCGCGTCGGCACCGACGAGGCATGGGATCATGCCGAAGCGATCATGTCCGATGTGCTGAAGCAGATCGAAGCCCAGTCGGGCGGCCGGGTGAAGACCGACATCCTGCCGGGTGAGGGTGCTTTCTACGGTCCGAAGTTCGAGTATACCCTGCGTGATGCCATCGGCCGTGAATGGCAGTGCGGCACGACGCAGGTCGACTTCAACCTGCCGGAACGCTTTGGTGCCTTCTACGTCGACAAGGACGGCGAGAAGAAGACACCGGTGATGATCCACCGCGCGATCTGCGGGTCCATGGAACGGTTCCTGGGTATCCTGATCGAGAACTTCGCCGGTCACTTCCCGCTTTGGTTTGCACCGCTGCAGATCGTGGTGGCAACGATCACTTCGGAAGCCGATGATTACGGCCAGGAAGTAGCGGATCTGCTCAAGGCGAAAGGCCTCAAGGTCGAGACCGATTTCCGCAATGAGAAGATCAACTACAAGGTCCGCGAACACTCGCTGGCCAAGGTGCCGGTGATCATCGTGTGCGGCATGCGTGAAGCCGAAGAGCGGACCGTGAACGTTCGCCGTCTCGGTTCCAAGGACCAGACCCCGATGGGCCTCGACGAGGCGATTGCAGCGTTCGTTGAAGAAGCGACGCCGCCAGACCTGAAGTAAGGTTTTCCCTGGCATTAAGGGAAAATCTGACAGCTTGCACATTGCCCTGGCATCAGGGCAATGTTCTGTCACAATCATGAAACAGGGTGTCTGGTATTGGGTTCCGGATTTGCTACCGTTTCATCAGGGTCAAGACGACTGCCGTGAACTACGCTGAATTCAGTTATGCCAATCCTGAGCATCCACCGCTGAAGCGTTGGACCATCCGCACCATTGAAGGTCTCTCCGGCCGGCGAAAGCTGGTCAACATCTACGAGGTGTGGAAGGAAACGATGGTCGGCACGTCCGACTATATCTGGAACGACCTCCTCGGCCTGATCAACCTCAACGTTTCGGTTGCAGATGGCGAATGGCCGCCGAAGGATCTGCCGGAAGGTCCACTGGTGCTTGTCGCCAATCATCCTTACGGCATTGGCGATGGTCTTGCGATCCTGGCACTCGCGGAAAAGCTTGGCCGCCCGTTCAAGATCCTGATCAACAACGAGTTGCTGAAGGTACCGGAAGTCCGGCCGTTTTCGCTGCCGGTCGATTTCGAGGAAACCAAGGAAGCGCTCAAGACCAATATGGCCACTCGCAAGGAGGCGCTGCGCCTGCTGCAGGAAGGCACGACCATCATTGTTTTTCCAGGTGGTGGCGTGGCGACGGCTGCCAAGCCATTCGGCCGTGCGGAAGAACTGCCCTGGAAGACCTTCACGGCAAAAATGATCCGATCCTCAAGGGCGACTGTTCTCCCGCTTTATTTCGACGGGCAGAATTCCTGGCTGTTCCACCTGGTCAGCAAATACTCGCTGACCCTTCGTCTCGCGCTGCTTGTGCGTGAGTTCCGCCGTATCCTCGGTTCAGTGATGACCGCACGCGCGGGCAGGGCAATCCCGTTCGAAACGCTTTCGGGATTTGGCGATCAGAAGGAGATCATGGATTTCCTGCAGACCAAGGTTATGGAGATGGCGCCACCCACACGGACCCGGCGTTTGCTCGGCCGGCGGCGTTAGACGTCGCTACCCAGTCAGATCGTAAAGTCGCCGGGAACACGGCGCAGGTCAGTTGTTGATGCTGGACTGCTGCTGGCTGGCCAGTTCGCTGATGGAAGTGACCACTTCAACTTCCCGATCTTCACCCGGTTCCACCTGGAATGTGTGCAGGTAGGTGCGGCCATTGTTGCGGGCGAGGGCTTCATATTCGCCTTCTGCCAGCACGAAATCAGGGAAGGCGCCAGTCGCCTCTACCACGACGTCACCTCCCGGGCTCAGGACGGACCAGGTCGTGTTGGCAATTGCTTCGCCGCCACGTTCGTTGACCAGTTTGAGCGTAATGCCGGCTGCCTTGTGGAAGATCGTCGCTTCGGTGAGCTTGCCCGGCAGCACCTGGATATCGGCCCGGACGACCGCGTTCACATCGCCGTATTTGCTGACCACATGATAGGTGTTGGCGCTGAGACGGAGAATGGAGCCCGGCTTGACGTTGCTGGCAATCAGGTTGCGTTCGCCGCGCTGATTGAACTCCATGCCATAAAGATCGAAGGCCACGGCGCGCCCGTCGAGGTCTTCACCATCCTTGAGAGCTGCGCCGAATTTGATGCCGCCCGCATTGAGCGTCACCATCTTCGACTGGACTTCCTTGCCGATGACGATGCGGTTGGTTGCCTGGGAGAAGCCGTAGGCGGTGTGAATCAGGTAGGTGCCCGGGTCGAGCCGGAATTCGGCATCACCACCTTGAGACGTTGCAACAAGTTGCAGGCGCCCGTCGGCATTGGTCGTTTCCGAATAGATCCGCCAGATGAGCCCTTCGTTCAGGGGAGGGCTGTCGGGCGTCAGCTTTGCCATCAGGTAGAGAGCGCCCTGCCGCAAGCCGCCCTTGATACCCGGGGATGATGCCCTGGCTGGAGCATAGGGGACAAGCGTATCGGAGAAGAGGGGTTCCGGCTCGCGGTCGAGCAGGTTGATGATGGGATCTTCAGGGACAGCAGACGGTGCGTTCGGGTCCGGTTTTTCCGCAGGGGTCGGCGGTACGTCAGATGTCTGCGCCAAGGTCGCAGGAGCAAGGCCCATCGAAAGGACGGCGCTCAGCATTATCGAAAATGCAGTGCATCTGACTGCACGCTTCAAAGCCGATTGGCCGGAGAGGGGGGCTGAATTCACCATGCCTACGTCGTTATCATTTTGACTCGCAGACTTTTACCAGTCTTTTGAGGCATTCGTCACCCGAAACTGACCTTGGAGATCCGGTCCGGTTTGCCTGGTGCAAGTGCACCGGATGCAGGGTAACGACTATGTTTCTGTTTCCAGTGCGTTTTTTCGAATTCTCGGTGCAATCTGACCGATCACGGGCCAAGGACGATTTTCCCGAGATTCACCGCACTGCAGCGTTGTCTCTTAATGCGCCCGGAAATTGGGCAAATTCAAGACGCCGCGATCAAAGTTGACAATTACGGTCAATGAATTAGGTGGATCGTACGATTGCAACAGGCCGACAGGATCTCTTCATGCCGAGTAACAGCGCCGGATCGCCGGCAACTCTGGACTTTCTGCGACAGCGGCGCTCTCACCCCTCCGTTACCATGTCAGCCCCGGGGCCGAGCGAAGATCAGATCAACGACATTCTGACCATTGCAGCGCGCGTGCCCGACCATGGCAAGCTGGCACCCTGGCGTTTCGTTCTCTACAGGCCGGAACAGGGACGCACGATCGGTGCCTGGCTGGCGGACCGGTATGAAGCACTCAACGGTCCGCTCGATGGCGAGCAGCGCCAGAAGGAACTGACCCGCTTCACCCGTGCACCATTGGTGATCGGTGTTCTCAGCCAGGCGGCCGAGCATCCAAAAATTCCGGTCTGGGAACAGGAGCTTTCCGCCGGCGCCGTCTGCATGAACCTGCTGACAGCCGCGGCTGCATCAGGTTTCGCGTCACAGTGGTTGTCCGAATGGTTTGCCTTCGATGAAGATGCTGCCCGTTACCTTGGCGCGCGCGACGGAGAGCGGTTTGCGGGGTTCGTACATATCGGAACTCCGACACAGCCACCTTTCGAGCGTCCGCGCCCCGACCTTGCCGATATTGTATCCACCTGGACAGAGACCGACTGACCCATGTTCTACGAAACGGAAAAAAACGACCACGGCCTGCCGCATAACCCGTTCAAGGCTATTGTCGCACCCCGGCCCATTGGCTGGATCTCCACACTCGACAAGGACGGCAAGGCCAACCTTGCGCCCTACAGTTTCTTCAACGCGGTCTGCGATACACCGCCGATCGTGATGTTCTCTTCCACCGGCTACAAGGACAGCGTCTCCAACATCGACGCGACAGGGGAGTTCGTCTGCAACATGGCGAACCTCGGCCTCAAGGACGAGATGAACCAGACCTCCGCCTCCGTTGCACATGAGATCTCCGAGTTCGATCTGGCCGGATTGGAGATGGCTGCCTCAAGGCTGGTGAAAGCGCCTCGCGTTGCAAAGGCCATCACCGCGCTGGAGTGCAAGCACCTTCAAACCCTGCGATTGAAGACGCTGACAGGAGACGACACTGACAGCTACGTCGTTTTCGGTCAGGTTGTCGGTGTCCACATCGATGAAAGTGTTATTGTCGACGGGAAGGTGGATGTAACGCTCTACAAGCCGCTATCCCGGCTTGGCTACATGGACTACGCCGTGGTGAACGAGGTGTTCCAGATGGGCCGGCCCAAAGTTTAACGATTATCCGAACGATTATGACCGATAAGGGCGCCGGCAAAGTCGGCGCCCTTTTATTGTGACTTGCCGACTCATGGAAAACGGCGTTATTCGAATGTAGTAGTCGATGTTTTTCCTGGTGCGTTTTTCCAAAGGAAATGGCCGGTAGCCTCTTGTATGTCCACATAACCGGCTTTCGACATAAGTAGTTCTGACCAGGCACAAAAGAAAAAAGACTCGCCTGTAGTTGCTTAGATCCCCACCTGTGTGTTGTTAAGGTTTTGTTAACCTTTTGGGCGTGAAAGTTAACGCTGAAAGTTAACGAAGTGATAATTTGGTTCCGTCGAGGAGACAGGGTCATGCGAGTTGCTGACACCGCCTCGATCGCGTCTAGGATCGAGCTTGCGTTTCAGTCTGCGAGTACTTCAACGGGTACGTCATTCGACTACCTGGTGAAGACAGCTGCGCGGGAATCGTCATTCAACCCAACGGCAAAGGCCAGAACATCCAGCGCCACCGGGTTGTTCCAATTCATTGAATCCACCTGGCTGGAGACAATGAAGGAAGCTGGTCCAAAACACGGTCTTGAAAAATACTCCGATCAGATTCAACGCTCCAAGAGCGGAAAGTTCTATGTAAGCGACCCGCAAATGCGACGGGAGATTCTCGACCTTCGGAAGGATCCGGAAATCTCGTCCATGATGGCAGGGGCGCTCACACAGAAGAATTCCCAGTACCTGGAACGCAGAATCGGGCGCGAACCGAGCGACGGCGAGCTCTATATGGCTCATTTTCTTGGTGCCAATGGCGCAAGCAGGTTGATTGATGCCGCCGGTGCCAGCCCGGACATGCGAGCCGACAAGGTTTTTTCCGCTCAGGCACGCGCCAACAAACCGATCTTCTATCATTCGAACGGCAAGGCTCGCTCGATGCAGGAGGTTTACGAGGTTATCGTTTCCAAGCACGATGCCGTCACGATGATTGCGCAGGCCAGCACCAACAAGGACCTGCGGACGTCGGGAGAACTCACGCAGGTCGCGACGCTGCCGAATGCAAAGCCTGCGGACGGGGCTGCGACAATCAACCAGAAATCCTTCGATCATCTGGCAGGAGACCCGGCAGCCGCCTTCGCAATGCGGACGAAACCCGCCGGCCCGGGCCAGATCGCGAGAGCTGACAACACAGGCCCTCAATTGCCTCAGGGCGAACTGTTTCAATTGGCAAAGACGGATGTGCCGCTGCCTGAGCGCACGTCAGGGCAGGGGGCAACCACAACGGCAAGCGCAGCTTTCCTGGAAGAAAGCGTCGGGTCTGTGACCCCGGACCGTCCGATGCCGCAAAATACCCGCGAAGCAGCCGTTGACGGTGAGGATTTCGATGCAAGCAACAGGGTTCTGTCGGCCTTCCAGGCGACGGAAACAGCCAATCCTTTCGAGGCTCTGTTCCGCAATGACGCGGCTTCGAACCAGGCAGGCGTCAACCCGCGCTTTGCTTCGGCTTTCGCCGCTGTGGAAGAAGCTGCTCTTGTCAGCGCTCTGTCCGGAGCCTCCAATCAGGTGCAGGCACAGGAACTGGCGCTGGTTAATCAGGGCGGGCCGCTGGACCTGACGCGTTTCCTGCGCCTGAAGGCAGAAGAGGAACAAAAGGACCTGCTGCCACCGGCTTGAGCATGGGCAGTTGAAAGACCCGGCTGAAAGCCTGAAGCCTCATGTCCGCCACCATCGGGAAAGGCGGGCATTCGCCAGAGGACCTGGCAAAATTATGGTGAACCGATCGTTAAGCCTTTGATGTCAGACTCACACTCGACTCTTGGGAAGATTGTTTTACCGCCATGAACGCACATGACTTTCACCCTCTGAACGAAGTTGACGAGCGCACCTTGGATATACGGGCCGCGGAAGAATTCGCGGAACGTTATTTGGCAGCCGAACCAGGCAGCCAGGAACAGACCAGCATGGCTGCAGCCTTGACGATTCTTCTCGACGATCCCAGCCGCGCCGTCCGCAAGGCGATAGCGAGCCTGCTCGCGCCAAGCGCCTACGCTCCCGGTCACGTCGTCCGCTGCCTCGCAAGTGATGTCGACGAAGTGGCTTTGCCGGTTCTCAAGCACTCTCCCATATTGACGGATGTCGAACTGGTCGATCTTCTTGCCGAAGGCAGCGATGCCGTTCAATGCGCCATCGCTTCGCGCGAGGGACTGCCGGCTTCTGTCTGCGCCGCCATCTGTGAGGTCGGATGCGAGCAGGCCTGCAGACAGCTTTTGGTAAACAGAAGCGCCCGCATCCTGCAATCCTCCCTTCTGCGTATCGCGCAAAGATTCGAAGACCGGCCGGACCTCTGCGACCAGCTTCTGAAAACCCGGGACCTGCCGCTGATCACGCGCTATCAGTTGCTGATGCGGCTCGCGCAGAATCTGGATGATCATCCGATCGTGCTGGAGCGCGTTCCGGAAAACCAGCGTCATACTTTCCTGAGCGACGCGGAAGACAAGGTCGTGCTGCGGCTGGCTCTCGAAGCCGGTGCAGACGATCTGCCGGAATTCGTCGAGCATCTTCGTATCAATGGCAAGCTGACCACCCGGTTGCTGCTGCGCGCGGTCTGCTGTGGGCGCTTGCGGTTTTTCGCTGCCGCTCTTGCCAACCTTGGCCAGGTGCCGCTGCCGAGGCTGTGCAAGCTTCTGGTGACGGTTCGCCGGTCGGCGCTGCAGGCGATGCTCCGCAAGGCCGGTTTGCCTCTGCGGGCTCACCAGGCCTTTCTGCTGGCCATCGACATTGCCCGGCAGGCAGACGCCGACTTCACCTATGATCTGGCGTTGGACGAAGCCCGCATGCTAACGGAAACACTGCTTTCCGAAATGCAGGACGGCGCCTTGGGGGCGGACGAAGACGTGACCGCGTTCCTGCGCCGTTTCGCCATCGACGTTGCACGTCTCGAGGCCCGGCTATTGGTGAAGAACAGCGGCCTTCAGGTGACAGCCGCTGCTTGAGCTGCTGTCAGATTCCGTTTCAAAAGCTCGACCTTACCTCCAGAAACAAGTCGGCTGTGTGCCTGATTTGAGGTTGCGATTGCATGTCACTTGGCGACCGCAAGGGTGTGTAATGGTCGCAGTGATCTGCCGGTTGTTGAAATGAACCAGCCTTCTGGAAGATGCCGTCGGATTGGCGGGGCAAGCACCACTTGATTGTACTGTCTTAGTGGAGTTTGACTTCTCGTTCGATTTGGAGGGGGCTTCCTGCCGAACGGCGATGCACTTGCCGTTCTTCAATTCCTGATTTCGACCACATGTCAGCGGGCACACACGGCCTGTCGATTGTTTCAGGCGGTCTAGAATTGAAGGGTCCGGGTCGAGCGAGGCAAGATCGACACCTGCTTCGCGGCTGAAGATCCTCAAAGCTTGCCGGCTACGGTTGCCCCAATCACCATCAACACGACCAACCGAACACCCGAGACGGTTCAATTCGGTTTGCATTGCTGTGGCGAGTTCTTCAGGCGAGAGTGACCGGCTACTGGTTGAAGGTGTGACTGACGATGCGGGCGCGGTTGATACTGTTTCTTGCTGAGGCAGGGCAGAGACGGTTATCTCCTGCACAGGGGGCGTGCTGTTAGAGGCATCCGCAGCCTTGGCTGCCTGTGCCGCAGCGGCGGCAGTAGCTGCCGCTTCCGCCTGCTGTTGCAGTGACGATATATTCAGCCTTGCCAGCTTGGCGTAGATCCCGTCCGGATATTGCTCCAGATAGGTTTCATACATTTCCGGCCGGGTGGCGTTCTGAATTGATTGCCAGAAAGCGATTTCAGCGGAGGTGTCGGGCTTCGCGTTGCGGGCAGCTTCTGCCTCGCTGCGACTCTTGAGCTCATCGATCCGGATCTTGGCGATATCCGCGAACTGGCCCTCGGGATATCGGGTCAGGTAGGTTTCGAAGTAGGCAATAGATTCGCCGGATTTGATGGAATCCCAGTAGGCCAGTTCGATTTGCGGGTTGATCGCCGGCTTTTCCGGTTCGACGGGCTGCACCATCTCAAGCTGTTTGAGAATGACTTCGCCAGTCAGTGAAGAATTGTCCCAGGGAACCTGCTGGCCCTTGGTGGCTTCCAGAACGTCCCGGCGCACCATTACCAGGTCGCGGGTGATATCCTGACCGGGCGTGCCGAGATGCTTGATCAGGGCAGTTGTAAACGGGCTGTTCTCGCCATCGCCGTCAAGCGCGACATTGCCCGGCTGGGTGGCGAAGGACACCAGGGAGCCGACACCGGAGCCGATCTTTGCAAGGCCACGACCGACTGCGCTTGAGCGCGTCCCCATGGACCGGGCAAGGTTTTCCGTAAACGGGTTGTTCCGGCAAGCATCCAGAAAGACAAGGTTGACCTTCGTGCTCTGCTCCATGGCATTGAGTACGAGATTTGCGGGCAGGGCCTCGAAATCAAGGTCGAGATGGGTGCTGAGTTCGGCGTCGACCGGGACGAGATAATTCTCGCCGTTCACCTGGATGCCATGGCCAGCATAGAAGAACAGGGCAAGGTCTGCGTTATCGAGCTTCTTGATGAACTCGCGCACGGTCTGGCGCATGTCCCTCAAGCTCAGGTCGAGACCTGTGACAACATCGAATCCGAGGTCCGTCAGCTTGTCCGACATGCCCTTGGCATCATTGTAGGGGTTCTTCAGCTCCGCGACATTCGCGTAGCCGGAATTCCCTATTACGAGAGCTACTCTTCGTTCGGCATGTGCCGCGCTTGCGGCAAACACAAGAAGCAACAGGCATGCGATTATCTGCTTCACAGGCGGTTCTCCAAACCTACCAGCTCTCGGGAGCTGCCGTGCAAAACTATTCCGGTTACTCTGCTGTAGGGTACTCCGGCAGGCCGGGATCATAGTTCAGATCGCGGCTCGCCGGCACACTTCAACTTTGAACGTTCTTAAATCTGGTTTTACCGTGTGGCTAAATCCAGTTACAGCTCAATATCCAGCTGGCCTTTGAACCTTTGCAAGCGAGCTTCCTGCCGCACGGGTGTGTCAACGTCTGTCGTCCGACACCGGGCACTCTGCCGATGATCTTGTTGCCGTAAATAGTCGGGTTTTTCGGGCAACTGTCGGCGGTCTTGGACTTGGTGCTCGGCTTGGAACCGTTGCCGGAAGGTTCAGGCTTTCTGGTTGCGACACAGCGGCCGTTCTTCAGTTCCTGGTTCCGTCCACAGGTGAGCGGGCAAACGCGTCCGGTTGATTTCTTGAGCTGATCCAAAATGTCGGGGCTTGGGTTGAGTGAGGCAAGGTCGATGCCCGCTTCGCGTCCATAGGTCCTCAGTGCCCGACGGCTCTTGTTGCCCCAATCGCCATCAACCCTGCCAACCGAACAGCCGACGCGGTTGAGTTCAGTCTGCAGAGCCGTAGCCAGTTCTTCAGCGGAGAGCGTTGTGACTGGCGAAGGAATGACGCCTGCCGGTGTTTCGTCAGGTGTCAGCGCGGCAACGGTGATTTCCTCGTCGCGTTTGGTAGCGGTTCTTTCAGGCACCGGGTTGGGCGCGGCCGCTGAGGCCTGGGCCTTGCGGCGGACTTCTGCTTCGGCCTGGCGTTTGATCGATTCGATCTTCAACCGCGCAAGGTCGGCGTAGATCCCTTTTGGATACCGGGTAATGTAACTTTCGAACATCTCCGGCCGGGTCGAATTCTGGATTGTTTGCCAGTAGGTGATCTCAGCCGTTGCATCCGGCTTGTTCTGCCGGGCCTTGTCACGTTCGGCCTTTGCCCTGATTTCGTCGATACGGATCCGGGCGATGTCGGCAAACTGGCCTTCCGGGTAGCGAGACAGATAGGTCTCGAAGTAAGCGGTATTCTGCCCGGACTTGATCGAATCCCAGTAGGCCAGCTCGATCTGCGGGTTGATCGCTGGCTTTTCCGGTTCAATGGGCTCCACCATCTCAAGCTGTTTGAGGATCACTTCGCCAGTGAGCGAGGAATTGTCCCAGGGAACCTGCTGTCCCTTGGTGGCCTCCAGAACGTCCCTGCGAACCATGACGAGATCCCGGGTGATATCCTGTCCGGGCGTGCCGAGATGTTTTAGAAGGGCAGTCGTGAAGGGACTGTTCTTGCCGTCGCCATCAAGCGCGACGTTGCCAGGCTGGGTGGCAAACGAAATTAGAGAGCCAACCCCGGAGCCGATCTTGGCAAGGCCCCGGCCAACAGAACCGGAACGGGTGCCCATGGACCGGGCAAGGTTTTCAGCCAGCGGATTGTTCCGGCAAGCATCCAGAAACACCAGATTGACCTTGGTGGAATGCTCCATGGCATTGAGAACAAGGTTCGCCGGCATCGCCTCGAATTCAAGATCGACGTAGGAATTCAGCTCGGCGTCAATCGGCACC
This sequence comes from Labrenzia sp. THAF191a, assembly GCF_009363335.1. GTDB lineage: Bacteria > Pseudomonadota > Alphaproteobacteria > Rhizobiales > Stappiaceae > Roseibium > Roseibium algicola. Next base: position 3,943,376 of record NZ_CP045333.1, read on the forward strand.
AGATAGTTCTCGCCACTTACCTGCAGGCCATGCCCTGCGTAGAAGAACAGGGCTATATCGGCACCTTCGAGCTTGGCGATGAATTCCCGCACTGTCTTTCGCATATCCCGAAGCGACAGGTTGGTACCGGTCACGACCTCGAAATCCAGACTGGTCAGTTTTTCGGCCATGCCTTTGGCGTCGTTGTCCGGATTGGTGAGCTGTGTGACATGTTCATAACCGGAATTACCGATCACGAGCGCGACACGGCGTTCGGCATGTGCCGCGCTTGCGGCAAACGCAAGAAGCAAAAGGGATACGAGGATCTGCTTCACAATCGATTCTCCAGAGCTACCTGATCTCGGGAGCAATCGGGCGAAAAACGGCTGCTCCCCCGAAGGGTAATCCGGCGATTCGGGATCGGAAATCTGATCGCGGGCTCACCAGAAAAATTCAACTTCAAACGTTCATAAATCAGACTTCAGCCGAACGGCTAAAGCCAGGTGCAGGTCTTTACCCAGCTGGCCCTAGAACCTCTGCATGCAAGCTTCCTGCCGCAGGGGTGTGTAAGGGTCTGGCGGCCGAGGCCATGAGATTTTCCAATTACCTTGTTTCCATAGGCAGACGGGTTTTTCGGGCAGCTGTCAGTTGTCTTCGTCTGCGTGCTTGGCTTGGGGCTGTTGCCGGAAGGTTCAGGCTTTCTGGTCGCGACACAGCGACCGTTCTTCAGTTCCTGGTTCCGTCCACAGGTCAGCGGGCAGACGCGTCCGGTCGATTTCTTGAGCTGTTCCAGGACCGAGGGATCCGGGTCTAGTGATGCCAAATCGATACCGGCTTCGCGGCCATAGGTTCTCAGTGCCTGACGGCTTCTGTTGCCCCAGTCGCCGTCAACACGGCCAACCGAACAGCCAACCCGGTTGAGTTCTGTCTGGAGAGCCGTTGCAAGCTCTTCAGGCGATAACAACGATACCGGGGATGTCGAGGTCGTTGACGGCGCCTGATCAGGCGTCAGGGCGGCAACGGTGATTTTGTCTGCAGGCTTGGACGTCGTTCTTTCAGGCGATGCATTCGCTGCTGCCGCAGCGATGGCTTGGGCTTCTGCCTCTGCCTGAGCCTTGCGGCGCGCATCCGCTTCCGCCTGGCTCTTGATAGACTGGATTTTCAGCTGGGCAAGGTCGACATAGATCCCGTTCGGGTATCTGCCGAGATAACTCTCGAACATCTCCGGGCGGTTCGAATTCTGGATTGTCTGCCAATAAGTGATTTCAGCCGTGGCATCCGGTTTCGCTTGCTCGGCCTTGTCGCTTTCTGCCTTTGCCTTGATCTCGTCCAGACGGATCCGGGCGATGTCGGCGAACTGGCCTTCCGGGTAGCGAGACAGATAGGTTTCGAAGTAGGCCGCATTCTGTCCCGACTTGATCGAGTCCCAATAGGTGAGTTCGATCTGCGGGTTGATCGCCGGCTTTTCCGGTTCGACGGGCTGCACCATCTCAAGCTGTTTGAGAATGACTTCGCCAGTCAGCGAAGAATTGTCCCAGGGAACCTGCTGGCCCTTGGTGGCTTCCAGAACGTCCCGGCGCACCATTACCAGGTCGCGGGTGATATCCTGACCGGGCGTGCCGAGATGCTTGATCAGGGCAGTTGTAAACGGGCTGTTCTCGCCGTCGCCGTCAAGCGCGACATTGCCCGGCTGGGTGGCGAAGGACACCAGGGAGCCGACACCGGAGCCGATCTTTGCAAGGCCACGACCGACTGCGCTTGAGCGCGTCCCCATGGACCGGGCAAGGTTTTCCGTAAACGGGTTGTTCCGGCAAGCATCCAGAAAGACAAGGTTGACCTTCGTGCTCTGCTCCATGGCATTGAGCACGAGATTGGCGGGCAGGGCCTCGAAATCAAGGTCGAGATGGGTGCTGAGTTCGGCGTCGACCGGGACGAGATAATTCTCGCCGTTCACCTGGATGCCATGGCCGGCATAGAAGAACAGGGCAAGGTCTGCGTTATCGAGCTTCTTGATGAACTCGCGCACGGTCTGGCGCATGTCCCTCAAGCTCAGGTCGAGACCAGTCACGACATCGAATCCGAGGTCCGTCAGCTTGTCCGACATGCCCTTGGCATCATTGTAGGGGTTCTTCAGCTCCGCGACATTCGCGTAGCCGGAATTCCCTATTACGAGAGCTACTCTTCGTTCGGCATGTGCGGAAGTCAAAGACAGCAATAAAAGAAAAAAGAAACAAAAAAAATGTTTCACGGCCATTCTCCATGAATAGCCCGAATGCTATGCGCGCTTGAAACCTGAGTCAACCAACTCTTTGACGTTGCGGCATAAACCTTGTTGGCAATTGGTCTACTGGTCCGTCAGACGTCATCAGGTTTCGGCGGAAATTGCGCCAGATATTCTTCCGTCACGCCTTGCAGGGTTTTCAGAAGTTCGACGCCGGTCTTGTTCGCTTCGTCCTTTGCACCTTCGGCGACCATTGCGCGAATGGCTTCGACGTAGCGTTCGACGAGGGACAGGGGCAACTTGTCGGGAGACGGCACGGTTTCGATCAGGTGACAGAAGCTGGCGGCGACTTCGCCAACCAATGGAAAGCCAAGTGTCAGGGCCTGTCCCTTGATGTTGTGTGCAGCCTGAAACAGGGCGGCGAGGGTGTCGTCGTTCAATCCCTCTGCGCGAACAGCTTCCCAGGCGTGAAGCAGGGTCGCGCTCTCGTTGTTCATCCAGGTTCCGAAATGGGAGGACAAGCGTTCGAGTGCTGCTTCAGCCGCCTTGACCGGATCGAATTTCTTGGCCTCGCGGGGCGTCAGTTCCCGCACCTTGCTGCGCAGGTCCGATGGCGGGGACAAGATTTCATATTCCTGGTCCTTGGCAGTGTCGGCCATGACGGCAAATGTCCTCGTTATCCTCGCTCGGTCCGGACTACAGAACACCTCGGTGGCAAAGCCTTCGGGCATTCGGCCGGAGCCTGTGGCTGGCAGTATCGGCAATCATACTTAACAGGGTGTTTCCGCCAGGATGTTTCGAAACTAATAGCGGAACATTTCAGTGAGGATGCGTTCGTCCCAACCGTGATCGGAATCAAACATGATCACGCCTTCCGCTTCGGCCGCCTCCCGGACTGCAACATGGGTGACGTGACGGATTTCAGTGTGGTCGGCTGACGCGCTGACAGGGCGTTTGCCGGGATCCAGTATCTCGATATCTACCTTTGCGCCGTTCGGCAGGATCGCGCCGCGCCAGCGCCGTGGCCGGAAGGCGCTGATGGGGGTCAGCGCGAGCAGCTGTGCGGTGATTGGCAGGATCGGGCCATGCGCAGATAGATTGTAGGCAGTGCTCCCCGCCGGTGTCGCGACAATGATGCCGTCGCACACAAGTTCTTCCAGCCGGACGCGTCCATCGACGGAGATGCGCAAACGGGCGGCCTGCGATGTCTGGCGCAGGAGTGACACCTCGTTGATGGCAAGGGCGTGATGGATGCCTTCGGAGGTCGTGGCCGTCATTTCCAAAGGCCGGATCGTCGTGATGTCGGCCAGCGCTAGCCGGTCCTTCAGGTCGTTTTCCCGGTATTCGTTCATCAGGAAGCCGACCGAACCACGGTTCATGCCGTAAATCGGTTTGTTGCTGCCCATGTGCTTGTGAAGGGTCTGCAGCATCAGGCCATCGCCGCCGAGAGCCACAATGACATCGGCTTCTGCCACCGGAACATTGCCGTAGCGGGCAGACAGGTCTTCCTGAGCCTTGAGTGCTTCCTCCGTGTCGCTGGCGACAAAGGCGAGCTTGTCGGTGGAAACCGGCCGGAAGTGTTCGGCACTGGAAGGAGGCGCAGATTGGTACATGAGCCAAGGGGTCTTTGCGTCTGGCAGTCTGCCGGCCAAAAAGCTGCACGCGTTGCGAAGCAGCTCCCGGCCGAATTCAGGGAATAGCACCATAACCGGGCAACCGACGTTGGTGCAGAGAAAATTTGTCTTTCGGTTCAGATTATGCTTGTCGGCTGAATTGTCGTCAGTTGTCCGTATCAAGCGATGACCGGAGAGGTGGGGCTGCCGGAGCACTGTCATCGCTGCAGGTCGGGTTGGCCATAAGGTCCTGCCATTCCAGGAAAGGCACGATGGCTGAGCGGACGGCGTCAATCTTGGCAGACATGATGCCGGCAACACGGAGCCCGTTCGGCGTTTCCACCAGGAGCGGGCCGCCCGATGCGCCGGCTTCCGAGGCGCAATCCGTGACCCAGCTGTCCCCGGCTGTTCCCATGACCCTGCACGCGGGCACGACGGTTGGCAGAAACCGGCGGCTGCGGCGGTAACCTGCGGATTGAAACCGTGTGTCCTTGGTCAGAACTGTTGCCTCATCCAGCGAAAGCACCGGAACGGGCGGTAATGTGCTGGGTTCCTTCAGCAAAATGATGCCGACATCCTTGTGTACGTCCCGTAACCTCGGTTTCTGCTGTGGCTCGTATCCTGCAGCGGTGATGGTGCAGGCAGCTTCCAGGCGGGCGGAGTATTCGTCCCGCCGAACACCGGCCATGAACAGAAGGTCTCCGATCGGAAAGGGCCTGCGGGTCGTCTTGTTGTAGAGGCAATGGGCGGCTGTGAGCACGATATCGGGTGCGATCAAGGTGCCGGTACACATGGTGGTCGACCTGAAGCCGGCAACGTTTACCCGTCCAATGGACGGCCAGGGGGGATCGATCGAGTCGATGACCTTGAGCTCGATTGGGGCCGCGGACACCTGCTGGTGCGAAAGCAGGGCGACGAGAGCAAGGCCCATGGTCCGGAGAACACTCCGTCCAGTCCCGGTGAAAAGCCGATGTTCCCGCAAAGTCTGACGCATTCTTCAGAGCCCCAATGGAGGGTTCATTCTGTCGTTCGACGCTTAACGTGACGCTAAGTGGACCTGCGAAAGTCCGGGCTATTCCTGATAGTAGTCCCAGACCAGGGTGCGGGCCAGGGTCTCGTCGTTGTGGCGCATCCGGGTTGCCACAAGGGCATCAAGGTTGGCGATCACCAGGTCCGGGTGACTGGCCGCCTCGTTGACCGGCGCGGTGGACGTGCAGGCGGCCTTCATCAGAATGTTCGGCATTCCGGAGAAATGCACGAACTGCCATTCCGGCCCGAGGCGGCAAAGTGCTGCGGAGGATCCTTCATGGGCAGATGCCGGGAACTTCTCCGGCCATTTCTTCAGAAATTGCCGGTAATCGAACTCCCAGAGAGCAGCATCTCGCCAGGACAGAGGCGTTTGTCCGCTGAGGTACGGCAGCAGGCTGGCTCCGTCCGGGGCATGCTCGGGTTCGATATCCAGCAGATCCAGGAGTGTCGGGAAGATATCGGTCGAGGAGGTAAAGGCGGAAACCCGGTTCGCTGCGCTGCCACCCGGTGCCCGTATCATGAGGGGAATGTGGTAGCTCTCACGGTAGAACCCGCTTTTGCCGAGCATCCAGTGATCGCCCATCATCTCAGCATGATCGGACGTGAAAATAACCAACGTGTTTTCGAGTGGTTCCAGCGCTTCGAAGATCCGGCCGAGCTGTGCGTCAACTTCGGTAATCATGCCGTAATAAAGTGCTCGCAACCGCCTGAGATCGCGCTCTGTCAGATCACGCACGAAGTCAGTGGTCCCCGGTAGATGGGAGGCCAGCTGCTGATAATCCTGCAGGGCTTCCATGAAGGGGTGAAACCCAGCTTCCTCCGCCGCAGTTGGTGCCCCGGAGAAACCCGGCCCGTCATCGGGATGGTAGAGGGTGTTATAGGGCGCAGGAGCGGCAATCGGCGGATGCGGTCGCAGGAAGGAAACATGCGCCATCCATGGCCGGTCTTCATCCTGTTCTCCAAGCCAGGTGAGGAAGGCATCCGTCATGAAGGCTGTCTGGGTTTCGTCCTTTGAATACCTGGCCGCCTTGAGGCTGACTTTTTCACCTTCTTCTGGTTCCACGTGATGGATGGTAGGCAAACCTGCGGGATCGTGGCCGCGTGAGACCATCCAGGAAAGCCACTGCTTTTCGTCCTCGGCAAGCGGCTGGCGTACCCAGAAGCCGGGCAGAACACCTTCATAGGAAGTCAGGACGGGGTCGTTCGGGTGATGCAGGCGAGGATCGGGCGAGGTATCGGTGTAGCCGAACAACGTTGGCGTATAACCGGCCCGGCGGGCAGCACGGGCAATATTGTCGAACCGGTCATCGAGTGGCGCGCCGTTCCACACGACCCGGTGATTCATCTGGTAGAGCCCGGTATAGAGCGAGGCCCGTGCGGGAGAGCACGGAGCAGTTGCCGCAAAATGCTGTTCGAAAACCGTCGCCGTTTCGGCGAAGGCATCAAGGTTCGGCGTTCGGACAACAGGGTGTCCAACTGTGCCGAGACAATCGCCCCGCCACTGGTCAGCGGTGATCAGCAGGATATTGGGACGTGTCATTCCGCTTCCAGTTTCTCGATCAGGGCTGGCAGATCCGCGACCGTATCAATCACGTAGTCGGCACCGGCTTTTTTCAGCTCTACCGTTGCATGCTGGCGCAGGGCGTCAACCTGATCTTCCGAAAGTGCAGCGAGTTCCTCCGGTGTCTTGCCGGCATAGTTGCCCGACAGCGCAAGACCCACAGTCAGGCAGCCGGCTGCAACACCCTCGGCAATGCCGGGTTCGGTGTCGTCCACCTTGATGACCGCGCTCGGCGGATAGGCCACCAGATCGACGAAGCACTGATACATGCCGAGCGGTCCGGGACGGCCTTCCGGCAGGTCGTCGGCACAGATGAGATTGTCCGGCTCATAACCCTGTTCGGCGGCTTTCGGCAGCACGCGTTCCATGATCGAGCGGGTATAGCCGGTGGTTGAGCCGATTTTCATGCCCTTGGCGCGAAGCTGTCTGACAACCTCGGCAGCACCTGGAACGAGATCGGAGAAATCGGCGACGACTTCCTCGTTCATTGGAACGAAAATCTTGTAGACCTTGTCCACATCGGCATCAGTTGGTGCGTGGCCGTATTTGGCGATCCATTGGGCGCAGATGTCCGGGTCATCCATCATGGAGCGGATGTGGTCCCACTTCGGTTTGCCCATCGGGCCGCGTGCCTGGTCGATGGTTGCGGTAATGCCGAAGGTCTCGAAGGCCTTTACAAAGACACCCATCGGGGCAAAGGAACCGAAGTCGATCATGGTACCGGCCCAGTCGAAGACCACGGCTTTGAATTTGCTCATCTTGTTTCCTCACGCATAGAGATCGGCAATGGTTTCCTCGCCGATGGCGAAGGCGGTGGAGGCACCGCAGCCGGCGGTGACGACGACAATGCGGGTGCTATCGTCCGGCGCATCGGTGAAGCGCCAGCGGTCCGGGGCAGAGGCGTAGGTGCCGATCCAGGTTTCAGAGATGTCATAGGGGCCAAGATCGAGGATCGTCTCCATCTCGCCCAGGATCAGGTCGTTCACGGTCTTGTCGATGAACGGATCGGGTGTCGCGCTGTAATGATGGCTGTCGCCGACAACGAGACTGCCGTCTTCGGACTGGACAACGATCAGGTGAATGCCGTTTTCCCGGTGATCAGCCATCTCCCGATCCAGCCGGGCTTTCAAGGGCTCTGCTTCGGGGAGTTCGGCATAGCCAAGATATCGCGCCAGGCCGAGGTCAGACATGACTGCGGTGCCAAGGTCGATACGATTGCGAGGGGCGACGCGCAACATCTGCAGTTTGCAGCGCGTGACTTCGTAAGTGGCGATCCGGTCAGAAAAAAGTGTCGTGCCATCGTCGCCGGGGCAGATGATCACGGTCTCCGCGTGCACCATCCCGCGCGAGGTTTGAAGCTTCGGTGCCTCGACAGAATTGACGCTTGTCTGCCAGAGGAAGTCGACGGCAAGGGCTTCTTTCAGCCAATTGGCGATCCGGGGCAGGGCATCTTTCGATTCCACGCGCACTTCAAGCGGTGAATAGAGCGCGCAGGTGATTTTCTCCTGTCGCAAACAGGGAACCTTTTGGGCGGCCTCAGCGGGCGTCAGGCGCTGACACTCCGCACCCATTTCTGTCTGCAGAAACGCGTCGATAACAGCTTCGGACTCCGGGAGCCTTGCGGTCATGGTCAGACCTTCGTGCAGCAGCGGTATGCGGGCGGCTTCCGCAACTTCTGCCCACACCTGTCGGCTGCGCGACGCTTTTTGCCAGCAGTCGCCTGCCTGTTGGCCGGTGACGGTCACAAAGCCGAAGTTGCGAATCGATGCGCCATTTGCCTGGCTGTCGCGATCAATGACGACAACTTTCTTGCCGCGCCTGACTGCTGCTAGGGCGTGCGCAAGCCCAACGATCCCGGCACCGACGATCGCAAGGTCATAAGATCTCTGTTTCATTCTGGTGGTCTCTGGAATTGTGCTGGAGCCGTTCAAAGTCAGTATCACGCTTTTGTCGTGGGCGATGAAATCGACTCTGGTGCAGTGGTTTTGAAAACGTCAGGCGCCAGTAATCACGGAACTGTCTTTCGGTCTATCAAAGATCAGAATGTATAGGTTTTAATTATCAAATGACGGGTGACTTCTATTTGTCATGAAACGGGCAACCCGGCTCGAAATGCCTCTATGGCGGCCACTGTACCCATGTCTTTTTGCCAGACTGCAAAGTGGTTTGCGGTGAGGTTCGCGTCTTCGATCCTGACACCGACACAACCGTCGCGCTCGGTGATTTCCGCTTCCAGCGCGACACCGATACCCGAGCCGGATCTGACCAGCGTTGCGATTGACCCCCACGAGCCAAGAGCGAGTGCGGTCTTGGGTCTTGTCCCGGCAAGCGTGGCAGCGGCTTCGAACAGTCTGCGGGTGCCGGAACTTCCTTCGCGTTGGAGGAGGGGGAGCTCGGCGACGTCTTTCCAGGAGGCGCTCTCCTTTTTCGCCAGCGGGTGATCGGGAGGAGCCGCCAGGACAATGCGTGTCTTCAGGATCAATTCGCCTTCGAGGCCTGCCGGAATTTCGCGCCCGGTAATGAACCCGATATCGAGAGAGCCTGTTTCGATCAGGTTGATGATGTCCTGGCTTGCAAGGGCGCGGGCCTCGATGGAGATGGTTGGGTGTTTCGCCATGAAGGCCGAGATGATCGGGATGGCAAGCTGGTAGGTTGAATAGCCAATCCTGAGTTCACCAGCCGCCAGGGCGCGGTGGTGAGACAGTTCGGTTTCCAGATCACCTGCCAATGCCAGCAACGCCCTGATGCGGGGCAATAGAGCGACCAGAACCGGGGTCGCGGAAACGGAATATCCGGACTTTACCAGCAGTTTTGTCTTGAAGCGGCTTTCCAGACCTTGAATGTGATTGGAGATGGAGGGTTGGGAGACGCCGATTTCCTTCGCCGCATCTGTGAAGCTTCCGGTGCGCACCACAGCTTCCAACGCTCGCAGCTGCGCCAGACTGAGGTTTCCTGTGGTGCGGGCCTGTTCCCTTTTCACCGGGCTTCAGGCCGTCAAATTGGCGACGGGAGCGCGGCAGATACCTGTCTGTTCCAGGTGGTGAGCGACACGAAGCGCCAAATCCTCGCGCCAGGCAGGGGCGATCACCTGAACACCGATCGGCAATGTCGCCCCTTCCTGCCAGACCGGTACCGTTACCGCGGGAAGGCCGATGAAGGAGATTGGCTGGGTAAACAGGCCGATGTTGGGCCGGGCCGGCATGGTCTCGCCGCCGATCGTGAAAGTCTTGGTACCTGACGGCAGGGCCGGGAAGGGGGGCGCCGGGGCCAGAAGAACGTCGACGTTTTCGAAAATCTTGCGGAAGAGGTCGCGAAACCAGCTCCGGAAGCGCTGAGCCTGCTGGACCCAGATTGCGGGTACCATGGCTCCCGCCAGGAAGCGGTCACGCGTTTCCGGGTCAAAGTCCTGCGGCCGTTCCAGGATACGGCCGAGATGCAGGGTAGAGCCTTCGGCCGCCGTAATGACATAGGCCGCGGCGCGGGCCCGTGCGGCTTCCGGAATGTCAATCTCAAGGCTTGCCCCAAGCGCCTTGGCGACAAGGTCTACTGCATTCAGGGCATCCGGCAGGGCCTTGTCGCGGAAATAGCCACCTGCAACGGCAATGCGCAGCGGGCCGATATCTTCCTGCAGCCGGTTATGGGTCTCGATTTCCGGATGGTTTGCCTGGGCCGGGTCCGCGGGGTCGTGGCCCTGCAGGACGTCAAAGATCAGGGCAAGATCTTCTGCCGAACGTGTCAGCGGACCGAGGTGATCGAGACTGCCGACAAAGGGATAGGTGCCGGCGCGGCTGAGGCGGCCATAGGTCGGCTTCAAGCCGAACAGGCCGCAGAACGAGGCCGGCACGCGGATGGAGCCATTGGTATCGGAGCCCATTGCCAGCGGCACCATGCCGGCAGCCGTTGCCGCGGCAGATCCGGAGGAAGAGCCCCCGGTCATGTGACCCGTATCATGAGGATTGCGGCAGATGCCGTCGTGCGCGCTCTCGCCGGTAAAATCATAGGCGTATTCGCCCATGTGGGTCGCGCCGACCAGAACGGCGCCAGCGTC